>DATKZA010000035.1:0-71272 GCA_035528155.1 Patescibacteria group bacterium | reverse complement strand
CCACGTGGTCAAATGCAGCAGGTTTTCGCCAATGATCCGGGATATGGGGAATGATTCGTTGCCGGCAACAAGATTGTTTTGATAGCATTGATACATTTTTTAACTCCCTTATCCAATTAACATTCCTTTATATTTATTCTATTCACTTTGCAAGTATAGGGTTGGCTTTTTTCTTTTAAGTTTTGCCGCCGATCCACATGATTTTAATAAGACTTTCTATATTTTTAAATTCCTTATCGCCGGTAACGAGTTCGGTTTTATTGGCTTGCGCAAGCGCAGCGGCAAAGCAGTCGGCATAAGAAAGTTTATACCTTGATTTGAGTAAGGCCGCCTTGCGGACAAGGGGCCAATCTGCGGCTACTATTTCGATTGGCAGAGTATGCATGAGATCCTCGATCTCTGCAGCTTTCGCTGCGCCGCATTCCAGATGCACGATGTAGAAAACCTCACCAAGGTTTACAGTGCACATGAGCAGTGGTTCATCATCCTCAACGGCCGCGATGAACAGGGCTTCAATCTTTTCGAATCCCGGTTCTTTCTCCAGAAAAACCATCAAGGCATGGGCATCCAGAACCCGGCGCATGGCTCACCCCTCCCGATCTTTTGCCAGTTTCCGCTCCTCGAGGAGCAACTTGGATAGTTTTCCCTTGGTCTTCAGGGTTCCGGATATCTTTTTGAAATAGTCGGCATTCAACAGCTTGAGCACAATCTCCTGATCGCGCTCCTCGACGTTGAATTTTGCTCCCTGCTTGATGTTCAGCCGGCGACGAATCCTGGCCGGAATGACCACCTGGCCTTTTGAAGTAATAACTGTAGTTTCCATGCTTGCTCCTGATAAAAATATAACATAATATATGAAGTATGTCAATAAAATAATTGACTTACCAGATCATTTATGTAATACATATGTTTTGATCAGCTTTGTTTTTTTGTATTCTGGAGTTCTGACACCATGACTTCCTGCAAACGGGATCTCAAATATTGTTAGTTAAATCTAAAATCGAGACCAAACCCCGGAGGTCCCCTCGAACGCTTTAACCGTACTGTCGAAGAACAACATATACAATGGCATGAAGATGAGCTCCTTAGTGATGACCTCGTGGAGTTTAACCATAACTTGATGGAATACCTTATCTGGTTCAACACCGAAAAACCCCACCGCTCGCTTAACAAAAAAACACCTTTGCGCTATTATATCGATTCGCTGAGGACAAATAACAAAAAGTCCAATATGTTATGGACTCTTACAATCTATTTACAATTAACAATAATTCCCTTAATATTTCATTGAGATGAAAAAAGGAATTTCCTATTGTGTTTTTGCAGTTTGTCTGCTGGTGCTGATTAGTGGCTGTAAAACTACCGGGATTGATGAATTTATGAGTGAGATAGCCGGGATATGGCGGTTTGAAATTTCCTATGATGAGTCAAGTAAATTAAATCTGCCCTGGATTATGATTATAACCTTGTATGATGACGGTAATTTTGATTTATTTGCAGAAAATAAAGGGACATACACCACTGATGGAGATGAAATCCGGTTAAGTTTCCCCTATGAAGACAGATATCGCCATACAACTCTACAGTTTAATTTTATTTGTACCAGGTTATCATCCAGGCATATTACTGGTGAGTTAAAGGATGGCACCCAAAGAGTTGGTTTTATTGAAGCTGTCATGATCAACGAATTGAAGCTTTTTGATGTTGTTGGTACCTGGGATTTTAAAGTGACCTATAATGCCGGCTCCGAACCTTTTCGTTTCAACCTCCCGGAAGAATGGCAATTCTCTTTTAACGAACTCGAAGAAGTTTGGCTCTACAATAAAAGAAAACAGACCTATGATTTTGATGGTCTTAATCTACGCTTCCCCTGCCATTATTATATTGACGAATCAACAGGCTCTGCCAAGCATGTTATGTTTGTGGGAGTTATGAGTGATGCGGATCATATGGCCGGTTATCTTTATAACGATGTTGGAGATGCATTGATCCTCGGCACTTTCGAAGCAAACCGGCAATAAACAAGATCTAGGTGACAGTGTTTGAGTTCTTGAGTTTATCAGTATATTTATTTAAATGCAGCAGCATGTAATTAAGTTATAAACTTGTTCTAAATCTTGATTCAGAACGAAAAAACCTCCAAAAAATCACATATAAATAATGTAAGAAAAGATTTAAGGAGGTAAACATGAAAAAGGTTTTATTTTGTGATTTGCTTGAAAAAAAGAGATTAACTAAAAGGTGGTTATTTTTTCCTGTCTCGATTTTTTTACACCTCATTATTATAGGTGCATTAATCATCACTCCTATTTTAAATGCTGACAATGACACACCCATAATGAAATCAATATCTGTATTATTGGGCTCACCGCCCTCACCTTCACCACCTCGACCTCTCCTTGGGAAAAAATGTTCTTCAAAAAAAGACATCAAAGTGAGAAATAAAAAGAGAGTTGAGACGAATGTTAATAAACCAACAACATTAGTTGCGCCTTTTGAAGTCCCCGACAAGATTGAAGAGCCAGACATTGAGGATTTTGGTGAAATTGAGGGTGATATTGACTGATAACTGATAGGAAAATCAATTTGCCCCATGGGTCGATTATACCTCAAGGGAAAAAAAACAAATTTCAAGCGCACCGCGTGAAACTGTTGTGGAAAAAGTGAGGGCGAACGGTCATCCTCTGTGCAAATCTTGACCTCTGCTCAGGATAAGAATCTTATTTTAAGCCACACATCTTCAAAATGCCTGATTCAGGGCATTTTTATTACCATAGACTGAACCACAGCAACCAGGCCAGGATAAAAAAAACGCGGAGCGCTACTCGATCTCGAAGAGCAGGTGGTTGGCCAGGATGTTGTCCCCCTCGTGCACGCCCAGGGACTTGATGACCCCGGACTTGGGGGCGCGAATCTCGTTCTCCATCTTCATGGCCTCGTGGATCAGCACGATGTCGTTCTCCTCGACCCGGTCCTGGACGTGGAAAAATATCTTCTTGATGTAGCCGGGAATGAAGCTCTTGACTACGCCTGATTTGGAGGCACTGACCGGTTTTTCTTTATACAAAAACAGACGGTCGATTTTCAGCAGGGCGGCCGAGAAGAATTCGTCGTCGATATAGATTCCCTGGGGATAACCGCCTTCGTCGCGGACGATCTCCACCTGGTGCAGCTTGTTGTCGACAAAGAACGAAAGCACCTCCTCGTCCTTGACCTCACCAATCAGAATTTCGAGTCTGGTCTTGTCGACCTTGATTTCGGTCGGCGAATGGAAGGTGGCGCTGTTGGCGATCTCGGCCTCGACGATCTTCTTATCCACGTGGAATTTGTACTTCATCGTTCACCTCAATAGCCGCCGAAGAGGCGCTTGAAAAATCCGGGCTGCTTCATCTTTTCGAGCTTGGCGTTGTAGTTCTTCCTGCGATTGTCGATGTGAAAGGCGGCGGCCAGCAGGCCGGCGGCCACCAGCGACTCCTCTTCCGTGTTTTTCAGCTTGCTGAAGTCGAACTTCAGGTGCAGGAAATCGATGATGGTCTCGCCGCTGCGCAATTCCGCGTTCTCCAGCAGGTGCTTCAGAAAAACCAGGTTGGTGCGGATGCCGCGGATGATGATGTTGTCCAGGAAGATGCGCATGTCGTTGATGGCGTTCGGGCGCTCCACGGCGTAGGTCAGGATCTTGCCGATAAAAGGATCATACATCGGCGTTACCCGCGCCCCGGTATAGAGGGTGGTCTTGAAGACATTGCGGATGGTCGAGTAGTGGAAAAAATGGTTGATCTGGCCCGTGGAGGGAAGGAAATTGTTGTAGGGGTCCTCGGCCATCAGCGAGACTAGAAGCACGTGGTGCTTGGGCTTGACGATCTTGATCCCATGCACATGGTGCAGCAGTTCGCCGCGCGAAATCACCACCTGCTTTTTCAGGAAATTCGCGGTCATGTGGACCTCGGAGATCAGGGTGTTGATCTGGAAGGTGGGGTTGATCTCGGAAAACAGGCATTCGTCGTTTTCCACGATGAACTCGACGTATCCCAGGCCGACATAGTTGATCTTCTTGAGCAGGGCCTGGGAACGCTCGTAGAGACAGGTGCGCAAGCGCTCGTTCAGGTTGGGGGAGGGCGATTCCTGGAATATCTTTTGAAAACGGCGCTGGATCGACGACTCGATTTCAGGCAGAAAAAGGATGTTGTCCTTGACGTCGCGGAAGAACGGGATCTCGATGTGGCGGGCATAGGGCCTGAATTCTTCGAAAAACACTCCGTTGCGCGTGTTCTCTTCGCGTTTCAGCAGGTTGGCGATCTGCTCCTGGGCATCGCGCCGGTAGTCGGCGACGCGGATGCTCCGGCCGCCCGAGCCTTTCAGCGGCTTGATGATGATCGGGAAGTTGCAATCGCCGTTGCAGGAATCGAAATCCAGCGGACTCCTGATCAATTTGGAGAATTTCAAGACAGGCAGACCCAGGGCAGCGGCGGTCTCGCGCAATTTGATCTTGTTCTCCACGGCGGCCAGCACCGAACTGTCGGGGCCGATGAAGCGGATATTGTTGTCGCGGCAGAGCTTGGCGAACTGCGGGCTTTCGGCCAGGAAGCCGTAGCCGGGATGGATATAATCGGCGCGCACCTCCTGCGCTTTTTCCAGGATGGCCTCGCCGTCCATGTAACTGTCTTCCAGGCGCGAAGAATAAAACTTGTAGCTGCGGTCGGCCAGCTTGACCGGCAGGCTCAATGAGTCTTCAGGCGAATGCATCAGCAGGGTTTCCATGCCCATGCTGTTCAGGGAGTTGATGATATCCAGGGCGATGACGCCCCGGGTGGGAATCAGTACTTTTTCTTTCATGACCTCACCTTAGAGGGGGATGTTGCCGTGTTTTTTCAAGGGCAATTTTTGCGATTTGCCGGCCAGGGCTTCCAGGTTTTTAATCAGGAAGGGACGGGTCTCCACGGGCAAAATGATCTCGTCCACGTAGCCGTAGGCCGCCGGCTCCTTGGGATTGGCGAATTTTTCCTTGTATTCGGAGATCAGCCGTTCACGGACCGTTTCCGGCTCCACGGCTTCGGAGATATCCTTTTTGAAAATAATGTTGATGGCTCCCTGCGGCCCCATGACCGCGATCTCGGCCGTCGGCCAGGCGCAGACCACGTCGGCACCCAGGTGCTTGGAACTCATCACGATGTAGGCGCCCCCGTAGGCCTTGCGCGTGATCACCGTCAGCTTGGGAACCGTGGCTTCGGAATAGGCGTAAAGCATCTTGGCGCCGTGCTTGATGATGCCCAGCTGCTCCTGGTCGCGGCCCGGCAAAAATCCGGGGACATCGACGAAACTGACCAGCGGGATGTTGAAGGCGTCGCAAAAACGGATGAAGCGCGCCCCCTTCAGCGAGGCCTGCACGTCGAGCGTACCGGCGAAAATTCCGGGATTGTTGGCGATGATGCCGACCGACTTGCCGCCCAGGCGGGCAAAGCCGACCACAAGGTTCTGGGCGTAGCTTTTGTGGACTTCAAGGAATTTCTGCTGGTCGACCACCAGCATGATCAATTCCTTCACGTCGTAAGGCTTGTTGGGGTTGACCGGAACGATCTCGTTCAGCTTGTCGTCCATGCGATCGAAGGGATCGCCGCTGTCGGCATCCGCCACCTGTTCCATATTCGAAGACGGCAGGTAACTGAGCAGCTCCTTGACCATGTCCAGGGTGTCTTTTTCATCGTGGCCGACAAAATGGGCCACGCCGGAAATGGAGGCATGGCTTTGGGCGCCGCCGAGTTCCTCGAACGTCACCTCTTCCTTGTTCACCGCCTTGATGACTTCCGGACCGGTGACGAACATGTAGCTGGATTTGTCGACCATGAAGACGAAGTCGGTGATCCCCGGGGAATACACGGCGCCGCCGGCGCAGGGCCCCATGATCACCGAGATCTGGGGGATGACGCCCGAAGAAATGGTATTGCGGAAAAAAATATCGCCGTAACCGGCCAGGCTGTTGATCCCTTCCTGGATGCGGGCGCCGCCCGAGTCATTGATGCCGATGACCGGCGCCCCGGCCTTCAGGGCCAGGTCCATGATGTTGACGATCTTTCGGGCATGCATTTCTCCCAGCGAGCCGCCGAGAACGGTGAAATCCTGGGAATAAACATAGACGACCTGATCGTTGATCTTGCCGAAACCGGTGATCACGCCGTCGCCGAGGAATTTTTTCTTTTCCAGGCCGAAATTGCCCGAATGGTGAACCACATATCCCTGCAACTCGACAAAGGTATTGGGATCGAACAAATACTCGATGCGGTCTCTGGCGGTCATCAAGCCGCGGGCCCGGCGCTGGGCCAGTTTCTCCAACCCGCCGGCAGCGTCTCTTTCTTCGCGCAGCTTTATCAATTCCTTTATTTTTGTTTTCATTTGTTTCACCTGCAGGCTGAATTGTATAATCATTCCGCAAAAAAATCAAATTCCGCCCTCCAGCCAAGCAAAAAAGCGGCCCTGGGCCTGAAAAACGGTGCCATATACAACAAGGCCACTGAAAACTCCCTGCCCGGGCCAAACAAAACCCCCTCAGGGTTGAAAATGGCTGGGAATTATGGTAAAAATAAAGCAATGAAACACATACTCTTCACGATCAATCCCGGCAACCACAATGGCGATTTCATCTACCTGATCCAGAACGCGTCCTTAGTGGTCAAACTGGTCTTGCTGCTGCTGCTGGCGTTTTCCATTATTTCCTGGGCGATCATCATTTTCAAGCTCATGGAATATTCGCGGGCCAGAAAAAACAGTTTCAAATTCCTGAATTTTTTCAAGAAAAACAAGAACTTCAGCGAGATCAACAATGCCAAATCATTATACGGCAACAATCCCCTGGGCGAGATATTCCGTTTCGGTTACCGGGAGATCGCCCAACAGACCGGAAGCGGGCAAAAACTGGAAAAACTCGACCTGGACAGTCTGCACCGGGCACTGCTTCGGGCCTCCAACCAGGAGATCACCCGTTTTGAACGACTGAACGGTTTCCTGGCCACCTGCGCCTCGGCCGCTCCGTTCATCGGCTTGTTTGGAACGGTCTGGGGGATCATGAATTCCTTCCAGCAGATCGGTATCCAAATGAACGCCAACCTGGCCACTGTCGCCCCCGGCATAGCCGAAGCCCTGATCGCTACCGCCCTGGGATTGTTCGCCGCCATTCCCGCGGTCATCTTCTACAACCTGCTGCTGAACAAACTCAAAGTGCTCATTGCCATAATGGAAGATTTCATCCTTGAATTCCTGAACTTAAGCGAAAAACTAAACTGATGAAAGTCCAATCCCGACATCAATTGCACAGCAACCTGGCCGAGATCAACATCACGCCGCTGGTCGACGTCATGCTGGTGCTGCTGATCATTTTCATGGTCACGGCCCCGATGATGCAGACCGGGATCACGGTCAAACTGCCGTCGGCCGAAACCCGCACCAACCCGAGTTCGGGCGGCCTGGTCCTGACCCTGACCAAGGACCGCTATATATACATGAATGAGCAGATCGTAAACCTGTATTTTCTGGAATCCCGCCTGAAAAGCCATTTTTTGAACATTGACAAGAAAATCGTTTTTCTCAAGGCAGACAAAAATCTCTCTTATGGATACGTTATCGAAGTGATGGACATCATCAAGCTCGCCGGCGTGGACACGGTTGGCATGATCGTGGAGCAGAAGTCGCGGCAATGAAATTCAAGTCCACACTGTTGCTTTCAGTCATACTCCACATCTCCCTGGCCGTGCTATTCATGATTCCCCCGGCGCGGAAAAACAGCGGTGAAATGACCTACTACGTTGACCTGGTCCAACTCGGCGGAGGCGGCGGGGGGGGCAGCGGCAAAGGCGGTGGAGGCGGCAGCGGCAAGGCAGCCGGTACGCTCAAACAGGAAGCCCCGACCCAGGCCGCTTTGATCGAGGAAAAGGGCGGCGGCGTCAAGAACCTGACGGTGGAAAAGAAATTTCAATCTCCTCTGCGCTTTCCCGATAAAGAGAGCAAAAAAACGGTTGAAGATGACAAAATGATCTCGGTTGTCCGCAAGGAAAGGACCATCGCCAAAAGCGAAACTCCGATCCAGGGTAACGTCACAAGCGAAGGGCTGAAAACCGGAATTTCCGGCGGTGGAGGCGGCAGCGGCGATGGCAATGGCTGGGGCAGCGGCCCGGGCGGCCCCGGAGGTTATTTCCCGCATGCATATTACATTGACCTTTTACGCAACCGCATATCTTCTTCATGGTACAGTTCACTGGTCGCTCCGGGGCTGAAAGGCAAACACATCACCGGCGTCTATTTCATCATCCGCCGCAACGGTGAAATCAGCGACCTGCGGCTGGAACGCCCGAGCGGCGTCAGTTCCCTTGATCTATCAGCCCGGAGGGCCATCGAAAACGCCGCACCCTTCGCTCCCCTGCCCAATGATTTTTCCTCGCAATACCTGGTCGTTCATTTTGAATTCGAATGGGAGAAATAATGAAAATACAAAAAATAGTCCTGTTTCTTTTCATCTGCTTGTTGAGCTGGCAACTGCGCGGCCAGGAGGAGATCACCATCCGCATCAAGGAAGGGTTGCCCATGATCCCGGTGGCCATGCCGGAATTCCAGTTCAGCGAAGCAGCGGCGCAAAAAAGCGAAGTAAAAAGTACGATCTACGAGACCATATGGAAAGACCTTGAGTTTTCCCGCATCTTCAAAATGGTGCCGCGCGAGCATTATTCCTATATTCCCCGCTTCAATCACAACGCCATCAATTTCAAGGATTGGGCCTCAATCCAGGCCAATATCCTCATTTCCGGCCAGTTGGAAATCACAGCCGACGAACGCATCATTTTTTCATTTAAAGTGTATGAAGTAGCAAGCGCCAGGTTCATCTTCGGTAGGAATTTCGGCGGCAAAAAGGAACTGAGCCGCCTGATCGCCCACCGCGCCGCCGACGAGATGCTGAAGCATTTCGGTGAAAAACCGCTTTTTACATCGAAGATCGTTTATGTATCCGAAACAGGCAGGGACAAGGATATTTACATCATGGACTACGACGGTTTCCGCCCGATCCGCATCACCTTCAGCAGCGCCATCGACATGCTGCCTTCCTGGAGCGCCGACAATGAAAAAATCCTATACACGTCGTACCGTAACCTCAATCCCGACCTGTTCATGTTTGACATCTATGCCGGGAAAACGGAATTGCTGTCAAGCGGAGGCAGCAATTACGCGGCCGACTGGTCTCCCACTGCCGAGCAGATCGTATACACGTCTTCCAAGAACGGCAATGCCGAAATTTATCTGAAAAACATGAAAAGCGGCCAGGAAAAGCGGCTGACCTTCAACCCGGCCATCGACACATCGCCCTGCTGGAGTCCCAACGGACGCGAGGTCGCCTTCACTTCCCAACGCAACGGCACACCGCAGATCTACATCATGGATGCCGAAGGCAGCAACATCCGCCGCATCACCACCGAAGGTTCCTACCACGATTCGGCCGCCTGGTCGCCCGACGGCATGCGCCTGGCTTTTGTTTCACGCATCGAGAACCGCTTCGATATTTACGTCTTCAACCTGAAAAGCAACGAGATCAGCAAATTGACCGAAAACGCCGGCCGCAACGAAAATCCCTCCTGGTCGCCAGACGGCCGGCACCTGGTCTTTTCCTCGAACCGCAGCGGCAAGTATCAGCTGTACCTGGTCGATTACGATGGCCGTAATGTCCGGCAGATCACGGCCAGCGGCGAGAACAAAATGCCGAAATGGCAGAAATCGCCGAAATCACCCAAATAAAGCCCCCGATACATTTGACAAAATATTTCTTATATATTATATTTTTAGTATAAATAATAAAAGGAGGATCCATGAAAAAATGTCTGTTGATTTTGTTAGCACTGTCACTAATCCTGATGTTTAATGCCTGCGGTAAAAAAGCCGCTAAGGTCGCGCCCGTTCAAGAGCCCGTGGTGGAAAAAGTGGAAGAACCAACCCCCCAGGTCGAAAAACCCGTGCTGAGCGAGGAAGAGATCTTCCAGCAGAAATCCCTGGAAGAACTAAACAAGGATCAGATACTAAAAAGGATCAACTTCGACTTCGACAAATACACGATCCGGGAAGACATGAAGGCCATTATTCAGGCCAACGCCAACTGGCTGCTTAAGTTCGCCAGCGTGGAAGTCTTGATCGAGGGCCATTGCGACGAAAGGGGCACCATTGAATACAACATCGCCCTGGGCGAAAAAAGAGCCGAAGCCGCTAAAAATTACCTGGTCTCCCTGGGCATGAATGCCGCCAAGATCAAGATCATCTCCTACGGCAAAAACAAGCCGCTGGTTCAGGGCGAGGACGAAGATTCCTACTTTCAGAACCGCCGCGCCGAGTTTGTCATCACCAAAAAATAGCCCGCATGAAGCCAAAGTTCATTCCGGCACTGATGGTGCTGTTGTTACTCAATTTGCCGCTCCGGGCGGTAAAAAAGGACACCCAGATCATCCTGGACGAAATGCAGAAACTTTCCGAATCTATCGCCAAACTTTCCGCCCAGGTCACAGAACTGCTTAAAAAATCAGGCATCAGCGATGAAAAAATCAGTGCCATTGCCAGGAACCAGGCCGATTTAACACAAAGCAAAGAAAATTTCATGCTCAGCATGCAGTTTTTCAAGGAAGAATTGAACGATCTGAAAAATTCCCTGAACAAACTGGACGACAAAATAGAAAAGTTCCCGGTGGGAACCTTGCCGGCAGGGACGGCCACTTCCACCACACCCGACGAGACCTCTCTGACCCAGGATCCTTCCAGCATCTATTACGCGGCCTATTCCGATTACATCAAGGAAAATTTCGACCTGGCCATTGAAGGATTCAGGCAATTTATCCTCAGGTTCCCGGAAAGCGGCCTGGCCGACAATTCCCTGTATTGGATCGGTGAATGTTTTTACGCCAAAAAAAAATACCAGGACGCCATCAATACATTCAATGAACTGCTGGCAAAATACAGGGACGGCGACAAGGCTGCCGCCGCGATTCTCAAAAAGGGCTATGCCCTGATCGAAATGGGTCGGCAAAGCGAAGGCATCGCCATTTTGAAGGAATTGATCTCCCGCTTCCCCTTGTCCGAAGAAGCCTCGCTGGCCGGACAAAAAATCAAGGAGTTCAGCGAATAACATGAGCCAAGTCCGTAGTTTGAACCGTGTTATCCTGGTTGGCCGTATGGGAAAGGATCCCGAGATCACCGTTGTGGCAAGCAGCGGCCGGCAACTGGCCAAATTCAGCCTGGCCACCAACGAAGGGTATTTTGACAAGAACAACAATGCCTGGAAAGATTTGCCGACAGAGTGGCACAACATCGTCGCCTGGGGACCGCTGGCCCAGAAAGTCGAAAAAAGCCTGGGTAAGGGCGACATGGTCCTGGTCGAAGGCAGCATCCGCACCCGCAAGTGGCAGGACAAGAACGGCCAGGACAGGTGGAACACTGATATCCAGGCCGACAACGTGATTGTCCTGGACCGTCGTAAGGACTCGGCCGGACAGGGTTCGGGATCCTCCTATCCCGGAGACAAATTCCACAGGGATTCTTTCCCGGAAGCGAACAGCCAAAGCACTCCCCCGTTTGAAAGCGCGAGGGAAGACCCCGCCTGTGAAGAGGATCCATTTTAATGGCTTTCGTCAATTACAACAACAAGGAGATTACGGCCAAGATCGTGTATTACGGGCCGGCGTTGAGCGGCAAAACAACCTGCCTGCGCTATATTTTCAACTGTGACGAAGTCGACAACAAGGGCAAGCTGATCACCTTGGATACCGACGGCGACCGCACCCTGTTTTTTGATTTTTTGCCCATGGAGATCGGGAAATTGGGCAATTACTCCGTGAAGATCCAGCTTTATACCGTTCCCGGACAGGTGGCTTACGACACCACCCGCAAACTGGTGCTTCAGGGAGCCGACGGTGTGGTCTTTGTCGCCGATTCCCAGGTCATCTTACGCGAACAGAACGTCGAAAGCTTCACCAATTTGAAAAAGAATTTAAAACTCAACAACCTGCAATTCGAAAAAATTCCTCTGATCTTTCAATTCAACAAGAGAGATCTCAAGGAGATCCTGCCCATCAGTGCCTTGAACAAGGATTTGAACCCGGATAACAAGTCTTTTTTTCCGACCGTGGCCACAAACGGGGAGAATGTGCTGGAAGGTCTACACGCCATCATCAAACTGGTCATCCTGCACTTGAAAAATCAGTTGTCCATTTTCCAGAAAGACAAGACCGTCATGTTTTCCCGGGAAGAAATCACTTCGTCCACTCCCAAACCCGAAGAAAAAAATGTTGTTTTAAAGAACATGGCCGAGGAAATCCCGGTTGCCGATACCGAGGCGGAGGAGGTTTTCGAGTTGTCTTCCCCCATGGTAGACGCCGAGGATTCCCTGAAAGCGTCCGGCGATGAAGACATATTCGATTTGGAAGATGCCCAGGAAATAAATAGTGACAAATCGGACAGCGAAATTCCCGAGATCAATTTCACCGATGAAGAACAGAAAGACACAGACTCCGTCAAGGTTGCCGCGATAAAGACCGACGAGGATACCGGCGAGAGACCGCTCCTGGTCATGCCAATAGGAAAAAGTATCGACCTGCCCATCACACTGGAGATCCCCGATGATTCCGACGACGTCAAAATAAATCTCAACTTGAAGATAACTTTGAAAAAAAAGTGAACCACGCCGCATGAAAAAAGTGATCTGTTCACTGTTGTTGCTTTTTTTGTATGGCAATAACGTCTTTGGTCAGCAAAGCGCCGAAGCACTGGTTATGGAAAGCACCGCTTTTCTGAAAGCATTTTTTATCAACAGGTTCGATGTCAACGTGGCGGTCGCCCGCTTCGAAAATGATTCGGAATTGACCGACACGGCCATGCAAAAGATCTATCAAATGCTGATCTCCCGTTTGGAAAACGAAAAGAATATCCACATTGCCGACCTGTTGATCAATTTCTCCAATGGCCGGGGCGAATTTAATCTGGGCCGGGCCGATGATCTTCATTTCCTGCTGGGCCTGAAATTGATTCAGAACAAAAGCAAAACCGGTCTCGGGCTGACCATCTTTTCCCGCCTGCAGGACAAGATCGTCGCTATCAAGTACTTCGAAAAAGCCCTCAGCAAAGGGGAAATGGATTTCCTGAATACAAGGAATTTTTCTTTTTCCGAACTGGGTTTTTCAAAATTGCTTGAATTCGAAAGCAAAAAAAACTTAATGGATATCCAGTCCCTGGCTGGCAGCGACGGGCGTGACCAATATTTTTTTTACTTTCCCGATGAGATCGTCATTTACCTGGCTAGCAACATGCGCTTGGAGAAGTATCTCCAGTTCAAACTGGCATGGACGAGGCCGATTTATCCGGTGCTTCATTACGAAGGCAAACTCCTGCTGCTGCAAATGAATCAGGGGCTTGTTTTAACGGCCGGAAACAATTTTTCACCCTACGCCAAGGTCCTGACCTTCCGCAACAGCCAGTGGCAGGAAATCCAGAAAATCGATTTTGTTCCCTGCAAATACCTGATTTTAAACCAGAACCCGTACCTGGTCGGCGCGCGCTATGATGAAGGCAGGAATTATTTCAAGGACAAAATTTATTTCATGCCTTTCAGCGATCCGGCCGACAGAGCGGGCATCTATGAAAAGAAGGCAACCCCGGCCCTGGCCCTGGATTTCTCCGTCCAGGAAGGGCAGCTGCAGGCCGTCCACCTCATCGACCGCAACTATAATTATCATCTGTTCACCTCGGAATTCGCAGAGCAATTTCCGCTACCCGAAAAGAAAGGCGCTTCCTTGGCCGCCCTTGGGGGCGCATGGCTGGCCGTCAGCGATTACACGCGCACATCCGACCAGCTGTTTTTTTATGACATCCAAAACGGCGGGCAAAGGCTAGTATACTCGGAAAAAATTCCGGGTGAAATTCAATTCATCTCAGCAGGCGTCTGGCAAAATATCAGGGGCTTCTGGACCGGCGTCAGGCAAGAACGGGACGGCCTGGAGCGGTTTATGGTCCAGTTCTGGGGAAAACGCGATGGACAAAGGTAAACTGCTGCTCATACCGCTGACGCTGGCTTTGATTTTCGCCATCAAACCCTATTACGGGGGCGAGATCACAATCCGGCTGAATGAGCCGACCTCCTTCACCCTGAACACCGCCAATTATTCAAACCTGATCTTCTATTCCCTGATCTACGATAATTTTTTTTATTTGAAAAAAAACGGTGAAATATTCAGCAATGTCTTCCAGGAATACCGCTATGATGCCGGCAGCAAAACCCTAAGCCTGACGGTCAAGGACAATCTCAGCTTCTCGAACGGCAAACCGCTGACGGCCCGGAACATACAGGTTTCGCTAAAAATATTCATGAATTCCGATCTTTTTGCGGCCAGCAAATTGAGCAAGACGGTCAAAAACGTACGCGTCAACGAAAACCAGGTCAGGATTGAGCTGCTGGCCGACAACCCTGATATCCTGAGCCTGCTCACCGCCCCGGAACTGGTGGTGCTGGCCGAAAATGAAATGTCATTTTCAGGCATGTTTTTTCCCCATGAATGGGAGAAGAACCACCACCTCACCCTGAAAGCCAATCCCTTTTATGCCGGAGGCCGGACCTACCTGGACAAGGTCAAGATCACTTTCAGCGAAAGCACACCGCCCGACCTCTTCCTGGCCAACCCGAACCAATTCAAGGAAAATTTCCGGGAATTCGATTCCGGTATTTTCCAGAACATCTACCTGTGCTTTCTGCAAAACGATATGGGCCAGAACACCAAGATCGCCCTTTTTACCCTTTTAAAGAGGTTCAACGAGGCCACGGGAAACAAATACAAGGAATTGCGCACCCTGACCAGCGACGAGGAATCGCCGGTTTCCATACAGATCAAGACCATGTCCCCGCAAAAAACCGCATCCATCCTGAAACACTCCGAGATCAAACTCTACATCCTCGCCTCGCTTTCCAACCTGGAAAAAGACCTGGCCGCCTATTTAAAAAACAGCAACTTCAAGATCGAGACGCTGTTCATCGATGACAGCCAGTTAATGGCTTTCCTGAATTCGGCTGCCATTCAGTACCTTCTCATCGACAAGATCTTTCAAAAAAAAGTTCCTGCCGAAGAAAAAATCAGCCGCATCCTGAAGGAGTCCAGTTTCAACCAATTCAACGCCAGGTACCTGCGCATGCTCAGCGAACTGGACGAGGTCAAATTCAGCAACTCCCAGGAGCTGCTGATGGAGCAGATCGCCCGCATCAGTGAGGCGATCGTCAACGACGGGATTATTTTCCCTCTTTTCCAAAAAAATTATTCTCTCTATATTCACAAAGTGTGGCCGGCAATCGAAATAGATTATTACGGCAGGCCGCTGCTGCAAAAAGTGAGCAAAAACAATGATTAAAAAAACAGTGGTCGTGGCCGGTTGTTTCTTCCTGGCCCTGAACGCGTTCGCCCTGGATGCCGGATTGATCGCCGGTTCCATCAGCAAGCCGTCCAGTTTTTTCTATGGTTTGTCGGCCGGTTCCGGTACCATCGTGCCCCTGCTCAAATTCGAGTTCGAAGGCTACCGGATCAAGGAAACGGGTTGGAACAGCCTGAGCGCCGCCGTAAAACTCCGGCCCAAGTTCGGTAGATTCGCCCCGTACGCAGTCCTGGGAACGGGAGGCGAATTCGAAAAACTGAATTTCCGTTTCAGCGAGTACCGCTTCTATACCATGGCGGGCGGCGGTTTTCATATTTTTTTCACCTCCATGTTTTCCCTGCGTTTCGACCTGCGCTTTCTCCATTTTTCAGATGTTAACAAGACCCGCGTCAGCGGCGGCGTTTTCGTCCACCTCTGAGTCCGGCCCCATCCCCTTCCCCTAAAGGAGAAGGGGGAATTCAAGATAATTGCTGCATTTATTGGGTTCTATTAAGGTGGTTGCCCCCTCGCCTTGAGGAGAGGTACGCATCGCCATGCCGAAGCCTTGAGAGGCATCTGGCGATGCCATCCCGCAACGCGGGTGGGGGCGGGGGTGAGGCAATATTGACAAGCAACCACTTTTCAGTTATAAATACTCCTTTCACTGCCAAATTATATAAATTCAAGTGAGTTTTACCGATTTTCAGGAGGTACTAGTGAATATTTACGTTTGCATCAAGCAAGTTCCCGATACCGAAGCCAGCATTCTGGTCAAGGACGGTAGGTCGATCAACGAGGCCGCCATCAAATGGATCGTCAGCCCCTATGACGAATACGCGATCGAAGAGGCCTTGAAACTGAAGGAAAAAGTCCCAGGTTCAACGGTAACCGCGGTGTGCCTCGGGCCGGAACGGGTGCAGAACGCCCTGCGTACCGCCCTGGCCATGGGCGCCGACCACGCCGTGCACGTGGAATGCAACGCCGCCCTGGATTATCAGAACACGGCCCGGGCCCTGGCCCAGGTCATCCGGGCCGACAAGGAATTCGGAATTATTTTCATGGGCAAGCAAGCCATCGACGATGACGCCTACCAGCTGCACATCCTGCTGGCCGAGGAACTGGCTATCCCCGTCGCCACCAATGTCATGGCTTTCGCCTTCGACGGCGGCAAGGTCCGGGTGGAGAGGGAGATCGACGAGGGCGCCAGGGAAGTGATCGAAATGGCCGTCCCCTGCATCGTGGCCGCGGCCAAGGGTTTGAACACCCCCCGTTACGCCTCGATGATGGGCATCATGAAAGCCAAGAAGATCGAGATCAAAAAGATCACGTTGAGCGAAATCGGCATTGACGAGTCCCAGAACCGCATCCGCCTGCTCAAGCTGGCGGCCCCGGCCGAAAAACCGCAGGGCAGGGTCATTGCCGGCGAAGCGGCCGACGCGGTGCGGGAACTGGTGCGCTTGTTGCGCGAAGAAGCCAAGGTACTTTAGGAGACGAACATGGCCAACATTGGATTGTATATCGAACTGAAAGAAGGGATTTTCAAGAAATCGAACCGTGAACTGCTAAGCCTGGCCAGAAAAAGCGGCCAGCCCGTGCACGCCGTGCTGTTTTGCCCGGACGTGCAGCCCTACATGGAAGAGTTGCAGGGCATCCAAACCGTTATTCAGGTACAGGGAGCGGACCTCACCTATCAGCCCGACCGCTATGCCCGCACCCTGGCAGCGGTCATCCAGGAGTTCAAGCTTGAACTTTTCTGCGGTATTTTTTCCGCCCAGGGTAAAGACCTGTTCCCGCGCCTGGCCGCCAAGGCCAAGGCCAGCCTGGTCAGCGACTGCCTGGACGTTGATCTCGACACCCGCAAAGCCATCAAGCCCGTATATTCGGGCAAACTGCTGGCCGAGTACCAGATCGACGCCGGGACAGCCCTGTTCACCGTCAGGCCCAACGTCATTGCCGTCGAAACAACGGCTGCGGCCAAGGCGCCGGAGATCAAGACCGTGGCCCTGGACAACGGCGAATTGCTGACAAAAATCGTCAGCGTGGAGAAAAGCGCCTCACAAAAAATTGATTTGACCGAAGCCGAGATCATTGTTTCCGGAGGCCGGGCCATGAAAGGCAAAGAAAATTTCGCCATACTGGAAGACTTGGCCAAGGTGCTAAATGGCGGCCTGGGCGCTTCGCGGGCGGCGGTCGACGCCGGTTTTGCTTCGGCCGACATGCAGGTTGGACAGACCGGCAAGGTTGTCAACCCCAAGCTGTACATTGCCTGCGGCATATCGGGGGCCATCCAGCATTTCGTGGGCATGAAGACCTCAAAGATCATCGTGGCCGTCAACAAGGACCCGGAAGCCCCCATTTTCAAAAAAGCCGATTACGGCATTGTCGGCGATCTGTTCACCCTCGTGCCGCTTTTGAAAGAAGAATTCAAAAAAGTTCTATCCTGAACGCAAAGCAAAAAGTCAGGCCTGCGCGTTTTGCAGCAGCACCTTTTCATAATCCCGCTTCAGTCGTTTGTTTTCGCTTTCCAGATGCCTGATCTGCCCACGCAGCGTCCGCAATTCCAGCAGCCACTGCAGCAATTGCCTGTCGGTCTGCTTGCGGGATATTTTTACTTTAACCAGCTGAATTTCGATGTAATTATCAAGAGTCATTCATTTTCTCCCTGCGCATTATAAAACTTCCGCGGCTTGTTTTCAAATGGCAAGGCGCCTATGTCCCGCCTCTCCTCCCCGCGATTTGACTCTCCACCCCGATTCGGCTAAAATAACTTCTAAACAGAGGAGCGCGAATGGCAAAAAAAGCATTGATCACCGGCGTCACCGGGCAGGACGGATCCTATCTCGCCGATTTCCTGTTGGAGAAAGGCTATGAGGTATACGGCATGGTCCGCCGTTCCAGCATGGAAAAATTTGACCGCATCGAACACATCAAGGACCGCATCAAGATTCGCCAGGCCGACCTGCTGGACCAGTATTCCATCAGCAAGATCATCGCGGAGATCCAACCCGACGAAGTGTACAACTTGGCCGCCATGAGCTTTGTCCCCACCTCTTGGGACCAGCCGGTGCTGACCGCGGAATTCACGGCCATCGGCGTCACCCGCATGCTGGAAGCCATTCGCGCCGTCAATCCACGCCTCCGCTTTTACCAGGCTTCCTCTTCGGAAATGTTCGGCATGGTCAAGGAGATCCCCCAGACCGAGCTGACCCCCTTCCATCCGCGCAGCCCCTACGGCGTGGCCAAGATCTATGGCCATTGGATCACGGTCAATTACCGCGAAAGCTACAACATCTTCGGTGTTTCGGGCATCCTATTCAACCACGAGTCGCCCCGCAGGGGCATCGAGTTCGTCACCCGCAAGGTCACCTACAATGCCGCCAGGATCAAACTGGGCTTGAGCAAGGAACTGCGCCTGGGCAACCTGGAAGCCAAACGCGACTGGGGCTACGCCCTGGACTACGTCGAAGCCATGTGGCTGATGCTGCAGCAGGACAAGCCCGACGACTTCGTTATCGCCAGCGGCGAGACCCACTCGGTGCAGGAGCTGGTGGAGATCGCCTTTTCCCACCTGGACCTCGATCACAAAGATTTCGTTGTCCTGGACAACAAATTCATCCGCCCGGCCGAAGTCGACCTGTTGCGCGGCGACTTCAGCAAAGCCAAAAAAATACTGGGCTGGCAGCCCAAAGTCCACTTCGCCGAATTGATCAGGATGATGGTCGATTCCGACATGGCCCTGCTCAAAAAGGACTACCGCTTATGAATGACAAGGAAGAACGGCCCTGGGGCTGGTTCGAGATCCTTTTCGAAGAGGCGAAACTGAAGATCAAGCGCATCATGGTCAAACCCGCCAAAAGGCTCTCCCTGCAAAGCCATGAGCACCGTGCCGAGAACTGGGTGGTGGTGCAGGGGCAGGCCCGGGTTACCCTGGGCGAGGAAACGCTCGAGTTGGAAAAAAGACAGTCGGTCTTCATTCCAGAAAAAACAAAGCACCGCATCGAAAATCCGGGAAAAGAAGAATTGGTCTTTATCGAAGTGCAGACCGGAACCTACCTGGGCGAAGACGACATCACCCGCTTTCAGGACGACTTCGGCCGCAGTTAGCCATTTGGCCAACGTGCTTCAACAATAAAAAAGAGGAACACTCATGTTGCAGAAAGAAATCGGCCTGCAGGCGGTCGGCGCCGCCATGAACCTGGCCGCTACCATCCAGAATGAAATGACCGGCAAGTACACCCTCACCAAAACCGATCGCAGCCCGGTGACCATCGCCGACTTTGCCGTTCAGGCCCTGATCTGTAAAATTCTGAGCAGCCATTTTCCGGGCATCCCCATCGTGGGCGAAGAAGATTCGCTGGCCCTGCGCCAGCCGGAAAACCGGGAATTATTTAGCAAGATCATTCATTATCTGATAAAATGCGACGCGCCCATGGAAGAAAAAGAGATCTGTGACTGTATCGACCAGGGCGGAGCGGAACCGAACGGGACCTTCTGGACCCTCGACCCCATCGACGGCACCAAGGGCTTCCTGCGCGGCGAGCAGTTCGCCATCGCTTTGGCGCTGGTTCAGGGCGGGCAGGTCCGCCTGGGCATCCTGGGCTGCCCGAACCTGCCGCCGGCAACCGGCGGCACCCTGTTCTGGGCCATCCAGGGCCAGGGCGGCTGGAAGATCCCGGCCGCGGGTGGCAGCGCCGAACCCATCCGCGCGTCCGTCAGAACCGATCCGACCCGAATGAAATTCGTCGAAAGCTACGAGTCCTCGCACAGCGACAAGGACACCCAACTCGAGATTTCCCACAGCCTGCAGATCTCGAATCCACCCGAACAAATGGACAGCCAGGTCAAGTACGGCATCGTGGCCTCAGGCGACGCCGACATCTACCTGCGCATCCCCAATCCCGCCACCCCCGATTACCGCGAGAAGATCTGGGACCACGCCGCCGGCAGTTTGCTCGTGGAAGAAGCCGGTGGCTGGGTCAGCGACATCGATGGCAAAAAGCTCGATTTTTCCGTTGGCAAGACCCTGCGCAACAACCGCGGCATTCTGGCCAGCAACGGCCGCATCCACTCGCGGGTGCTGGAAATCATCGCGGAGATGGACGGGCGGAAATAAAGAAATTATCCCCTGTCATCAAAGGGCGGTTCACGAACCGCCCCTACAAAAAGAATTAGAATAACCATTCCCTGATTTATAAATTGATGGGATTATTTTCATCATCATTCCAATTCGCAGGATTTGAGACAATATAATTGCCAATTCGATCAAATTCGCATTGATCCCTGATGATGCGCTCATAATAATTGCGCTGCCAAATCGGAGCTCCAGCTGTCTGCCGGTATTTGTTCACCAACTTGGTCGAATGTGTCTTGAACGCCCCCAGAATTCGTCCCAATGGTTTTATTCTTCGTGTAGGGGCGGTTCGGGAACCGCCCAAATATCGGTCAATCAGCAATATTCCATGTATATGATTTGGCATGATCACAAAATCCGCTAATCCAACATGATCATGTCGTTTCTCCAGCCATAACCATGTTTCAGCGATGATCGAACCGAATTTATTCAAGATAATTTTCCCATTAACGATCTCTCCAAACATGCATTCACGGTTCCAGGAACACATCGTCACGAAATATGCTCCGTTCCGTGAATAATCGTATCCCTTTAAGCGGATGGACCGGCGATGATGGATTTCCGGATTGAACTTCATGCAATATAGATGGGCGGTTCACGAACCGCCCCCTCATTAATAAACATTACAAATCTAATGAGTTATTTGGGACACCGAGGGTTCTTTCAATCCCTTTTCACGATAGAATTTTTTCATTTCCCAATAATGCAAAACACTGTATTCCCTTGCCATCATGAATCCCACCATTTTTGCCCCTGCTTCCTTGGCAGCTTGCAATACGTCTATGATTTTCCCCCATGGCGCCTCTGATTCTGCAAAAATTCTAAGCCTTTTCGATTGAAATTCATCCATTCTATCAGCCAATAAACCTTTCATTTTGGATAAATCTTCTATTTCACGGTCAATAATATAAATTTCCCCAGTTTTTTTAATAGTCACACTCGTAGATGAATAACCTGACGGTTCATAATTGGCATATTTAATTTCTGTTTGCTCTTCCAATACCGGGAGAAAACTCCAATTCATAATTGCTCCAGGAAATACAATCAATGCAACAATCAGCAAAATATTGGCCAAAGGAATAATATCCGGCAGATATTTCATTTGCCGCAGGAACCTGGTTGTATCAATCTTGTTCATTCTCTCTCTTTCCTTATCTCCTAACCAATCCCATTGTGGCAAACAGACAAAAAACTGTCAAATTGGTTTTTATGTAGGGGCGGTTCCCCCTGGCGGGGACAAGCGCGAACCGCCCTTGTTTTACACGTGCCCCAGGTCCAGCGCCCAGGCCGCCTTATCGGCGGTCGAGGGCCGGTAGGTCTCAAATTGTTGCAGCAATTCCTCGGGGTTTTCAGCAGTCAATATCATGGAACGATGGGCCGCATCGAGGAATCCCTGGGCCACGACCTGGTCAAGAAAAGCGAGTAGCGTCGAATAGTAAGCGCCGACATTGAGCAGGCCGCAGGGCTTGCCGTGCATGCCCAGCTGCGCCCAGGTCAATATTTCAAATATTTCTTCCAGGGTGCCCAGTCCGCCCGGCAAGGCCATGAAGCCGTCGGCGAGTTCGGCCATCATGGCTTTGCGCTCATGCATCGAGCCCACCACCCGCAGGTCGGATAGCCCGCTGAAAGCCACCCTCTTTTCATGAAGCTCCCTGGGGATCACGCCGATGACTTCGCCGCCGTTTTCCAGGGCGGCCCGGGCCAGTTGACCCATCAAGCCGACCTTGCCGCCGCCGAAGACCAAACCGATCCTACCCTGGGCGAGGAGTGCCCCCAGCTGCCGTGCCGCCCGGACATATTCGGGTTTGGCGCCCGGGCTCGAACCGCAGAAGACGCATATTCTTTTCATGTGTATTCCCTATTATTTCAAGATGTCGCACATGATCCCGCAGGCGGTTTCCATGTCGGGCGTTCCCTGGGGCACATGGCTGCCGGGGCCGAAGGCGCTGCGCGCCCATTCGAACAGCATGGGTCCGTTTACCGGGTCGTTGGCGTTGAAGTTGGCCTTGAAGTACTCCTTCAGCAGCCAGGAAGTGCGGGGAAACAGGTGGAAGTGCAGCCGGGGATCGACCTCGCAGAATGAAAGGATATAGACCCGCTCGGGCTTGACCGCCTTCTCTATGGCATTGATCGCTCGCTTTAGCATAACACCGAGAAGCCGTGCGGTTCTTTTTGGCAATTGGGCCAGGCTGGCCTCCGGCCCCTTCAGCCTTAAAATCAAATAACCGGGTATGGGGCACTCGGCACTTTGCTCCAAGCTGAACAGTTCGTCTTCGAAAACCAGTAATTCTTTCGCTTGCCGGCTCATGACTTCTCCCTTGCTATTTTTCAATAACCGCCAATGGCGGGAACAGTTCGGGCGGCTTGCGGTGGCGGGTTCCCTGTTCATACGCATAGGCGATCCTGATCAGTGTGGGTTCGGAAAACATCCTGCCCAGGAATTGCAGGCCGGCCGGCAAATTTCCCGAAGTGAAACCCATGGGCACGGTAAAGGCCGGCTGGCCGGTATGGGGGGCGATCAGCTGGCTGTTGTCACCCCGATAGCCGCTGAAATCGCCGACCTTGGCCGGGGGCTGGTTCCAGGTCGGATAAATGAGCGCATCGAGTTTCAGGCTGTCCATCACCTGCTCGATGGCCTGGCGAAAGGCTATACGCTTGGGATCGTTGTAAACGTCAAGACAGGGGGAATCGGGTTTTTCATCGCGGCCGGAATTTGCAGCGAAATATTCAAGATCTTCCTTGATATAGCCGGCAAACTTGCCGCTGGCGATGATTTCAGCAAAGTTCTTGACCGGAGCATCCCGGCCAAAAACCGACAGGTAGTCGTTTATATCGGCCTTAAAGGTCGAACACCACTGGTTGGCGCTCACGGCGGCGAAGCCGGGGATAACGACGGGATCAACAATTTCAGCGCCCAGAACTCTGATATCCAGGATCGCTTTTTCAAAAAGAACCTTGATCTGCGGGTGGACATCCTTTTCACTCAAAATTCTCAGCACCCCCACCCTGGCTCCCTGCAAGCCATCGGCCATGAGAAACTGCCGGTAGTTCTCGGGAACCTTGCCCCGACAGTGCTCTGTGAGCGGATCCTGCGGATCGTAGCCGGCAATCACTTCCAGAACACACACGGCATCGGCAACGGTTCTGGCCATGGGACCACCCACATCATTGCGCAGGTACAGAGGCACAATGCCATACCTGCTGGTCAAACCCAAAGTGGATCTGAAACCGACCAAAGCAGTGTGCGCAGACGGACCGCGGATCGAATTTCCGGTATCCGAGCCCAGACCGACTGTTCCGAAGCTGGCAGCCACGGCCGCGGCCGTGCCGCCGCTGGAACCCGCCGGAACATGGGCCAGGTTGTAGGGGTTCAGGGTTTCTCCGGCCAGCGAGCTGATGGTCACCTTGGGGCTGAATGCCCATTCGGCCATATTCGCTTTGGCCAGGACAATGGCCCCGGCCGCCTTGATTTTTTTTACCTGCCAGGCATCCCGGCCCGGGATGAATCCTTTCATGGCCAGCGATCCGGCGCTGGTTTGCAGGCCGATGGTATTGAAATTGTCTTTCACTATAATGGGAATTCCGTGCAGCGGTCTTAATTTCCCTGTGACGCGAAACTCTTTATCCAGCTCCCTGGCGGTTTCCAGAGCCTGGGCATTGATCACAACAATGGCATTCAGTTTATTTGGTTGGTCATACGCTGCAATTCTGCTAAGGTAAGCGCGCACCAACTGTTCACAAGTAAGAGTTCCGTTCCGATAACCCTGGTGAATATCAGCAATGGTCATTTCCGTCGGGTCAAAATTGACCGGGAGCAAACGCTGCGGCATACTGCAGCATCCTGTTTGCCATAATGTAAAGGCCATTACAAATATTATAGCAACAAATAGCTTCATTTTTTTTGCCATGTAACCTCGCATGCTTCCGGATTCAATTGATCTTAAATCTTTCATCCCAGTCTTTCAACCATCCTTTTTTCCATGATTTTCATTTTGCCGGATTCGCTGGCCGAAGTGGCGAATCTCAATCAACAGTTCCTGCAGATCGCTTAGATTGGTAAAAGGATTCATCAAGGTCAAACGCAGGCAAATTTCACCGGCAATCGTGGTCTGGACAATATAAAAGCGGCCATGGGCAACAAGTTGACGGCGAAGTTGGGCGTTGTATTCACCCCATTGGCCGGCCGGCACGCGGGCGGGCTGATGGCGGAAACAGACGATGTTGGCCTGAGGCTCGACAGCCAGCCTGAAATCGCTCTCACCTTGGAGCACGGCGGCAAAGTCGCGGCTCAGGTCATAAACACGGGTGATATATTCCGAGAATATCCCTTCCCCCACCGTCTTGAGCAGCATCATGACCTTAAGACCCATCATTTTCTTGGTGCATTCGATGGTGTTGCGGGCGATGTCCTGCCAGTGTATTTGCTGCTGCTCAGGCAGGAGGTAGCTCGCTTTTTGTGAAAAGATGCGGTTTAAGACGGTGCCATCGCGAAACAGGACGGCGGTGGCCAGGGCCGGGCAAAGCATCATCTTGTGAAAATCAATGACCAGTGAATCAGCATCTTCAAGACCCCGGACCAGATGGCGATACTTCGGCGAAAAACAGGCCGCCCCGCCGTGGGCGGCATCGACATGGAACCAGAGGCCGTTTCTTTTGGCGAATTCGCCGATTTCCGGCAGCGGATCATAGGCCCCTGTGGAAGTGGAACAGGCGTTGGCCACGACGGCGAAGACCTGTCGGCCACGGGCCCGGGCGGTTGTCAGCGCGGATTCCAGCAATTCCGGCCGTACCTGCAAATGGTCATCGACCGGCAGCTTGATCAGCCCCTGGCTGCCGAGGCCCATGATCTTCAGGGCGCGGGCCACACTGTAGTGGGATTCTTCGGAAACCAGCACGGCCATGGGCAAGCCGCCGCGGGCACCCTCTTCCCAGGCGTCGCAGCCGCCGCGCTCCCGGCGGGCGGCCAGAAGCCCGGTCAGGTTGCCCAGGCTGCCGCCCGAGGTGAGGATGCCGTCGGTTCCCGGCGCCATGCCCAGGCGCTGGGCCAGCCAGCCCAGCACGGCTTTTTCGATCGCCGTCCCGGCCGGTCCCACTTCATAGACCGCCATGCTATTGTTCAACAAGGACGAGAACAATTCGGCCAGGGCGGTTATCGGGGCCGGTGGCGCCACCTGGTGACCGCAGCAGCGGGGATGGTGCAGATGAATCGATTGCTGCAGCAGTTTCTCGGTAAGTTCGTCAAAAGAGACGGGCAGGGGATCGGCGAGCAGCTGCTGCCATTCCCGGCGCAATTCCGCCGGCTCGCGCCAGGGCATGACCGGAAAATCGGCGCGCCGCAACACCTGCTGCAGGTAATCGGCCAGCATGTCTACCAGCTGGTGTCCCTGCTGACGAAAAACTTCGCTGTCAAAAGCATGTTGCAATAAAGAGGTCATGGCTACTCCCAGGCCGCCCAGACAACCTGTTCTTTATTGCCTGGGACTTTCTTGTTCCTGAACGGGCGCAGTCATTTCGCGATAGACTGCTTCGATGTTACTGGGAAAAATTCTTTGATACTGCCAATTCTTGAATTCCGCCGGGAGGACAATGGCGGTTTTCATGGCTTCCAGGCCGCTGCCCTTTTGCATTTCTTTGGTGACAGCCTGACGCAGGAACGTGAGATAAGCGATCTGCTTATTCAGACCTTCTTTGTCACTGAGCGGTCCATGTCCGGGGATGACGGCAGTGATATCCCAGCTCTGGACTTTGGCAATCTGCCTGATCCAGTTGGCCGTGTTGGCGCCATTCTGAAAATCGATGTAGGGGAGCGATTCATTAAAAAATATATCTCCCATATGCACCGCTTTTTGCCTGGGGAAGAAAACCAGGATATTGCAATTGGTGTGCCCCGATTCGGGATAGATCAGCTGAATGGTTTCGCCGCCCAGGCTGATGTTCATGGAACAGGCAAAGGTCAGATCAGGAAGACGCGATTTCATGGTTTTCATTTCCGCCAGTTCCTGCCGCACACTTTTCAATTCTTCCTTGGTCTTGGCCAGTTCGGGGCTTTTTGTCTTTTTTAATTTCTCTACTTCCGCCTGCAATTTTATGATATTGGCCGGAAGATCGCTATCCACGTATTTTTGCATTCTGGGCATGTTGTTTTCCCTGATATTGTGAGCCACCATATGCTGCCCAATCACCAATGCCGTTTCCGGGAAAACGGAAAGCCCTATGGTGTGATCGCCATGGTAATGGGTCAGGACGACATAGCGGATCGGTTGCTCGGTCACCTTGCGGATGGCCTTGATGATTTGCGCGCCCTCGGCAAATGACGTGCCGCTATCCACAACCAGGACACCTTTTGCTGTGACCAGAAAGACGACGTTCCCTCCCTGGGTTCCTTCAATGCGGTATAGATTTTCCTTCAACACAACGGCCTTGACACCATTTTCCGTCAGCACCTTGTCAGCGGCAATCAGGGAAATGCAGAGAACACAGATTGTAATGAACAACACGACAAATATTTTTTTCATCAATACCTCCTAATTAAAGCAAAGATAACAGAACCTTCCAAGAATCGTCCTCTGCCGGTATCATAGCAAGTTACGGGCTTTTTGCAATCGCCTGCCAACTTTCGTGAGCACCCTTGAAACCTTTGGCCCGCAATCATTTCGATCCTGGCTTCCCTTATTCGTTGTTTTTTTTATGAGTAATGCGGGCCAGTATTTGCCGGAATTTCAGCGAGGTGAGAAACCCCCAGGCCAGGCCGCCGGCAAAGCCTACAGTGTGGGCGGCATTGGCCACATGGGGGATGATCCCTACCAGGCAGGCCAGGTACCAGCCGACCATCATGAGAATGGTGTTTTTGTGCAGCCCTAGACCGGAACCGGGGTCGTATTTTCCTTTCATCCAGATGTAGCCCACCAGCCCATAGTTCACTCCCGACATGCCGCCAAACAAAGGGTTGCCAAAGAAATATTGGGCCAGGTTGCTGGAGGCGGAGATCACGGCAATGAAAAAAATCAGGAAGAAACTGCCCCGGCGCTGCTCCACCATGCTGCCCAGGTCGAGCAGCCACATCATGTTGAAGAGGATATGCATGAACCCAAAATGGATAAACATGGGGGAGAATAATCGCCACAACTCACCGTTTTTCAGTGACTCCCACAAGGGAATCCAGACCATGCCCTGGTCCGGCACAACCCGCGTGCCGCTGATCAGGAACGGTCGCAGGTAAAACAGATCTTCCCCAAGCTTGGAAAAGACAAAAACAGCTGCGCAGACCACAATCAGCATGAGGGTCACGGCACCGCGGGAAACGGCAGCGGAGCGATTGAAAATCGTGGTGCGGACGTCGAGGATGGTGCCGGGCTGCCGCGCTTTGCTTTCCTGCTCTTTTTTGCGCCGCCGGCCCTCTATGGCTGCCTGCTGAAAGCGCTCCGTCTGCGGATCGGCCAGATATTCCCGCAGCAGTTCCCGGGCCTTGGGCAGGTCGGCTTCTTCACGAATCCATAATTCCTGCGCATCGCCATCACCGGCCAGCAGGGTATTGGCGATATCCCGGCTGGTAATGAAATCACTGCAGGCTTGGGCCTGCTTTGCCTGATCAAAAATCCAAATCTGTCTCATGTCTATTCACTTTACCTGCAGCCAAAGCGGTTCATCCCATCTCCATGACAACTCTATTCTACCATGCAGGTCAATGGGATAAGGCAAGGTCCGTCCCCAAGGAGAGCAAACCGCGTTTACATACTTACAACAGGTCTTTTTTGGTAAAAATGGACATAAAGCGGTAGCCGTGGGATTCGATCGTTTCGCGGCCGCCTTCCTGGCGGTCGAGGACGGCCATGATCACCTCAACCTTGCCGCCCTCGGCCTCGACCTGCCTGGCGCCCTTGATGATCGAGCCGCCAGAGGTGATCACGTCGTCGAAAAGGGCTACGCGCATGCCGGAACGGAAATTGCCCTCGATCATCTTGCGCGTACCGTGCGATTTCTCTTCCTTGCGGATGATGAAGGCCGGTAGCGGCTTTTTCTCAAGGTAACTGCTGACGGCGATGGCCGCAACGATGGGGTCGGCGCCGATCGAATAGCCGCCCACCGCGTCCACTGCAAAAGCGGACAGCATATCCAAAAAGAGCCTGCCGCAGAGGGCCGCCCCTTCGGCGTCCAGGGTGGTCACCCGGGCGTCGACGTAAAAATCGCTGATTTTCCCTGAAGCCAGCTTGAATTCCCGGCCTCTGACCACCGATTTATCCAGCAGGATCTCGCGCAGGCGGTCTTTCAAACGAGCTTTCCCCTGAAGTCGCCCGGCAGGACCTTGCGCAAATAAGGAGTGATCTCGACGATGGTGTCTTCCAAAAATTCCAGATTTTCCGGGCTGAAATCCTCCCCCGCTTCCTCCATATCCGCCCCTTTGCGGGAAAGTTCAATGATGCCGAAATTGAGGTCGTCGACGCGCAGGACCGTGCTCATCATCTTCCATATTTTGCGGATCTTTTCGCCGGGCCCTTTGATGAATTCAAAAAGATGCAGGTGCTTCATCTGGTTGAAATTGTTCTCGATCAGCCCCCGGTTCATCTTGAAGACCCGGGCCGCGAAGGCGTCGGGGGAGGAGATCGGGATCATGCCGGCGTTGACTAGGTGCTTGGGGTAGGCGAAAGACAGCACCATATTGTCCTTGTCGGTAAGCAATATGGCTACTTCGTCGGCTTCCAGATCGAAATTGTCACAGTAAAACTTGGCGATATCGTGGATGACCGATTTGAAAGTCGTATCCGAATGGCCGTCACCGGTGATCATCTTGAATTTTTCAAGCAATAAATTGATGTCCTTCATGTTGACTCCCGCTACAATAGTAAACTGTTTCCCGACAAAAAACAAGAGGCCGGAAAAATTTCCCTGCCGAATTCAAAACAGGGGAAAAACTCCCTGTTGGGAAATGATCTGCCCGTTGTGACTGGTGTTTTCCAGCCGCAGGTTTCCGGTCACGATACACTCCGATAGATGAACACCTGGGCCGATGCGGGTATTTTCCCAGAGCACCGATTTTTCCACCCGGGAAGCCGGTGAAATCTCGACATTTTCCGAAAAAGCATTGGGCTGCGGATCCGAGCAATCTGTCTGGTATTTCCAATTGGCACAAAAATACAGTTCCGGGGTGCCCACATCCAGCCAGATCCCGTCATAAAAAACTGTTTGGAAGCGCAGGCGATTTTTTTGAATGCTTTTGAAAAAGTTGGCTTCGTCTATTTTTTCAACCGCTTTTTTCCTGAACAGGGCCACGCCGGCATACATCAATCCCGATCCGGGCTGCGGACCGTCGCTCTCCAGAAAACCGTCAGCATCGACGCGCAGTCCGGCATAGTGGCCCGTATGGTCCGGGCGCAACAGCAGGACGCCGTCCACGTCCGTTGCCGCCGTTTTTTTCAATAGCCCGGTCAGGGGAATTTCCAGAAAAGTGTCACCATTGAGCGCCAGCAGCCAATCTGTAAAGAAAGGCAGCGCCTGCTTCAGCACGCGGCTGCCGCTCAACTCTTTTTCGCGGATGAAGTGAATACCGTAGCCGTCAGCCGCCGCGACCACCTGCTCGCCCAGGTGATGCAGGTTGATGAATCCCTCCAACCAATCCTGGGCGCGCAATTGCTGCAGCAGCAAAGTGAGCACCGGCACTCCGTTCAGGGGAAAAACCGGCTTCGGCTTGATCAGTGAGAGCGGCTCGGCCCTATGGCCGTAACCGCCGGCCAGGATGAAAAATTTCACTCTTGAAATTCCATGTTGCCGGAACGGCCGCTGAGGAGAAAAAGCTGGTGATAGGAATCAGTAATATAATCCTTTGCAGAGAACCCGAACTCCGCGGCCATGGCGTCAATGGCGGCCGGTTCGCCCTCGATTTCCAGGAAATTTCCGATCGGCGTCTCGTCGAGCATGACACGGATGCCTTTTTTTTTGAACACTTCCCGGTATTTTTCATAAACAAAAAAAGTTTTAAAACCGACGCCCAGCAGGATCTTTTCCATATTGGTGAAATCGGAAACCTCGGCCTCGATCTCCTCGCGGATTTTATATAGGGAGCTTATTTGCACCGGCTTTTTCATGGTCAAAATGCTTCCGGTATCCAGCCGGCGCAAGCGCAGGAGAATGCCCCGTTTCTTCAAGCGCTGACGGGAGGTGTCGAAGACCAGATTTCTTTCCAAAACCCGGGGACACTCCAGCACCGCCTCCAGGCGCATGAGTTTTTCACGCCATGGTTCCAGGCGCTCGACCTTAATTTTCACCTCTATTTCAACCGGGTTTTCAGTAATCACGGTAGCGGATGAACTCCAGCAAGTTCGCCATTGACTCGCGATGGGCAGAGGCAGGGAACGATTCCAAAAAAGAGGCGCATTTTCTGTAATAACGATCGATGATCTGCAGCGACTGCTCTTTGATGCCCAGGATCCGGCAGCGCTCCAGCAGCGGCTGTGGTCCGGAGCGGCGGAAATTCTTGATGAGCGGCAATGCGTCGTGGCGCAGCAACAGGATATAGGGCAGGGTCACCTTGCCTTCTTGCAGATCCTGAAAACGGCTTTTGCCGGCACTGTCGGAAAAGATATCCAGAAGATCGTCGCTGATCTGAAAGATCATGCCGAAATCCTGGCCAAAACGGTAGAAATCGGCAGCTGCCCGCACCGGTTTGTCATTCAATTGGGCTGCCAGCCGGGCAATGCCGGCGAACATGGACGATGTTTTTTTACGAATGATGTCAAAATAGGTACGGGAGTGAATGCGGTAATTGAAGTTATTGGCAAATTCCAGGATCTGTCCCTCGATCATCTGCCGGGAAGCGTCCAGCATCATGTCCATGTTCCTGCTGCGATTTTGAGCAGAGATCATGCGCAACGAGGTAATGAATAGAAAATCACCCCAGAGCAGGGAAAGATAATTGCCGAAATGGTGATTGGTTGTTTTTTTGCCGCGGCGCCAGACGGAATTGTCCACAATATCATCATGAACCAGGCTGGAAAGATGAAGCATTTCAATGGCCGCCGCCATCTGCGGCAGCCCTTCAGTGCCGACGCGGTTCATCCCGGCCAGCAGGAAAAAAAACGCGGCGCGGATCTTTTTTCCCTTGTCGACCGGCGTGTGCTGACGCAGTTCAGAAATCAAGTTGACTTTGCTGCGCAGTTGCCTGGCCAGGACCTTTTCCGTAGATCTGAGCAACGGCAGAATCGGTTCCTGCACTTTTAAATAGTCCATGGCGGTGTGTATCTTATCATCCCCATCGGGATTTTGCAAACAGCAAGCGCGCTTGGAGAAAGGGCCTGCCATGAAACCCGAGCCGGCGGATAAATCGGTTTATCTGAGCCAGCCGGGAGGGACTCCGGCTTTGCGGGCTTTTTCGTAAAGATCTTCCAGCTGTGTCTCGGACTGGCTCAGGAAAAGTTTTTTCTGCTCTATCTGATTGGTCAGTTGTGAGATCTGGACCTTGATGGCATCTTGTTCAGCCTGGATACTTTTGATATAGAAATCGGACCATAGCTTGTTCAAATCCAACTGTTCACGATCAATGTCTTCCTTTAATTTGGCGATGCGCTCTTGCAGGTCACTCTGCTGTTTTTTCCAAAAATCGGGTTGCTTGGATACATCTTCTTTTTTATCTTTCCCGGGCAAGGGCGCAAGCGCTTCGTCGGCAAGGGGCTCGTCGGATTCCAACTGCACAAAACCATATTTTTTGCCGGCAACGGAAACCGAATTGATATTGCTGTCATTAACGGCCAGTTTTGACTTGGCGTTTTTCTTTCTTCTCTCTTCCTCCTGCTTTTTCATTGCGACCAGGTCAATACCATTGCTGAATACCGGTGCCAACCCGGCGCCTATGAAACAAACCAGCAAAGCAAAAAGGGCGATTTTCATTTTCCGTTCACCTCGATCTTCACCAACCGGTTCTTCCTGCGCTCCGCTTCACTGCTGTTGTCGAATTGGGGTTCTTTTTCGCCGTAAAAGAACGTCTCGATGTGGGCGGCATCGATCCCATACTGGCTGATCAAAATATTCTTGATTGTTTCCACCCGTTGCGAGGAGAGGCGCAGGTTGTATTCTTCCCGGCCGATGCTGCAGGTATAGCCGCGCAGAGTGATCAGGTATTCGCTTTTGGCGGCGACAAACTCCTTAATGGCCGTAAAATCGGCAGCATGATCACCGCTGGGCTGCTTGCTGTCAAAATCGAACAAGACGTCCACTTTCAGGTCAGCGATCATTTCTTCGGCTCCCGGCTCCCCTTCAGTCTGTCCAGGTTCCTCGCTCTCGATTTGCAACGTGTCCACGATCGGGATATTTTCCCTTTCCCCGGCGCTGCCGGGGACAGTTATTAACTCTTTGGGCAGGACCAACATCCGGTCGTTGATCTTGACATCCGAACTGGAATCAAGTATTTTCACCGTAGAATTGGTGTTCTCGCTGTGAATCACGATACCAAGGCCTATAATCAAGGGCGGCAGATCAGAAACCACTTGGCGGTAAATCAGCAGGAAAGTTCCTTTGCCGACCACCCCTTCTCCCAGGTCTACCGTCACATATTGAGATTCGCCGGCAATTTCTCCGAGCTGGCCCAGGCCCAGATCGAAAAAGACGACATTGCCGCTGACGGCGTTGGCCGGGATCCGGCAGAGCTTGTAATCAATTTTTTGGGCAAACACCGTCTGTTCCGGCTTGTATAGAATGCCGAAATCACCGATATTGACAGGGTTGCATCCTTTCTGCAACTGGATTACGGCCTGCTTGTCATAAATGCAAGTAATCTCGGCCAGCGATTTCTTCAGGAAATACAGGCCCAAACGGTCATGGTTGCGGGGGTGACGGATGACCCGGCCTTTGCTTATGATCAGGAGCAGGTCTCCCTCTTTAAGCCCGTCCTGGGAACCTTTGTTGATCACCAACTCATCATGGTCGGAAAATTCCCTGCGTTCGGGAGTCAATGAGTTTTTGCCAACGATTCTGATATCCTGCGGCACATCGTCTTTGATGAAGTATGAACAATTCAAATCCGTTTCCGATATCAACAAGGATTCCTGCAAAAAGACATACGCTTTCTGCATATTTAATATTCTTTTGCTCTCTTCAGCGCTGCCGATCAAGGCCGCCGCCAAAAAAACAAAAATGATAAGAAAAAGCAGTTTCTTCATTTTTTTCTCCCCTGTTTCAGAAAAATGGCCAGGATGCGAATATTTTTCCCATTACACTGGAATTAATATATGAAAAATAATGAATTGTCAAGTGTTTTGGCGTTTATGGCAGAAATGCGGACCTGAAGTTTCAACAAATGAAAGCCCGGTTTACATGCCCAATAATTTTATGCTGAAATAGGAAAATGAGACAAAAACCAGACTTTTAAAAAGAAAATACATCACTGCGATGGAAATACTTTTTTGGGCGCTGATCTTTGCAAAAACGGCGATGCCCAAGGCCAGGGCCACGAGATACCAGATGGAAAAGAAATCGAACTGGGAAAGAACAATATAAGGCAAACTGCGGAACTCCATCCCCGGGAAAAACATGGTCAACCCGGTATGAACCAGCATGGTTTTTTTCATCAAGATCAGCGACGATTTCAGTATCCCGCCCAGGAACATGTCCAAAATGGATGCATGCACCACTCCGGAAAAATAGTGAACATAATTTCCTTCGCTGCCGGCGACCTTGAAAAAAAGATAGATGAAAAAAGCGGCCAGCACGATCATCAATCCGACGAAAACAAGTGAAAACATGGCACCGGTCAGGCGTTGGCTGGGAGTGAATTTGTCTAAATTGGCCAATTGTTCTTCGCTCAATTTGTCTGCCATTTCCGAATCACGGATGAACTTAGCCTGTTCGACCTTGGTGATGGGATAGGTAAGAAATGTGGTGATGGCGGTCAGCAGCAGAATGACGGCCAACACGCCCTGCCAGCGTTTTTTCTCCATTACTTTGCCGATGGTTTGAGCGGGACTGCCGATAACGCCGATAAAATCATTGTAAAATTCGTTCATTTTGCCTTCCTCGACTTTTCTTCCCTCAAGTGTTAACCATCCTGCAAATTTTTCATCCCTACTCCTGAAAACAATTATACGGAAAGGATCGCTTTTGGTTTAAACCGCGATTTTTCCGAAACTGCCTTGAAAAAATAGGCAGCCGCCGTTGTCCTGCCGGTCTTTTTCAAGTATAATTGAAAATCGCCAAGCGGTCAAGGAAAAGAAATGAACTACAACTTCACGGAAATCGAAGCCAAGTGGCAGCGGATCTGGCAGCAAGAGCAGACTTTCCGCACCATTCTTGACGAGCAGAAGAAAAAGTATTATTGCCTGGAAATGTTTCCCTACCCTTCCGGTTCAGGACTCCACGTCGGGCATCTCAAGAATTACGTGCCCACCGATGCCTTCTGCCGCTTCAAGAGCATGCAAGGCTACAATGTGCTGCACCCCATGGGCTGGGATGCCTTCGGGCAGCCAGCCGAGAACGAGGCCATTCGCCGCGGCCGCAATCCGCGCGAGATGGTGCCCGAATACGCGGCCACTTACCGCGAAACCTTGATCAAAACCGGCTGCTCTTATGATTGGCAGCGCGAAATCAATTCCAGCCTTCCCGAGTACTACAAGTGGACGCAGTGGATATTCCTGTTGCTCCATCGCAAGGGGCTGGCCTATCGGGCCACCGCGCCCATCAACTGGTGCCCCTCCTGCAAGACCGGCCTGGCCAACGAGGAGGTCAAGGACGGCCGCTGCTGGCGCTGCGATACCCCGGTGGAGAAGAAGCCGATGCCTCAATGGTTCTTCCGCATCACCTCTTATGCCGACCGCCTGCTGGCCGACCTGGAAAAGCTCAACTGGTCGGAAGGGATGAAGGAGATGCAGCGCGATTGGATCGGCCGCAGCGAGGGGGCGGAGGTTGATTTCGCCCTGGCCGGCTCCAGCCAGGTCATCCGTGTCTTCACCACCCGGCCCGACACCCTGTTCGGCGCCACTTTCATGGTGCTGGCCCCGGAACACCCGCTGCTGGCAGAAATCACCGCTGCCAAGCAACGCGGCGAAGTGGAGGCCTATATCCGCAAGGCCCAAGGCGAATCGGAGATCGACCGCCTGAATGTCGCCCGGGCCAAGACCGGCGTGTTCACCGGTTCCTACGCCATCAACCCGGTCAACAGTGAAAAAATCCCGGTCTGGATCGCCGATTATGTGTTGATGGGCTACGGCACCGGCGCCATCATGTGCGTGCCGGGCCATGACGAGCGGGATTTTGAATTCGCCAGGAAATTCGGCCTGCCCGTCGTGCAGGTGGTCAGCGGCGACGGTTCCACCTATGATCTCAAGTCCGCAGAAGCAACGGAGGGGATCGCCGTCAATTCCGGCCAGTGGAATGGCTTGTCCACAAGCGAATTCAAGGAAGCGATCGGCCGCTGGCTGGAAGAAAAGAGGCTGGGCCGCCCGACGATCAACTACCGGCTTCATGACTGGCTGATTTCCCGTCAACGCTATTGGGGGGCGCCGATCCCCATCGTCCATTGCCCGGTTTGCGGCGAGGTGCCGGTACCGGAAGCGCAGCTCCCGATCCTGCTTCCCGACGTGGAAAATTACCAGCCCTCCGGCACCGGCGAGTCGCCCCTGGCCACCATTCCCGCGTTCGTGCACACCGTCTGCCCGGCCTGCGGCGGAGCGGCCCGCCGCGAGACCGACACCATGGGCGGTTATGCCTGTTCGTCCTGGTACTTCCTCCGTTTCGCCGACGTCGGCAACGACAAGGTTTTCGCATCACGACCGGCCCTGGATTACTGGCTGCCGGTGGATCTGTATACCGGGGGCATCGAACATGCCCGTTCCCATCTGCTTTATGCCCGCTTCTGGACCAAGGTGCTGTTTGACGAGGGGCTGCTGGACTTCGAGGAGCCTTTCCTGACGCTGCGCAACCAGGGCTCGCTGCTGGCCCTGACCCCTGGGCGCCGGCCGCGGCCGCAAGAGGAGAACGGCGGCAGCGACGAGAGGATCGTCGACTGGATCGTGCTCAAGCATGACGAGCGCGAAAAGGTTGCCGCCGACCAGATCGTCTGGCGCTGGACGCGCATGTCCAAGTCAAAGGGCAACGTCGTCACCCCTGACGACATCGCCGAACGCTATGGAGCCGACACGCTGCGCGTCTACGAGATGTTCGTGGCGCCGTTCGAGGACGACGTCCACTGGAGCGAGGAGGGGATCCACGGTTCGTTCCGTTTCGTCACCCGCGTCTGGCGCTGGCTGCAGGCCGCGCTGCCGCTTTATAACCGCGAATGGCGGCAGGCCCTGCCGGCGGAAATGTCAGCGGCGGAGCGCGACGTGCGCCGCAAACTGCACCAGACGGTGCGCAAGGTGGGCGAGCAGATCGAGACCTTCCAGTTCAACACAGCCGTGGCCGCCATCATGGAGCTTTTGAACGAGATCTTTTCGTATGCTCCGCCGCAGAGGGAAGCCCTTCCTGAAAACCTCAATCCGGCCGTCGTTTCCGAGCTGGCCGAGACGCTGACCCTGTTGATGGCCCCCTTCGCCCCCCACCTGGGCGAGGAGATCTGGCAGCAGTTGGGCCGGAGCGAAACTGTCTACCGGGCCCCGTGGCCCAGCTTCGACCCGGCCGTGGCCGCAGCCGAAAAGGTCAACATCATGATCCAGGTAAACGGCAAGATCAAGGACAAGATCTGCGTCGCCCTCGATTGCGACGAGGAAGAGGTGAAAAGGGAGGCCATGAAATGCGAGAAAATCAAGCAATTGCTCGCCGGACGCCAGATCGTGAAAATGATTTTTGTCAAAAACAAGATGCTCAGCATCGTCAGCAAATGAAACACACGGTTTGGCTGCTGCTCGCTGTTGCCATTCTGAACCTGCAGTGCGGCTACCGACTGTCGGGGCGGGGACGCAACCTGCCGCTGGCGGCGCGGACCATCGCCATCCCGGATTTTAAAAACCAGACCTCGCGCCAAAAAGTCGAGCAATTCATCACCTTCGCGGTCAGGGACGAATTCATCAAGAGAAGCCGCCTGCGCCTGGCCGATTCCGACATCACGGCCGACCTGGTTCTCGAAGGCAAGATCACCACCTTTAATACCACCCCCATCTCCTATTCCGAAGCGGGTACGGCCAATCTCTATGAAGTGCTTCTCAGCCTCGACGTGCGCCTGATCGACATGAAAACAAACGACTTGTTTTACCAGGGCAGCGGCATGACTTTTCGTGAAACCTATGAAACCGATTCCGCTGATTTCTTTTCCCAGGAAACGGGCTCACTGGTAAAGATCGCGGCCAAATTCGCCGCCAGTATCGTCGCCTCCATCCTGGAAAACTTCTGATGTCCGAAACCACTTTCTTCGGATTTATCAACCGCATACAGGCCGAAAAAAAATTCCCGCCCCTGATTTTGCTCTATGGCTTCAATGAATTTTTGGGCGAATACGTCATTGGCGAGATCAGCCGCGTGTTCGGCCAGAACCGGACCGAATTCAATTTCAGACGCTACTATTTCGACAATGAAGAAGAGAACAGCTGGGAAGAAATAATAAGCGAAGCCAACAGTTCCAACTTTTTTATCAGCGCCCAGAAGATCCTCACCGTGGCCATCCGCGAAGAAAAAAAAATCGCCTTGAACGTGGCCGCCAAAAAAGCCGTGGGCAATTACCTGCAAAAACCCAATCCGCACACAACCCTGATCGTGTTCGTCTCCCTGGACCTGAGCCGTGACGACTACAAGCAGTTGAAAAAAGACAAGATCAAAAAATTGAAAGAACATTTCGATTCGCCGCACACGGTTTGCATCGATCTGGACCGCAACAGTGCAGCGGAGATCAAGAACTTCATCAAGCAGTACATGAAGGAAAGGAAGATCACCATCACGGTCGGGGCCATCGAAAGGATCCAGGAGATCATGGCCGATGATTTCGTCTCCATTATCCACCAGCTGCCCAAGCTGGAAGCGGCCGCCGCCCCGAGCATGAACATCGACAGCGAGGACGTGGACGAGCTGATCACCGGCATCAATTCCCACTCCATCTGGGACCTGACCGAGGCCATCGAAAAGGAAGACGCCGCCGTTTACCTGGACATCTTGAAGTACCTGTTCATCAACGGTATCAAGCCGAGCTTCATCATCGGCACCCTGATCTCCTATTACCACAAGATCTACACGGCCAAATTTTTGATGAAGCAGCATTTCTCCACTGCCGACATCGGCACCGTGCTGCAGCAGCCGCAGTTCATCCTGAACAAATTCATCGCCCTGGTCAGGAATTTCCCCGACTTCAAGATCCAGGAAGTGCTCAAGCTGATCTACAAGCTGGATTACGAGTCCAAGACCAGCGGCGAGGAGTCGGCGCGCCTCTCCCTGCAGAACTTTATCTTCCAGGTTAAATTCTTAAAATAGAGGCCGCGCCTACTCTTTGTTGACGTTCTGCAGGTCGTCCATGGTCATGAGGATCTCCCGCTGGTTGCGGCTATTGGGCGGCGAGATGACCCCTTTTTCCTGGAGCTGGTCGATCAGCCGCCCGGCGCGGGCGTAGCCCACGCTCATTTTTCTCTGCAGGTAGGAGGCGGACGCCTGGCCGGTGCTGATGATGGTTTCCGCGGCGTCGAAAAACAATTCATCCATGATCTGGTCATCGCCTGCTGCTTCTTTTTTGGTGGAATGCTTGATGATCTGGGTGTTGAACTCGGGCTTGGCCTGCTTGGACAGAAAATTAACCACGCGCACGGTCTCCGCTTCCGAAACGTAAGCCGAATGGAGGCGGATCAGGGACGCGGTCTTGGGAGGCAGGAAGAGCATGTCGCCGTTGCCCAGGAGTTTTTCCGCCCCGATCTGGTCGATGATCGTCCGCGAATCGTACTTTGAAGGAACGGCCAAGGCGATGCGTGAGGGAAAATTATTCTTAATGCTGCCGGTGATGACGTCGATGGAAGGCCGCTGGGTGGCCAGGATCAGGTGAATGCCGATGGCCCTGGCCTTCTGGGCCAAGCGCAGGATATCGTCCTCGATCTCCCGGGCCGAGACCATCATCAGGTCGGCCAGTTCATCGATGATGATCACGATGTAGGGAATGGGCTCCTTGTCATCCAGCTGCTCCAGGTCCTCATCTTCGGATTGGATGAGCATTTCGAGCTTCTTGTTGTACTGCTCGATGTTGCGCACCTGCAGCATGGCCAATTTTTTATAGCGGTTCTCCATTTCAAAAACCGCCCAGTCCAGGGCGTTCTTGGCCAGTTTGGGATTGACCACCACCGGGGTGAGCAGGTGCGGCAGGGAGTTGTAAATGGCCAGTTCGATGCGCTTGGGGTCGATCATGATGAATTTAACGGTCTTGGGCGAGGATTTGTACAGAACACTAAGGATGATGGAATGAATGGCCACGCTCTTGCCGCTGCCGGTGGCGCCGGCGATCAGCAAATGGGGCATTTCCTTCAAGTCGGATATGAATATATCGCCGCTGGCGGTTTTTCCCAGGGCCAGGGTCAGCGGCGAGCTGGAATGCTGATATTGCGCGGTTTCCAGCAATTCACGCAGGTGAATGGTTTCGCGTTTCTTGTTGGGAATCTCTATGCCAATGGCTTTTTTGCCCAAAATGCGCTCGATGCGGACATACTGGGCTTTGACCACCAGGGCCAGGTCCTCGGTCAGGCTGGACACGTCCTTGACCTTGACGCCGACATCGGGGACGAATTCAAAGGTGGTAATGACCGGCCCGGGAGTGTATTCGGCGATCTCGCCGTTGATCTTGAATTCCTGCAGCCGTTGCGACAGTTCCAATTTTTTTTCTTCCAGTTCGTCGATATCGATCTGGCTTTTTCGGCTGGGGGCATCCAGGTAGGTCAACGGGGGCGGCTGATACTCGGCATCGGGCTGAAACTCCTGCTCCAATTCCGGGAAGATCCCGGTCTCTTCGGGAAATTTGCTGGGTTTTTTTACCAGGTTTCTCTTTTCCGGGCGCGAGACAACCTCTTTTTCTCTTTCCTTAAGCAGTTGCCTGCCTTTGAACACAAAATTCCCTTCTGCCTCGTCGTATTTTTGCTGGACTTTTTTGCGGTTGCGATTTTTGCGGATATTTTCCAGCCGTCTTTGGAAAAAAACCGCCAGAATGACAGCCACTTTTTTCAGGAGGCGCGCCAGGAATACAAAAATATTTCTAATCGATATCTTGGCGATCAGCACCAGGGAAATGCCCAGCAGCGAAAGGAAAAACGCCGCCGCGAAGCCGCTCTTGATCTGGGCGCTGAAGAAATTGTTCAGCAACAGGCCGACCATGCCGCCGGAATGGACCGGCTGCCCGGCCACGGCGATCATGGGTTTGACGTTGGCCAGGAATGCCGCCAGCGCCACCAGCAGGATGAAAAAACCGATTCCCTTGCTGATCGCTCGGCCGATGCGGCGGTTGAAAAGGAAAAACGCGGTCAAAAACAGGAATATCAGGATGAACAGCAGCGAGGCGAAGCCGAACAGGTTGAACAGCAGCGTCGCCAGTTCCGCTCCCACCCGGCCGCCGAAATTGTGCACGACGCGGCCCTGGGCGGAATGGAAGAAACTTGGGTCCAACGGCGTGAAGCTGAACAAGCTGAAAATCAGGAAGAAGGAAGAAAAAAGCGCCAAAATTCCGATGATTTCGTTTTTAAGCGATAGTTCTTTATCGTTGAAATTCTCTTTTTTCACCTTTGCCATTGGCAAAAAGTATAACGATTCACCCGGATATTGTCAAGCTGACGGGGGTCTAAATACTTTTCAGAAATAGAAGGCTGCAATATGTCCCTTTTTCATACTTTTCCTAATTTAAAGCAAAATTAAATAATTCGTTAGTCCCTTGACATTTTATTTTTTCAGAATTACAATAACAATGATGATAATCGGAAGGATTGATGCATTCTATCATGATAAAATAGAAGCACATTAAGAAATATCATGCTTAAAAGAAAACTTGTCCTGAGCCAAAGCGAAAAGGAATCCTGTTTTTTGTGGGGGCCGCGGCAAACCGGAAAAAGCACCCTGCTGAAAACGCTCTTTCCGGATGCCAAATATTACGATCTTCTTCTGGCCGACCTGTACCGCAGTTTCGTCACTTATCCCGAACGGCTGCGCCAGGAATGTGAGGCGAGCGGGTTGAACGGCTCGAACCAAAAACAACCGATCGTCATTGACGAAGTGCAAAAGATCCCCGGCCTTCTCGACGAGGTCCACTGGCTGATCGAAAACCGTGGCCTGCGATTCATCCTCTGCGGATCCAGCCCCCGCAAGCTGAAAAGGAACCACGCCAACCTGCTGGGAGGAAGGGCGATTCGCTATGAACTTATGCCGCTGACCTCCCCGGAGATCCCCGATTTTTCTCTGCAGAAAGCTTTGAATCATGGATTGCTGCCCAGACACTACTTGAGCGCGCAGCCTGGCAAACTCCTGGAAGCCTATGTCGGCGATTACCTGAAGGAGGAGATCGCCGTCGAGGCCGTAACGCGCAACATCCCCGCCTTCAGTCGTTTCCTGGAGGTCGCGGCCCTATCCAACGGCGAGATGATCAATTTTTTGAACATCGCCAGCGATTGCGGCGTCAGCGCACATACCGTCAAGGGGTATTTCCAGATCCTGGAGAACACCCTGATCGGGCGCTTCCTTCCTGCCTTTCGCCGCAGGGTGAAACGCCGCCTCATCCAGGCCCCCAGATTTTTCTTTTTCGACACAGGCATCGTTTCGTGGCTTGCGCGCCGCGGACCGGTCCAGCCGGGATCCGAGTTGTTCGGCCGCGCCTTCGAGCACTTCCTGGTCATGGAGGTTTTTGCCTGGGCGGCCTATTCGGAGCGCGATCCCGGCATCGCTTATTGGCGGACGGCCTCGCAATTGGAAGTGGACCTGGTCCTGGGCGATGGCCAGGTGGCCGTGGAGATCAAGTCGACCACGGCCGCTGGCGACCACCACCTCAGGGGATTGCGGGCTTTCCGCCAGGAACACGAAGCCCGCTGCTACCTGGTCTCACTGGATCCCCGCTCGCGCTTGACCTCCGACGGCATCCTCATCCTGCCCTGGCAGGATTTTCTCGACCGGCTGTGGAGCGATATGATCCTTTAATGAAAAGTTATTGAGGAAATATGCCAAGCAAAACATTTCAACTTAAAGTTCTAATCATTATTTTAATTTCTTTTTTATTTTTAGCCAGCGATATTGCTTATGCATGCAAATGTATCACACCTCCTTCAGATGTTGCTTTTTCCAGAGCGGATGCCGTCTTTGAATGCCGGGTCGAGTCGGTCTGGCCGAAACTTGTCCGCCCTTACTGGGCTTCGAATTTTGTGATGCAAACTTTCAAATTCCATATTTTCCGAATATGGAAAGGGGAATTGCGGGGCAATACCATTGACCTCATAACAAGTGGTAACAATTGTGATTATTTTTTTAGTGTCGGCCAAACATATCTGGTTTATGCAAGTCGAGATAAATTTTCAAAACTATTGCACTCCACTATTTGTGATAGAACTAACGAGGCCAATGAAGCTATAGAAGACATGGAACTTTTAGGACAAAGCAAATTTATCTCTGATCTATCAACTCCATTTATCCCGGAAAGCAAAATCCGCAGGTTCTGCCGGCACATTGCGATTTATATGCTGTCAGGTTTGATGATAATAAATGAATTAATTGAATCTAAAGGATTTGAATTTTTTTGGGAAAGTGCTCCCCTCGCCTATCCGCTTTTCGCATTGCATCTGCTTTTTTTTCTAGGTTTATGGGTTTCATTTTTCATAATTTTCCATAAAAAACTTCCTGCAATATTATTGTTTTCTTTACTATGTTTTTTCTTTTCTGTAGTTGGAAATTTCTTTTGGAGCAGATCTCCGTATATCGGTTTTTGCTTGAATGTGCTTATTTTAATTTTGTTTTCCATTTTTCATTTTATAAAAGCAAAATTCAAGCTTGCATTTTATTATCTTGCCTTTAGCTTATTTTTTATTTTTTTTGGATTACTTGTTTTTGGGTATCTTGTTCATTCCCCATTTGATAAATTCAGCTGGATTCACTTTTTATTGGCATGATAAATTTAGGAAGCAATATATTCTCAAAATCTTTTCATTTCAAATTCCTGTTTTTTTTATTGTTTTCAATTTTAATTTTAGCCAATGAAATTGCTTATGCATGCAAATGCGGTTCACCATCACCAGATATTGCGCTGTTAAGAGCGGATGCCGTTTTTGAAGGCCGAGTTGAGTCTTTATGGCCAAAGCTTTTCCCTGAGATGGGTTTGGTGTGGCCGACTTACAAATTCCGCATATTCCGGGTATGGAAAGGAGAATTAAAAGGTAATTCTGTTGTTTTGTGCTTGAACAGAACCAATTGTGCTTACTTCTTTACTGTTGGACAAACATATTTAGTTTATGCAAATCGAAATTTTTTTGATCATTTGACCTCGACATTTTGCGATCGAACCAAATTTTCCGATGAAGCCAAAGAAGATTTTGAAATTCTGGGTCCAGGCAAATCCGTTTCCGACTTAACCGAGCCATTCATTCCAGAAACTAAAACTCACAGGTTTTTTCGTCATTTTTGGATTTATATGCTAACTGGAGTTATGATTATTAAAGAAATCCCCGTACTGAGCGAAATGAACGAATGGATTATTTTTCATTTGCAGGATTTTTTTCCTTATCCGTTGTTAATATTGCACGTTGTATTTTTATTCGCTTTATGGATTTTGTTATTTAAATATTATCATAAAAAATTTCCGAAAATTTTCTGGCTTTTTTTTCTTTGTTTTATTTTTTCTTCATTAGGAAGTCTTCTTTGGGGACAATTTGCTTTAATAGGCTTCATCTTAAGTCTATTTTTCCTATTCTTGTTTTCCACTATTTTATTAAAAAGAAAAAAATTCAAACTCACTTTTTATTCTCTATTTCTCATCATTTGTTTTTCTTTCATTGGATTACTTGTTTTGGGATTCTCATTTTATTTAAATGATACATTATTAGATGGTTGGATTCGGACACTCTTGGCATAATATTTCTTTTTTTTGAAGTATTGATTTAAAGGATTTTCAGGCCGTAGAGCCGCAATTTTTTGTCCAGGGCGCGGTAATGGGGGAATGCGGAACGGATCAGGGCCTTGAATTCGGGGCCGTGGTTGCGAACCTTGAGATGGGCCAGTTCATGAAATATCACGAAGGCGATCAGTTCGTCAGGCAGGGCCTGCAGCCAGGTGTTCAGGCAGATCTTCCCCTTTGGATTGCAACTCCCCCACTTGCTTTTCATCTTTCTTAAAGCGATCCCCGAGGGCCGCGCCGCCAGAACCCCGGCATAACTCCCGTTCAAGTCCCGCACCAAGCTTAAAAATTCTTCGTTCGAACGCTGACTGAGCTCCAATGCTTCGGCCAGGAGTTGCTGCCGCCGGAACCATTCGTGCTTTTTCAATATCCACTGCTTGTGGCGGTTCATGATCGGCAGCGGATTCAGGTTGCGGGGCAGGACGATTTGCAGGCGGCCAGCGCGGAAAGCGATGCGCACCCCCCGGCGCCGGTTCCGGCGCACCACCTGGCAAGAGATGCCGCTGAAATCAATGGTCTCCATAACCATAGCGTCGAGGCGTTCTAATTCAACTCGTAGGAGCCGCCATAGCGGACGATCTCCACCTGGGGGATGCCGAAGCGCAATAGTTCTTTTTGCAGGTTCAATAGGGCCGGTTCCTCGCCATGCACCAGGAATATTTTTTTCAAGCGCTTCCAGTCATGGCGCGAGAGCCACTCGATGGTTTCGGCGTAATCGGCATGGCCGGAAAAGGCGTTCAGGGTTGCGATCTCGGCCTTGACTTTGTAACTCCGCCCGAAGATCCTTATCTCAGGGGCCCGCTCCACCAGCCGCCGTCCCAGGGTGTGCTCGGCCATGAAGCCGACGATGGCCACGATATTGGCCGGATTTTCAATGCGGCGGATCAGGTGGTGCAGGATGCGTCCCGATTCGGCCATGCCGCTGGCCGAAATGATGATGGCCGGACCATCGAAGGCATTGATCTCCTTGGACTCGGCCGTGGAAACCACGTAGCGGATGTTGTCGAAGCCGAAAGGATCGACGTTGGCTCCGGTGAAGCGGCGCATGGTCTCCTCGTCAAAGCATTCGGGATGGATCTTGAAAATGGCGGTGGCATTGACCGCCATGGGCGAATCGATGAAGATGGGCAGGATGGGAATCTTCCCCTCCTGCTGCAGAACATGGATCAGGTAGATCAGTTCCTGGGTGCGCTCGATGGTGAAGGCAGGGATGATGATCTTGCCGCGCCGGGAATGGGCTTTGTGAATGATCTCGCTCAACTCCTCGCCGGCCAGGTCAATGGACTTGTGCAGCCGGTTGCCGTAGGTCGATTCCAGGACCAAATAATCCATAGGGGGCATGATCTCGGGATCACGGATGATCGGCAAGCCGCGGCGGCCGAGATCGCCGCTGAATCCGATACGCAGGCGGTCCTGGACGGTCAGGTGCACCGTGGCCGCGCCCAGGATATGGCCGGCATCGCAAAATTCCGCTTCCACGCCTTCCAGGGGACTGAACTTGCGGTGGTAGTTGCTGGTGACGAAATTGCCCAAGACAGCAACGGCCTCTTGAGCACTGTACAGGGGCGGGTAAACGGTCAATTTCCTTTCAGGGTGCTTGGTCGCCTTTTCCTGGAGGATCTCAAAATCCTTTTGCTGGATATAGGCGCTGTCCAGGAGGATGATCTGGGTGACATCGCGGCTGGCGGAGGTGGAATGGATGTTGCCGGTGAAACCTTTCTGGAGCATGATCGGCAGGGCACCGGAATGGTCGAAATGGGCGTGGGTCAGGATGACGGCACGCACTGCCCCCGGGTCGTACAGCATGTCCCGGTTCTTCTGGTAGGATTCAGCGCGTCGGCCCTGGAACATGCCGCAATCGATCTGCAGCAGCCGGCCGTCAATGTCCAGGAAATGCTTGGAACCCGTCACTTCGGCGCAGGCGCCGTGAGAAAAGAGTTTTATAGCCATTTTTTCTTATACAATTTTTTACAGGAGATTGCAAGCCAAAACGAGAACTACTTTGCCGCCGGACCGATATGCAATACGAACCAACGTTCGGGAGCCAGCCAGGCGCGGAGCGCGCGGTTGAATTCCTCCAGGCTGATTTTTTCCAGCCGTTCGCTGAAATCACCGGCCAGGCGATAGGACAGTCCGCTGCCTTCCAGGAAGGCCAGGGTGGCGGCGCGGTGTTCACGGGTTTCATTCTCACGCCAAAAATCGGCCCGGGCGTAGGCTTTGGCCGCGGCCAACTCCGCTTCATCACTGCCGGTATCATGAACCGTTTGCATCAGTTGCATCAGTTCCTTCAGCGCCTGCGGACTGCGGCGGTTGTCGGTTTGCAGATAAACACTGAGCAGCATGGCCTCGCGATTGGGCCGCAATTCGGCATTCAAGCCATAGGCAAGATCGTCACGGCTGCGCAGGGACCACAAGCGGCTGCCGATGCCTTTGCCCAGCCAGGTTTCCAGCAGGGCGGCCATAATGAAATGATCTGGTGTTGCTTCCGGCAGCAGCACGGAGAGAGAAAGGTGGGCTTGGGCCGACTGGCGCCCGAGCGTCAGCCGCTGCGATGGAAGCGGACGCAGCCCCGCCGGTTTAAACGGCAGCCGCGGCCCCGTGGGGATTACGCCGAGATGGCGGTTCAGGATCGGCTTGATGACATCCGCATCCAGGTCGCTGATGACCACGGCCGTCATGTTGCCGGCCACGTAATGGCTGCGGAAAAAGGCTTGGATGTCCTTTTTGCCGATCTCAGCCAGCGAGGTTTCGCTACCGAAGCGGGCCGCGCCATAAGCGCTGTTTGCAAAAAAAGTCCGGGCCAGGGTCAGGCGCATCAAATTGGTCGGGTCATCCATCTCCCTTTTTTGCAGGTGCCGCATCAGTTCCTTTATCGCATCGATGCGCAAGTCAGAGAAAAGGGGTTTGACCAAGATGGCGCTGATGATGGCCAGGGTTGCATCCAGGTGCCGGCTCAGGGAACGTACGCTGAGTAGCGTATAATCGCCGCCGACTGCCAAAGAAAACGACGAGCCGAAATCCATCAGCTGCTGCAGTTTCGACTGGTCGGGGATCTCCAGGCTCAGACGCGCAGTGAGATACGCCAGGCCGCTGAGTCCGGCCGGATCGTCCCGGTCACCGCCCCGCACCAGCAGTTGGACAGCGGTAATGGCCGCGGCATCATCCTTCTGCAAAATAACGGACAAGTCGTTCCCCAGGGCGTACGCCTCAGGCTCACGGCCCAATTGCCAGGGGATCTCTTCGGCAGCCATCCCGGCCATTCCTGCAAACCAGAACAACAAACCGGCCAAAAAAATAGAGAGCGATTTCATTTCTTTTTCCCCGCCAAAGGCTTGATGACCAATGCGGCCCATTTTTTTCCGCTCAAATACTTCCTGGCGACTCGGCGCAGATCGGACGAACTCACTTTCTCCACATTTTCGAGATAAGCGCCGTTCAAAGGATTGCGGTTCAGGAGCAGGAAGCGGGCGCTGGCAACGCTCATGTTCAGTACCGCTTCGCGAAAATTCTCGGTGCCGTAAGCCATTTGATTCTTGGCGCCCCTCAAAAAGTCAAGCACGTACATTCTGTTCTGGGGCCGAAAATCCTCACGGCTGAAATTGAAGGAACCGAGTTGGCGCAGGAAGCGGGTCACTTCGTTCTTGGCGCTGCGGATATCCTTTTCCCTGAGTGTCAGGTGCAGCAGGATCATGCCGCCGCTGCGCAAGGGCAGGTAACTTATGTCGAACTGCTGCGCCAACTGCCGGCCGCCGCGCAGGGCCTGGTTCAAAAGCGGGTTCAACCCGCGCCCCAAGATATGGACCAGCAGGTTGAGCGCCAGGCGGTGCTCATGGTTGAAATCGGGAGCCCGCCAACCGAAAAACAGATGACTCTCCTGTATGTCCAACTCAATTTGTTGTTCACTGCTCTTTTTTAGATCCTCTGCCAGTAGAACCGTCGCCTCAAGGGAATGTTTTTTTTCCAATTCACCCCAGCTGCGGCGCACCTCCTTTTCCATCTCGGTTAAGGAGAAAGCGCCGATGACCGACAAGGTACAGCGACCGGGGACGAGCCGGCGGTCGCAAAAAGCCTGAAGCCGTTCGACCGTAGCGGCCTGGATGGAACTACCGTCGCCATAGACCGGCTGGCCGTAGGGATGGCCGGCAAAAAGCCTTTCCATGACAAGCAAACGCCCCAGATAGGAGGGATTGTCGCGCAACTGCAGGATCTCTTCGCGAATGATGCGCTTCTCGCTCTCCAAATGCAGCGGGTCCATGCGGCTGAAAAAAACCGTTTGCCGCAGGCGTTCCAGCGCCCAGATGCTGTCTGCGGAAGGGCAGGAAATTTCAAAGGTCATCAGGTCGTGATCGGTATGGGCGTTATGGGCGATGCCGTGGCGACGCAGTTCCGCAAGCCGGGTTTCGCTGTCCAATTCGGAGCCGGCGCCGAAAAGGAGCATGTGCTCAATCAAATGGGCATAACCGCTGGTCTGTTCCGTCTCATCCTTGGTGCCAAGATCTATGGCCAAGGCAAGCCCGGTCAGCGGCAGGTCGTGCTTCTCTTGCAGCAAGACCTGCAAGCCGTTCTCCAGGGTGAAATAGACCGAGGTGGGCAAATTGTCCTCCGCGGCCAAAACCGCTCCGGGAAAGGCCAGCATCGTGGCCAGTGCGCACCAGATAACAACCCGTATTCGTCTGCTTGCTTCCATGACAATTATTGTAGCAAAAAAAATCGAAAAATCATACCAGCTGCAGCAAGCGGTGCATTCGCCAAAGTGGCCGAGCCGACAACCAGGGGTTGGCAATAAAATAAAAATCTATTATCATCTGCAGGGAGGAAGACATGCAATATAATAAAAGATCGTTTTTGTTCTTTTTCCTGATAGCTGTTGTTGCCAGCACCGCAACTTCCCTGCGGGGATCCGAACCGGTCCGCCCGGCCGCCACCTATTCCATCGTGGCCTATGATCCGGCCAACGGCCAAATGGGCGTGGCCGTGCAGTCCCACTGGTTTTCGGTGGGATCGGTCGTCACCTGGGCCGAAGCCGGGACAGGCGCCGTCGCCACGCAGTCATTCGTCGAACCCGATTACGGACCATTGGGGCTGCAATTGCTGCGGGCGGAAAAAACTGCCCCGCAAGCCCTGGCCGCCCTCTTGCTGACCGACAAATTCCCCGGCGTCAGGCAAGTGGCCATGGTCGATCGCCTGGGCAACGTGGCCGTGCACACAGGGGGAAAATGCATCCCGGCCGCAGGCCACCACCAGGGTAAAAACTACTCCTGCCAGGCCAACATGATGGAGAGAAACACCGTGTGGGATGCCATGGCCAAGGCTTTTGAAGCCGCTCCCGGGGAATTGGCGGATCGCCTGATGGCGGCATTGCTGGCGGCCGAAAAAGAGGGGGGCGATATCCGCGGCCGGCAATCGGCGGCCATGCTGGTGGTCAACGGCGAAACTTCGGGCACGCCCTGGAAAAACCGCATCTATGACCTGCGCGTCGAAGACCATCCCCGTCCCCTGCAGGAATTGCAGCGGCTGCTCACAGTGGCCAAGGCCTACATCCACATGAACCTGGGTGATGACCACCTGACCGCCAACAACGTGGAGGCGGCATTGCGCGAATACACCCTGGCCATGGGCATTTATCCGCAGAACCCGGAAATGATCTTCTGGCCCGCGGTCACCATGGCCGCTTCGGGCCAGGTGGAAGAAAGCCTACCGCTGTTCAGGAAAGTTTTCAAACAGGACAAAAGGTGGGCCGAACTCCTGAGGCGCCTTCCCGCTGTGGGCCAGTTCCCCGACGATCCGCAACTGCTGAAAAAAATTCTGCTGCTTTTACCAGAATAAAAATGCGTCATTCTCAGATTTTTCGTTCTGAAATCGAATCATAGATCCATCCTCGGAAAAATTCGCTATTTACAGGCGCCGGGCTTTCTGCTATTTTTGTATACGGTCGAATCGTTCCTTGTCATGGAACAAGAACCTGCCGATCAGGGAAAACCATGAAAATGCATACGAAGATCTTTATCGGGCTGGTGGGCGGAGCCATCACCGGTTCGCTTTTGGCGCTGCTCAAATGGGGCGAGGCCGCCGCCTATATCAAGCCCCTGGGGGATCTTTTCATCAAGTTGCTGAAAATGATCACCATCCCGCTGATCATGGTCTCCATCATGGCCGCCACCGCCGGTTTCGGCGACCTGAAAAAACTGGGCCGGGTAGGCTTGAAAGGAGTGTCCTTTTTTCTGATCAGTACGATTTTCGCCGTTTCATTGGGGATGACGGCGGCCAATCTCTTCAAACCCGGCCAGCACCTGGATCCCGAAAAGAAACAGGCCCTTATGGCCGAGATACGGACGAATGCGGATTTTCAGAAACAAATCGACTCCGGCGTCGGCAAAAAGAAAAAAGCCGCCGATTTTTTCCTCGACCTCATCCCCGCCAATCCCTTTGCCGCCCTGGCCCGGGGCGACATGCTGGCCGTGATCACTTTCAGCGTGCTTCTGGGCCTGGCCTTTTCCCTGATCGCCGCTCAAAAGCGGGAAAAAGTGCTGGAACTCCTGGAGGCGGTCAATGATGCCCTGATCGCCCTGGTCAAGGGAGTGATGAAGCTTGCCCCCTTCGCCGTCTTCGCCCTGATCGCCTCGGTGGTGGCCCAGTTCGGCTTCCACTTTCTCCTTTCGCTCCTGCGCTATTCCCTGGTGACCATCGGTGTCATGGCGGCGTTCCTGTTCGGTTACTACGGCCTGGCCGTCCTGCTCCTGGCCCGCACCAACCCCCTTCATTTTTTCCGCAACCTGAGCTCCGTCGGCCTGCTGGCCTTTTCCACCTCGAGTTCCAACGCCGTCCTGCCTGAAAACATGATCAGCTGCGAACAGAAACTGGGGGTCAACCGCGACATTGCCTCCTTCATCCTGCCCCTGGGAGCCACCATCAACATGAGCGGCACCTCCATCTACCAGGGAGTCAGCGCCGTGTTCATCGCCCAGGTGTTCGGCTACGCGCTGACCCTGCAGCAACAACTGGTCATCGTTCTCAGCGCCACTCTCGCCGCTATCGGCACGGCGGGCATCCCCGGCATCGGCATCATCACCCTGGCCCTGGTGCTGGGATCGGCCAATATCCCGGCCGAGGGGATCGGCCTGATCATCGGCGTGGAGCGGATCCTCGACATGTGCCGCACCGTGCTCAACGTGTTGGGCGACTCGGCCACCGCCCTGATCGTCGACCGCTCTGAAAAACGGCGGGAACAACGCCAGCGCGGCATCATACCCTGACCGTTCCGCAACCGGAAAAAATCAGGAACAGCCTTGTCACTCCCCGGCTCGGCCCTCGCGAATCGTTTAAAAATAGACCCGGAAAGAAGTGTAAAGCATCGCCGGGTACGCTCCGAACTCAGAGTGGAAAAAAGTCTTGCCCGGAGTTGTTTTTTCAGGCTTTTTGCCCAGGCCGACATAGGCTCCCCCGCCCAGGTAGATATTCTCGGCGACATTGTATTCCAATGAGGGAGCCAGTATCAGCGAACCGTCGCCGAGATTGACGAACATCGCGGCGGTGAAGGGAATCAGCGGCGTAAGCTGGCAGGTCATGCCCAGGTTCAGGTAGTGTCGCCCCATCAGGTACGATGCCCCTTCCGTAAAGGCGGTGCCGGAAAAAAAATCGCTGTCATCACCCGGTTTTTCCTTTCCCGCCGAGTTGAAATGGTATTCGAAAAATCCATAGAACCTGCCGCTGAAATTGTAATCCATGCCCAGCGAAGCCCGGAGATAGGTTCGACTGTCTCGTTCATTCCCGGCCAGAGGATCGCCATCCGGCCGGAAAAAATCGGGATCCACCACGGCCGCTTCGCACCAGGCACCGGCCCCACCGACGGCACGGCCCAGGTCCACGCCGATCAAGAGGTTCTCCCGGAATCCCATCAACAGGAGGGCGATGTCGGTTTTCAGCTGGTAGGTCTTGCCCCTGAGATAAAACGCACTGTTTTTGAAATCAAAATCGTTGCCGGGAATATATCCCAGGTCCAATTCATCCATCATGCCCAAGGGGATGCGGACGCGAACCGCATCCACCCCCCGCCGCTCTTCGCTGTCCAGTTCATTGAAGGCAAAGGGGGCGAGGACATCCGTCGGATTAACAAAACGGCCGCTGCCCCAGGCAATGGCCTGCCGGCCGATAAAAATGTCGGCCCGCGAAGTTTTGATCGAGACAAAACAGCGGTCCAGGTTGTGAAAGATCCCAAAACTGCCGGCCGATTTCCCCTGGCCGGGAACGATGCGTCCGGGGAAATCAGCCACCCGGTAGGCAGCGGGATCAAGTGCGGCAAAATAGATATCGCCCTGGAACAGCAAGGGGTCCTGGATGCGGGGAGAAAAATCGTACGCCGCTTCAAATGAGAGCCAGCGGCTGGGTTGGCCGGAAAGCTTCAGGCGCAGGCGATTGTTCACCGCGCCGACGGGAGGCTCTCGGAACTCCTCCGTTCCCAGCCGGTAAGCCGGCATATTGAACGCGGTAAAGAAGAATTTGTAATAGCCGCCGACATCGATCCGATCGCTGCCGGTTGCCGTCCGCGTGGCTCCCAAAAAGAACACCAGGGCGAGCCAGATTGCGCCTGCCGCGATTTTTTTCATTTGCCGTTTACTTTTTCACCACGTCATCGGCAACGACGCCGTCCTTCAAGGTAATGACCCGCCGGGCCCTTTTCATGATCATCTCGTCATGGGTGGAAAAAAGAAAGGTCATGCCCTTCCTTTCGTTCAATTCCTTCATCATGTCCAGGAGTTCGGAGCCGGTCTTGGAATCGAGGTTGGCGGTGGGTTCATCGGCCAGGATGAGGTCGGGATTCGAGACCATGGCCCGGGCGATGGCCACCCTTTGCTGCTGACCTCCGGAAAGTTTTACCGGCAGCCTGCGGGCATACCCCTGCAATCCCACGTCCTCCAGTATCGCCATGACCCGCTTATACCGCTCCGCCTTGGCCACCCCCTGCAGCAGCATGATGTATTCGACGTTTTCCTCCACCGTCAATACGGGAATCAGATTGTAGGCCTGGAAAATGAAACCGATATGATCGCGGCGGAAATCCGACAGTTCGCTGCCTCTTATTTCGGACAACGGCCTGCCATTGAGCCGGACTTTCCCCGAAGTCGGCGTATCCAGGCCGGAGATGATATTCAAAAACGTGGTTTTGCCTGAGCCGGATGGGCCCACAATGGCGGTGAATTCACCGGCCGAGATGGTCAGGTCCACGCCGCGAACCGCCTGAACTTCCACGTCGTTGTCCTGATAGGTTTTCTTGACATTCTCGGTCGCGATGATAGGCTTTTGCTTCTCCATTTTTGTTCTCCTTTTTCAACCGCAGACGAGCAGGCAGCGAGCACGGAAGAACCAAAGATCGTTTTTATCCGTGTTGGCCCTGCGCCGGTCCAAGGCAGCGATTTTTTTCATGTTCATCTCTTATAAACTCTTTCTCAGGGCGGCGGCGATCTGCAAACGGCCTGCCACCCAGGCCGGGTACACGGCCACCAGCATGGTAAAAAAAAGAACGCCGGCAGGAAAGACAATGTAATGCCAGAAGCTCATCACCGGGTAGATCAGTTCGTGGAAGGTGGTGCCCGCGAATTCGATGCCCCGGTAATCGATACCACTGTGGGCAAAAATCGCGGTCAACGCCATTCCCAGGGCCGTACCCAGGACTATGCTGATCACGGCCAGGGCGCCGGCTTCCAGGATGATCAGCTTGCGAAGCCCGCCGGGGCGGGTCCCCACCGCCCGCATGACGGCAAACTCGAACATCCGTTCATACAATGACATGAACAGCGAATTGATGATGCCGAAAACCACCACGCAACCAAGGATCACCGCCATGATCAGCAGTGACATGTCGATCATTCCCAGAACCGCTTTCATCTGCGGCAACAGCTTGGTCCAGGGCACGGCTTCATTGTCAAACCGGGAGTACTTTTTCCAGAAAGGAACGCCGGCCGTATCGGCGGTTTGGATGTTCCTGAATTTGATGGCAATCTGCTGGACCCGCGCCCCGATCCCCAGCATGGTTTGCGCTTTTTTGAGCCGGATGAAGGCCATTCCCGAATCCAACTCATTGATCCCGAACCGGTAGATCCCGGAAATCCTGAACAGTTCCTGCGCCAGGTCCCCGCTTCCGGCCTGGGAAACCGTGACCACGACGCGGTCCCCCAGGGAGACCTCCAGGTCTTCGGCCAGCTTGCTGCCGATCACGATGTCCCTGGGATTTTCACCTGCGAAGAAACCGCCTTTCTGAATTGTCTCGGCGATTTTGGAGAGGCCCCTTTCGCTTTCCGGCTCCACCCCCACCAGCAGGGCGGCATTCACATTGGCCGGAGAAGTAACCATGCCCATGCTGAGGGTGCGCAGGGTATATCGGGCCACCAGGGGATCCTGCTGTAATTCCGCCGTGACCCGCTCCAGGTTGTTGACCGTCGTGTCGGCTTCCTGGGTTTCGCGAAAATCACGGCCGTGAATCTGGGCTTCGCCCAAAAACGATGATGTGGCGGATTGGATCATGTTGCGGACCATCCCTTCCATCAGGGCCGCGGTGAAAATAAGCGAGGCCAGGCCGATGCCGATGGCAATACTGGTAATGATGGTGCGGCGCTTGTTCCTGAATATGTTCCGCCATGCCAATTTAACGGTAAACCACATGCTGGGCCTCCTTGGCCGGTGAGGGCGGGCAAGCGCTGACCGGCCGGCGGTGAAAAGTGAGCCGTGCTTCGTCTTTTTTCATGCCATTTCCCCTTCCCCTTTTCACGGCTTCATTTCCTTCGCTTTGCCTGCCTGCCGGTTCAATGGGTCCTCATGGACCTGGCCGGGTCGGTATGGGCGGCTTTCAACGCCGGGAAAAAACCCACCAGGGTGGCCGACAAAAACACGGTGACGGCCGGGATGGTGAAGCTCATGACATTGATTTCCGTAAACATGTGTTGAAATTGAATGCCGCCGTAGGTCATGGGTTCGGGCATGGAAATGCCGTGGATGGAAAAGATGTAGTTCAAAAGCAGCCCCACCAGGCTTCCCAGGACAATGCAGATCACTCCCAGGATATTGACTTCCAGCAGCACCATCTTGATGATCTGGTCCGGCTTGGTCCCCACCGCTTTCAAAAGGCCGTACTCCCGCCGCCTCTCCAGTACGGACATCAACACGGTGTTCAATACGCCCACGGCCACCACCAGGACAATGATCAGCAGCGAGATCCACATGCCGGCTTTATCGGCCTGCATGGCGATGTAAAAGGACCTGGCGAACTCCTGCCAGGGTTCTACCGACAGCCGGGCGTCCACTGCGGCTAATTTTTTCTCCAGGATTTTGTCAAGCGGGGCCACATCATGCAGAGTGCGGGCCGTGACGGCGATCTCATGGATGCGTCCCTCCAGAACCAGCAGCTCCTGGGCGGCGGCCAGGGGAAGGTAAAAGGACGAGCGATCGCCGATCTCGTCGCCGCTCTCCAGGATGCCCACGATCTTGTACCGGTCGTTGGCGATGGACCCATCCGCCGCCTGGGATACGATCACCGCATCCTGGCCCACAGCCCCATGCAAAAGTCTGGCCAGTCCCTTGCCGATCATCACCGCATGGGCATCATTGGCCGCAAACATGGACCCGGCGATGACTTTTTCCGCGAACTTGGTGGTTCGCACCTCTTTTTCCGGATCAATACCGATGATCCGCACCCCGGTGCTTTTGTCGCCCAGCGAAGCCAAGCCCGCGGAATAGAGACGCGGCGCCCAGGAATCCACTTTATCCATTTGCCCCAGGATCTTTGCCGCCCGCTCCGGCAGGTCGATGGTTTTGTACAGGGAGGGATGGGCCAGGTAGCCTTTACGGTGCACCTGGATATGCCCGGTCTGGCTGCGGGTGAATTTGTTGATGATATCGTTGTAGGTGCCTTCGGAAAATCCTATGAAGAACGCCGCCAGAACAAACCCGCCGAACATGCTCAGCGCCGTCAGCGTGGAGCGTCTTTTTTGCCGGAAAATATTTCGAAACGCGATCTTCAGCATGATCATGACGTCACTCCATCACTTGCCGTCCGCCAGGCTCCTGGATCTCAGGTTGCGCAGGGTGAAGATCTCCTTCTCCACGACGCCGTCGAATCGGGCCTCCAGGTAACGGACAATGGTTTTGTTCCCCTCTTTTTGAGTCGGCACCAGCTCCATCACCGCCGGGATGGTGCGCCTGCCGAAGGCCTTGATCTCGCTGTAGGCGATCTGCCGCATCAGCTTGCCCTTTTCATCGTAGTATTTCATCCAGAGGGGGATGTGATCCTTTGCGCGGACGGCGACGACGATGGTTCCCCACACGATGGGCAACCCTTCCCTGGGCACGCACTTCACGGTCACCACGCCCGCTTGCGGCTTTTCCACTTCCACAAAATCAAAGGTGTAATCCTCCAGGAAAGTATATTCCTTTACCAGGTCATCGTTGGTAAAATCCGAACCCATCCACGATCCCATCATCATGGAGGGAGGGATTTTTATCACTTTGTCGGTCTTGGGGAGATAGTTCCACATCTCGCTGCCCATGCGCAGCGTGGCCATGCCGGCCTCTTTTTTTGGTTCAACGATACGAATGAAGGTTTTGTCCATGCCGACGCTCCAGACATTCATTTTCAAGGTTCGCCGCCAGTGCGGCGTAATGATCTCCATCTCCATCACGACCGCGCTGGATTGGCTGCGATACAGTTCATCCATCTTTTTGACGATCTCCCTGGCATCCGCCCGACCGGGAGCGGCCTGGGCGAAAGCGACGGCGGCAAAAGAAAACAGCAGCCAACCCAGCGTTGTATAAATCAACGAACCCGGACAGAATTTCTTTCTCATGTATATCTCCTTTTCGTTCGCAAGCGAACAACCTTTTTCATTTTGCGCAACGTTGCCTTTATTGTCAACCCGCATTTTTGGAAAGTGCCTGAATCCAAGCATTCCATGCCGGGACCTGACGGGCGGGGTACACATAATATGAAATACGATCTCAGGAGCGTGCAGGCCTCTCCCCGCCCGGTTTCCTTTTGTGATATGATTTGCGGGACACTTGCTGCCAGTTCATTGGGATGATTCAAGGAGGCGGCATGAAAAGATTCGTATTGTTGCTGCTCGCTTGCCTGGCCGGCGCGGCGCTGCCGCTTGGCGGAGCAGTCTCAGGACAGGTCGACCTGGTCAGCCGCTATATCTGGCGCGGCTTCGATTTGCTGCCCGAAAACCACGCGGCCATCCAGCCTGCGCTCACTTTCGACCTGGGCAAGAGCGGACTTTCAATAAACGTCTGGGGCAGCTTCGCCCTGGCGCAGCGCGGCACGTTCAGTTACTCCGACGAGATCGACCTGACCCTCGCGTACGCCTTCGAGATGCCCGGGGGCTGGGAACTGAGCGCCGGCTTGATCCACTACGGCTACTGGTTCGCGGAAGATTTCAAGTTCAGGGACCACACCTCGCAGGAGGTGTTCGCCGCGGTTGCCGCGACCGGCCTGCCCATGGCGCCGGAACTTTGCCTCTACTACGATGTCAACCTGGGCAGCGGCCTTTACGTCACTCTCGGCGCCAGCCATGAATGGCAGGTGAGCGAGAAGCTGGGTGTGGAAGTGGGCGGGCTAGTCGGCTTCAACAGCAGGCAGTACATCGACACGACGGGGGTTTCCGACATCGATCTCTACGCCAGGCTGCCGCTGAAATGGGGCGGGCTGACGCTGACCCCTTCGCTCAACGTAATGATCCCGCTGCTCGACGAGGTCAATGAAGATACGGAAATCTGGTTCGGCTTTTCCGCCGTCCTTTGAATAGAATTATCAAACCGATCTTCATGCGTGTCTTTTCATGATGCATGCGTTATTCGCAGTGCAGGTTCCGCACCGGATTTGTGGATGCGGCCTTGAAAGCATGGAAGATCACCGTCAAGCACGTGATGGCCAGAATGATCATTGTGGCGGAAACAAAAGGCCAAATCCCGATGTCGGTACGAAAAGCGAATTGCCTCAGCCATTGGGCCGTGAGATAGTAGGCAACCGGCCAGGCGATGAGATTGGCCAGAGCCGCCCAGCGGGTGAAATCGCCGGTCAGCATCAGAACGATGCGATTTGCCGAAGCCCCCATCACCTTGCGGATCGCTATCTCCTTGCCTCGTTTTGCCACGGCGAAGGATGCCAGCCCCAGCAAGCCCAGGCAGGCCACAAAAATCATAAACAGGGTGAATAGCGTAAAAACCCGGCCCGTGCGCTTTTCGTTCCGGTGCTGGGCATCGTAAATGGAATCCAGGAAAGAATATTCAAAAGGAGTGCCCGGCATGATTTTTTTCCAGGTCTCATGGATCTGGCCCACGGTTTTACGCATGCTTCTGCTGCGAACCCGAATGGAGAAATACGACTCCGACCAGGGGCAGGCCCCGTTCAACTTCACGATCACCATGGGTTTGACCGCTTCATGAAAAGATTCATAATGAAAATCCTTGACAATGCCGATGACCTGAAAGGGCTTTCTACCCTCGCCACCCACCCAAATCAACATGCGCTTATTGAGCAAATCATCCGCTGAAAGAAAACGGGCCATGCTTTCGTTGAGTACGACAGCTTGTTTATCGCCGGGAATGAGTTCGGAGAAAAAACGGCCTGCCGCCATCTCCATTTGCATGGTTTTCAGAAAGTCGGCATCAGCAATGTACAGATTGGTCCCCTGAGAAGAATGGACACCTTCAAGCCCCATGCCGATATTGGTGAATTGCGAACCGGGGACACTCGACGATGCGCTGGTTGACACGATCTCCGGATTTTGCAGAAGTGCTTCTTTCAAGACGGGAAGTTTGGCTGCCATTTCACCGTAGGTATTGATGACGACAACCTGCTCCTCATCATAACCCAGGTCCCGGTTCTGGATGAAGTTCATCTGTTTTTGAACGACCAGCGTCAGTACCAAAAGAACCGCGGTGATGAAAAACTGAAAAACGACCAGGCCGTTTCGCAAGCCGGAACTTTTCGCGCCTCGCTCCGCTTTGCCAACCAAAACCGCTGCCGGCTTGAAAGAAGAGAGGATGAAGGCGGGATAAATCCCGGCGGCAATCCCGATCAGTAGGGCCAGGAGGAGCAGCGGCAAAAGCAAAAGCGGATGATCGAAAAAAGGGATTGTCAGCCATGGTTTCCCCACCAAGTTGCGAAATGCCGGCATGAGCAGCGGCAGCGCGGTGAAAGCGAGGAGCAACGCCAGGAGGCTCGTCAGCACCGACTCTGTCAAAAACTGGCGGATCAAGGGGGAACGCGAGGAACCCACCGCCTTGCGAATGCCGATTTCCCTGGCACGGTCAGCCGACCGTGCCGTAGAAAGGTTCATATAATTGATGCCGGCAAGGAGTAGAATGAACACGGCGATGATCGCAAAGAAGGCGACGTACGTCCCGTTGCCATTGGCTTCAAACTCCCACAGCAGGTGGGAATTAAGGTGGATGTCCGTCAAGGGCTGCAAAAGGAATCTGGTGTAATCGCCCCTGGCAAACACCGTTTCATATTGCTCCGGCGAGTGGAACATGTGATTTTTCACAATGCCCTGCAGTTTTTCTCCCAAGGCGGCGACGCGGCCGCCTTCACGCAGGAGCACATAGGTCTTGAACACATTTATTCCCCAGGCAGGTTGCTGGTATTGGGCAAAGGAAGCAAAAGAACAAAGGACATCAAGATGAAAATGCGACCCGTTCGGCATATCCTTGTACACGCCGGTGACGGTGAAGTCCTGATCGAAAATGGATAAAACGCGACCCATTGCCTGCGCATCGCCAAAATATTTTTTGGCTGTTTTCTCGGAGATGGCCACCGTGTTGGGATTCGCCAAAACGGTAGCGGCATCGCCGCAAACGAGGGGAAATGAAAAGAACCGGAAAAATGATTCATCGGCAATCCCCAATCCGGGTTCATTAAACTTGCGACCGGCAGCCACCACCAGATTCTCATCCCTGAATCCCCGCACCCGGGTTACCATCTCCACTTCAGGGCACTCCTCCCTGATTGTTTCCGCCAGAACAGCTGGCGTCTGGGTTTGTTCCAGGTGGTAGTCGCCGTAATGGAAGGCTTGATTGACGCGATAGATGCGCTCGGCGTTTTGATGAAACCTGTCATAATTTCGTTCGTCATGCACCCAGAGAAGAATAAAAAAAGCCCCGGCCATGCCGATGGCCAAGCCCAGCACGTTGATCAGGGTAAGGATTTTTTGGCGACGCACCCTCCGCAAAGCGATTCGCAGGTGATGCTTGATCATGGCCTTTCTCCCTTTCGTTTCAAATTTCTTGCCTTCATTTCCCCGCTGTTTTCCTTCCAGCCAACAAACGTGCGCATGGCTGCCTCGGAAACGGAAAAACATTTAGCTATACCGCCTGATCAATGCAAAGGTTACATCTCAAGGCTGCCCGGATTGACTTGCATCATGGTTTTCCGGCAGCACCGCATTGTCAAGGCGGGCAGGGAGAGATCGCTTACTCGTTTTCCTTGATCGACTTGGTTTCGAGTTTTCCGGACAATTTTATGCGCCGGCCGTTGATGCCGAGCTTGCGCATTTTTTCGAACAGCGTGGTCGGCTTGAGGTGCAAAACCGCAGCGGCATTTTTCTGGTTGCCCTGGGTCAGGCGCAGGCAGGCGCGCAGGATATTTTCTTCGATGCTTTCCGTGAATCCCTTCAGGGGAATTTTCCTGAAGTTCAGGTTGGTGCTCAGATAGCAGAGGGCCAGGGATTCCATGGTCTCTTCCAGGGATCGCTCTGCCTGCAGATCATTCCAGAAGGATGCCCGGAATTGGCATTGTGTCTGCATCCAGGTGTAATCGATGATAAAACCCGGTTTGGTCAGAAATGGCTCCAACCCCGTCCCGACCTGGCTGTTCGTCAATTTGGTTTCCACGGGATCCACCTCCTGGCACTTGCTTCATTTTTTTCTCGACCGCTGGCCCCACGAAAAAAATGTTTCTCATGAATCATTTGTTGTTTTCCCGGCGCGCCTCGCGCGTCCATAACACATTACGCCAACATGGTATGGAATGGTGCAGGTTTTTTTCCCAAGCGCGATATGTTTTTCCCAATGGTCACGATCGGCCGGTTGGCCGCGTGAATTCCTTCCGGAAACAGGAAAGGATCGGAAGGGAAACTTACTCTTTCAGGAGATGATGCAGCGCCGGGTAGCGGTAGCGGCTGATCGGCAGGACCGTCCCATCCTTCAAATGCAACCGGTACCGGCTTTCACCGCAATGAAGGTAATGCCCGACATGACTGAGATTCACGATATAGGAACGATGGACGCGGACGAAGCCCTCCGGCAGGATCCTTTCGAGCTGGTTCAAGTGTTTTTCCAGGAGAATTTTTCGCCTATCCTGGAGATAGGCCTCCACGAAAACCCTGGCCGCCTTGAAAAAAACGATCTGATCGATCTCCTGCAGGCGGTTTTCGCTGCCGCAACGGTACACCAGGTATTTCAAGTGAGAAGAGCCCGGCCCCTTGCCCAGATAGCGGTCAAAGGCCTTTTGCAGCCTCTCGCGGGTGAAGGGCTTGGCGATAAAATCGATGACCCCATATTCAAATGCCGTGATCGCCTTCTCGGCATGGGCGGAAACGATGATGACCTGCTGCGGCATGGCCAGGACCTGTTTGAGGAGATCGTAGCCGTCGGCGCCGCTCAGGTTCAGATCGAGCAGGCAAAGGTCGATCGCCCGGCTGCGCAGCCGCTGGCTGGCTTCCTCCAAGGTATATACCACATCGATGCTGCGGACCCGTTCGCCCAGCAGGGAGCGGGTGCAGCGTTCGATGTCATCGGCGATGGGCGGTTCATCCTCGACGATGAGGATTCTCATCCTTCCTCTATTTCAATTTGGACGAACCAGTTTCCCCGGTCCACGCCATAATGGAGACGCCAACTCTCCCGGTAGGCCTCCGCCAGCCTGGCCCGGACGTACTTCATCCCCATCCCCTCCTCGATTTGCTCGCTGGAGCCCTTGAGCATTTCCGCCAGGTTGGAACCGTCGTTTTCCAGGCGATAAACGATCCGCTGCTCGTGCCTGGCGCAGTGGAATCGGAAAATGCCATTTTCAGCGGGTTTAAATGCGTGGGTCAGGCCGTTTTCGATCAGGGTATGCAATACCATGGGAGGAATGGAAAACTTGGAGCAGTCCCCTTCCGTCGACAGCTGGTATCTGGCATTGCGCCGATATCCCATCAATTCGAGATGGAACCTACACAAATGCAATTCTTCCTCGAGAGGGATCACGATCTCCCCCGATATGCGGTTGATGAGACGGAACTCTCCGGCCAGGGCCTCGATCAGCTTTTCAGCCTTGGCGCTGTCCCGGGCCAGGAACGATTTGATCGATTGCAGGGTGTTCATGATGAAGTGCGGCTGGATGTATTTTTTCAGCAGCTCCGCCTCCAGTCGTTGCGAACGGAAACGCAGGGAGTCAAGGGTGCGGAATTGCTCGCGCATCTTCAGGGTGACCGACCCCATGAGTCCGACCAGGAAAATGGAATAGGCCAGCAGACTGATAAAAGGTGCATCGAGAAACGCGAGAACGGGCAGCAGCGGTACCAGAAGGTCAACCAGCCAATCAAACAGGAAAAAAGAATATCCGAGCAAAGCGGTAGCGCTTCCTGTTTTCTTTTTCCGGAATTGTTGAAATATCAATCCCAACATGACAAGGGCAATAAAAAGATCCAAATGCCAGAACTCCCATTGGAACAGGAATTGGCTGATAAGCCGCAATGAGGAGGAAATACACAGTATCCATAAAATAAATTTTCTCCGCGGGATTTCCAAATGCCAGAGTAGGAAGACATTGCAAAATAGGAAGGAGATCGTGCCGGCCGATGTAAAAACAGGATTCAGCCAGTAAAAGAGGGGCACCTTTAGGGAATTGGAACGGAGGAGATAGAACCAGAAGTAATTGAAAAAAAGAAAAAATGTAAAGACGCTGAAGAATAGGGCCGGAAAATAGCGCCACCCTCCCAGGAAAAGAAAAAGCGAAAACAGGGCCGCCGTCAAAAAGAGCCCCATATAAAGAAGGTTCTCCTCCTTTCTCTGACCGGTCAAGTCGTTCAATACGGAGCTGTATCCGCAAAGAATTTCGAATTCATGATTTGTTTTATGAATATGAAAATTGGATACACGAATCGAAAGCCGATGCGCTCCGCTTGTCGTTTTGTGGATGGGAAGGAGTAGGAAACCGCGTATCTTCCCGGGCGTTTCCCCGCGCCGGTCTTTCCCCACCCGGCCGTTGCGGGCGAAGGGAATGCCGTCCCAGAAAATCTCAAAAGCGGAGGGAAGTTCGATAAAAAAAAGCATCAACGGGTATGTTTCATCTTTTTTTCCCTGCAGGGTAATGGTGGTCTGCAGCCAAAAATTTCCCTGTGCCGAGGTTTGATCGCCGTCAGGCGGGGGCTGCCTAAAAATGACGGGTTTCCACGAAGAGTCCTTCCCGGGATTCACCGCCCATTCCCATTGATCGCCCATGCGGATCTGCCATTGATCCATCAGCAATATTTTTTTTCCGGACATGTTAAGGATCTTTCCGGTCGTGTAGTCCGGAGTGCTGCCGAGCAGCGGCAGGGCGGAAAGAATCAGGATCAGGAATTTCATCATCGTTCTTCATAACCCAAAACCCGGCAAATATCAAATCCCGGGTAAGTAAGATGAACAAAGCCGGGAACAAGCGCGATCCGTATTAAATGAAAACGCTCCGCTCCGCTGCGCTCACGATCCTTGCCTGTATTTTAACGTCAGGTGGATGCTGATGGCGTTAACGGCGGCCGGGGTCACGCCGGGGATGCGCGCCGCATCGCCCAGGGTGCCCGGCCGCGACCGGGACAGTTTCTGTTTCATTTCCGTGGAAAGCCCCTCGATCACGGCGAAATCCAGGTCGGCCGGAATGGCCACTTTTTGCATTTTCTTCATCCTGGCAACTTCCCTTTTCTGGATATCGATATAGCCCTCGTACTTGACGCAGGCCTCGATGTAGGAGACGTCGGTCAGGGTCTTTTTATCAAGCAAGGGCTGCCGGTGCAGCCTTTCCAAGTCATCAAAGGTCATTCCAGGACGCTTTAAAATTTTGAAAAGCGTTTCCGTCTTGCCGTCGAAATAACCCTTGAGCACAGCCAGTTTTTCGATCAGTTGCAGGCGCCGATTCAGCTTGCGCATTTCCCGGTTGTGATCGCGCCGTGAAACCAGGCCCAGCCGGAGGGCGTGTCCGCCCAGGCGTTCGAAGACGTTATCTTCGCGCAGTTGCAGGCGATACTCGGCCCGCGCCGTGAACAGGCGGTACGGCTCATCGACGCCGCTGCGCACAATATCGTCCACCATGACCCCGAGATAGGCTTCCTGGCGGTCCAGGACGAACGGCGCTTCGCCCCTGGCCTTGAGCACAGCGTTGATCCCGGCCATGAGCCCCTGGCCGGCGGCTTCCTCATAACCCGATGTGCCGTTGACCTGGCCAGCAAAAAACAAGTTTTCGATCTGCCGGCTTTCCAGACTGGCATTCAGTTGGGTTGGCTGAATGGCGTCATACTCGATGGCGTAGGCCGGGCGCATTATCCGCGCTTTGTCCAGACCGGGGATGGCCTGCAGGATTTTTCTTTGAATTTCAACCGGCAGGCTGGAAGAGAGGCCGTTGACGTAAATTTCCTTGTTGTCCATCCCTTCCGGCTCCAGGTAAAAATGGTGCCTTTCACGGCCGGGGAACTTGACGATCTTGTCCTCAATGGAAGGGCAATAGCGGGGACCGACGCCCTGGATTTTTCCGGAATACAAAGGCGACAAATGCAAATTTTCGCCAATGATACGGCCGACCGCCGGGGTGGTGTAGCCCAGGTAACAGCACACCCGGTTTTTCACTTTGGCGCGGGTATACATGGAAAAGGGGAGCGGTGGCTCATCACCGGGCTGGGGAACGAAATTCTTCCAGTCGATGCTGTCGGCGTGCAGCCGCATGGGCGTTCCGGTTTTCAGGCGCAGGATTTCGAAACCCAGGTCACGGATATTTTCCGCCAACTGCCGGGAAGGGGGCTCGTTGGCCCGGCCGGCGGCGTAAGAGGCGTTGCCGATGAATATGCGCCCGGCCAGGAAGGTCCCGGAACAGATGATCACCGCGTCGGTGCCGAGGACTTGCCCATCGCTCAGCCTGACTCCGCTGGCCCTGCCATTGCGCACCACGATCCCGTCTGCCATGGCCTGGTATATGCCCAGGTTCGGGACATTTTCCAGGAAGCTTTTCAGAAAATTGCGGTAGGCGACCTTGTCGTTCTGGGTGCGCGTGGCCCGCACCGCAGGGCCCTTGCTGCGGTTCAGCACTTTAAAATGGATGCCCGTGGCGTCGGCGGCCCGGGGCATGATCCCGCCCAAAGCATCGATCTCCTTGACCAGGTGTCCTTTGGCGATGCCGCCGATGGAAGGGTTGCAGGACATCTGGGCGATGGTTTCCAGGTTCATGGTCAGCAGGATGGCCTCCACCCCCATTTTGGCTGCGGCATATGCGGCTTCGATCCCGGCGTGCCCGCCGCCGATGACGATGACTCTCATTTGCCGATACAGAATTTGGCGAACACGCCCTGGAGAATATCGGCAGGAGCGATCGTTCCGGTCAGCTCAGCAATGAGGCTAAGACCCTGGCGGATCTCTTCGGCGACCACCTCGATGGCTTCCAGCCCTTGGGCTTGCATTTGCTCGATCCGCTTAATTTTTTTTAAAAGTTTTTCCAGCAGGATCTTTTGCCTGAAATTCACCACGGTCTGTCCGGAGGCTTCCGGCATCTGCCGCAGCAAACTCTTCATGAAATTCACTGCCGCGTCGAGGTTTTCCCCATTCTTGGCCGATAGCAGATGCACGGTTTCATCGGGAAACGCTTCTCTGATGCTTTTCAATATCCCGTCACGCGCCTGATCGCTTTTGTTGGCCAGCAGGAGCCGCTTTTTGGCGGCGAGCAGCTTATAAATCTGCATATCGGTTTCCGCGAGCGGCAGCGAAGCATCGACCATGAATATCACGGCATCGGCCTGGGCGATCTTGGCCAGGCTGAGCTCCATGCCCTGGTTCTCAATGTCATCCCCTGATCCGTCGCGGATACCGGCCATATCGGTGACATGAAAGGGGAAACCGTCCAGAACCAGATTTTCCTGGATATAATCGCGGGTGGTACCGGGAAGCGCGGAAATGATCGACCGCTCTTTTAGCAGCAGGGCGTTGAACAAGGAGGATTTTCCCACATTGACGCGGCCGGCGATGACCACATGCAAACCTTGATTCAGAATCTCATTAAAACGGCTTTGCCCCAGGATTTTTTCCAGGGCGACAGCCGCGGCAGCCAGGCCGTCTGCTGCTTCGGTCGCTTCGATATGCTGGTCCTCGGCGAATTCGATCCGCGTCTCAATTTGGATCGCCGCCTGCAGCAGGGCGGCACGGAGCGCGGCAACGGATTTGGAAAGCCGGCCTTCCAAATTGTTGAATTGCATGAGGGCGCCGGCCCGGGAATTGGCCTGGATCAGATCGTTGACCGCTTCAGCCTGCAGCAGGTCAAGCTTGCCTTTTTTAAAAGCACGATAGGTGAATTCGCCGGGAAGGGCCGTCCGGGCTCCGCAGGCGCATATCAGCCCGATCACTTCCTCAACGACGAACAGGTTGGAGTGCAGTGAAATTTCGGCCATATCCTCGCCGCTATACGAACGCGGAGCTTTGAAAATAACCGCCAGGCATTCATCGATGCGGCGGGTTTCGTGATGTATGAAAGCGTGGTAACTGCGTCGGGCTTTCAGTTCTGCCGGCAGCGGCCGGACGATTTTCCTGACGATGCGTTCGCTGCGGCTCCCGGAAATCCTGATCACGGCAATACCGGCCCGCCCCGGCGGCGTGGCCAGGGCTACGATCGTATCATCATCCATTCAGCTTTTTGCGGATGGTGATGACCTTCAAAAAATTGTCGCCGTCGCTTTTCGATTCCAGATCCATGTATTTGTTGATGGTCATGTGGATGATGCGTCGTTCAAAAGGGTTCAGTTCGGGCAGTTCGATGGCCTTGCCGTTGCGCCTTACCTGTCGGGCTAACCGGTGGGCCTGGGTGCTCAGTTCCACTTCCTTTTTCTTGCGGTAATTCTCGCACTCGCAATAGATCTTCTTGCCGATCTCGTCGGCAAAGAGCCGATTCAGCAGGTATTGGGCGGCATTGAGCAGGTTGCCGTTCTGATACAGCATCAGCTTGTAGTCTTCACCGGAAAAATTGACCCGTAAAAATTCGCTCTTGTTTTCAAGTTCAAAACGCAGGTCCATTTTCATTTCATCGATCAGCAATTTAACAAAATCCTCCAGCCCCTTCTGCTCGCTGCCGTCGGAGCACCAGGCTTCGATGAAGATCTCTCTCTGTTTGTGCCCGAAATATTTTGTTTTTTCAGTGATGATGCGGTACTTTAGTTTTTCCTCTTCAATGCTGAAATCTTCGGCCGCTTTCTGGATGGCTTCTTTCAGAGAATTGGCGACGAATTCCTTCTTGTCGGTCATTTCTCTTTGCCTCCCTTCTTCCTTTTCAAGATCTTTGTTTCCTTTTCCTCATCTTTCTTCTTTTTATGGATCTTCTCGTTGATGAGGTGCTGCTGGCCGATCTGCAGCACGTTGGAGAAGCACCAGTACAGGTTCAGGCCGCTGGGAAAAGAGGCGAACATGACGGTCATGACGACCGGCATGATGTACATCAGTTTTTTCTGGGTGTCGTCGCCGCTCGAAGGGGTCATGCGCTGCTGGATGAACTGAGTCACCCCCATCAGGATGGGCAGGACGTAATAAGGGTCTTTTTTCGACAGGTCGGTGATCCAGAGGATCCAGGGCTCATGACGGACATTGATGGAAACCGAGAGCAAACGGAAAAATCCGAACAAAATCGGCAGCTGCAGCAGGATCGGCAGGCAGCCCCCGGCCGGATTGACCTTTTCCTGCTTGTAGAGGGCCATGATCTCTATGTTCATCAGCTTGCGCTGCTCCATGTCCTTGGTGTTTTTGTACTTTTTCTTGATGGCCTTCATCTTGGGCTGCAGGCTCTGCATCTTGGCCATGGAGACGCTGGAAGAGTAGGTCAGCGGAAAAAGGACCAGCTTCAGGAGCAGGGTAAAAAGTATCAGGGCCCAGCCGTAGTTGGGCAGGAAGCCGTGGATGAGAACGATCCCCTTGAGCATGATCTTGGCGATGGCACCGAACCAGCCGTAATCGATGATCTTGTTCAGATCGGGAAATTCCTTCTCCACCGCGGCCAGGATTTTTTCATCCTTGGGGCCAATGAAAAGCGCCTGCGGGTTGGTGACGATCATGTAGGAATACAACTTGGTCTGGTTCTTGGCCAGGGGTTGCTTGATCACCTGAAAGGAAAGCCTGGATTTAAGCGGGTCGGTCTTGAATACAGCGGCGAAATAAGTCGTTTCATAGGCCGCCCAGTAAAAACCGGAACCTTTTTCACCGGCGATTTGTTCAAAGGGCTGCCCGGCCTTGGGCACGGTCTTCTGCTTGGCAAAGGTGATGGTTTCCAATTTTTCGTTGGCGTAGGCGGCGATCTGCAGGTTCATCATCATGGAACGCTCACCGCTGTCGTTGTTTTCCAGGTCGGGCCCGAAAACCACGGGCAGGGCGTCAATGACCTGTCCGTTCCGGCTGACCTGGAAATCGAGGCGGATCAGATAACTGTCGGCGCTGAAAACGAATTTCTTGGTGGCCTTCAGGTTCTGGTCCAGGTCGGCATATTCGAAAACAAGTTCTTTCTGCTGGCGGCCGCTGATGCGCACCGTGCTTTCACCCTGGTACTGGAAAAGGGCCTTGTTCAGGATATTGGCGAAATCGTCCTTTTCCGGAAAAAAGTATAAAGGGTAAAAGTTGTTTTCCTTGGCGCTGCGCGAAACAAGATCCATGGGTTTGCCGGCGTCATCCTTGTATTTTTTCAATACGAAAGATGTCAGGCCGGCGCCGCGGTTGGTGAACACGGCGCTAAAATAAGCGGTGTCCACGGTGACGACTTGTTCAGCAGCGGCCATCATGTCCTGTTCCACCGCCGGCAGGATTGCTTCACTTTTCTGAACGGTTGGCTCGTCCTGGCCCATGATTGCGCCGATGTCGGGTGCCGCCGTCACCTTGGCTTCTGGCTCCGGTTCGGTTTTTTGCGGCTGCGCCGTTTCGGCGTTCGCGGGCACCTGACGCGGCACTGCCGGCTTGGGTATAAATAAATACTGGTAAACCAGCAAAACCGTTACGGAAAGGACAATGGCCAGAATTAATTTTTTTGTATCCATTTTGATTTCACCTCGAATAATTCGGGAACCGGGTCATGCCCGCCGGCATGAAAAGGATGACACTTGAGAATCCTCTTGAGACCGAGAAATGTGCCCCTGAGAGCGCCGTATTTTTCCACCGCCTCATAGGTATAAACGGAACAGGTGGGCAAAAAGCGACAGTGGCGTCCAAGCAGCGGTGAAAGCGCCATTTTGTACATTTTGATCAGCAAAAGCAATGCCTTTTTCATTTTAACGATAATTGATCTTGAGCAAAGCGTCGAGGAACAGATTTTCCGCCTGGGCCGCGTTACGGCGGTCGAATTTGTTTTTCATGGAGACCCACAGGTCATGAGGATCGGCAAGCAAATGCCTGTTCAACCTGAACCATTCTTTCATTTTTCTCTTTATAAAATTGCGCTCGACCGAGTTGCCGATCTTGCGGTTAACGGAAATGGCAAACCTGCTGGTCGGACGGCTGTTTTTCAAAAAGTACAAAAAAAAAATCATTTTTCACTTTTTTGGCATTTTTAAGCAAATGGACGAATTCAGCTTCTTTCTTGATCCGCTGGAATTCTCTGAACGCGAAGGTCATGGATCAGACGGTCAGCTTCTTTCTTCCCTTTCTTCTTCTGTTGTTGAGGATTTTTTGGCCACCTTTGCTCTCCATGCGTGCCCTGAAGCCATGAGTCTTTTTTCTTTTTAAGTTATTGGGTTGATACGTTCTTTTCACCAATCCACCTCTTTCTAATTTGAAGTTAAGACATACTATAGTAAAAAAAACGCCTGTTGTCAAGGATAGGCGCTTTGCGGCAATCGATTTTGATCCAAAAAAGCGTTTTGCGTTTTATTTTTCCTTGCGATGCTTTATAATACATGCGGAAGTTACTATGAAATACCCTGATATATTGGAGCGCTTTCTGAGTTACGTCAAAATCGATACCCAATCCAGCGACAAATCCGAAAGCTTTCCCTCGACGGCCAAGCAGAAGGACCTGGCCGCCAAGCTCAAAAAAGGAGCAGAGAAACCATGAATAGTAAAAAAGTTTTTGCTTTATTGCTTGCCCTTATCACATTTAGTGCCGGTTTATTAAGCGCCGAAGAAAGTAAATATGTAAGGTTTAATTCCGAATACACGTACCGAATACTGGATCACACAACGGAAATAAACCGTAAACAGCGGCAGATTTTAAAGATGCGCGAAGCGGGCTTATTGGAAAATCAGCAAATGTACATCGGTGCAGATATGAACGTTATTGCGGATATGCAAAAATCCAACACAGATTCAAAATTTGGATATCTCATGCGCCACCCAACACAAAACAATCAGGTGGGAAAGTTTGCATCAGAATTCGTTATCCATGATGCAAAGTTTCAGGTAACCGGAACACTTACCCCATGGATTACCATGTATTTTCACGCAGTGTATAATCCTGAACAGAGCTTTGGTTCCGGAACGATCACAGACGTTGAACGAAATCA
>DATKZA010000034.1:0-11487 GCA_035528155.1 Patescibacteria group bacterium | reverse complement strand
GCCTGGATCGCGCCGCCCTGGATGGCCGCCAAGTCGACAGCGTACCTTTGGATGTTCATGTGGGCAGCATTGCCATTAGGCGCTTCATCGAAACCCGTCAGCCCCTGGTCACTCTGCATGGTTATGTGCACGAATCGGCCCGCTTGACCGGATCCTGGCAGGAGAAGATCGGCCGGACCTTTTGCTTTTCAGCGGCGCATGACGGTCCGGAATTAGCAGTTGTTTTTTTGATCCCCAGGATCCCAGCCAAGCGATCCGCAAGCTGCTCTGATTTTTTTGTTTATGGGGTTTTAAGGGTCAAGGGCCGGGCCGCATCGGTGACCGCCCCGATTTTTACCGCGTAGCTGGTTTTTTTGGCAATATCCTCATTGGTTAACAGGTGGTAATCGAGCAAACCGTCGGACTGGTATCCGGTCCGGGAAAAATTGATTTCGGCGAGACACAAGCTCCAACCTTCCAGCCATAGAATGAGCTGCTGCTTTTGCTTTTCAGAACCCTGAAAATGGATCAGGAGATCGATGTCGCTCCCGGGGCCGGCAGTGGCGTTCTTGGTGCTGCCGAACACGTACATGGCCTTGACGCCAAAACGAGTACCTTCCAATTGCCCGGCCATTCTTTCTGCCATGCGCAGGCGCCAGTGCCAATGATCGTCGCTGGCTGCTTCCACATGTCCTTTTTTATCCAGGGCCAGGTCGGCAACCGTGCCAGGTGTAGCAAGGAAACCAAGGGCCTCCCCAAGGTCGGCGTTCATCACTATGCGCAACACTTTCCCGCTCGTAATATAGGGAACGTCGATCACGTGGATTGTATCGGCAAGAGAGGTAAATTCAGGCAAGATATCTGGCAAATAATTTTGTGAAGCAAGAAGAAATTTTTCATTGAATTCTATGCCCGGATCATCGGGATACAATGGGATGTAGCGTATCGATGATTCAACCAGATCCTGGAAAAAATGGGTGCCGAATGACAATTCCGGTACGTAGTTGCCTTTTTTCCGGGCGATTTCGATTAAAGCGGCGGTATTGTTGAAATCTGAATAGGTCACCGGAACCCCCAGTTTGATATCGCCGCGGCTGCCCCAGCGCCCCGGTCCCATCAGCACGAACTGCCGTTTGGGAAGCAAACTGTTCAGTTTTCCGACCGCGCGCCCGATCTCCATCATCTCTTCGGTTTTTTCCAGCTGGCTGTACTTGTCGGGATCGACATAAACAATATGGGTGATGTCGGGCAATTTGCCGTTGGAAACGTAGCGGTTGGCCGAAAAAATAATGTGGTCCTGGGCGATATCCTTGGGTATGGGGCTGGCCACGTTCCCGGCTGTCGAGCTTTGCGGCCGGCATTGGAGCAGATACAGATTTGTTCCATCCGAGGCGAACTCGATGTCCACCGGCGTACTCATTTTTTCCTGCAATGTTGAAAGGATGGTCTGCAGTTGTTTGACAAACGGGGTGCGGGAGATCAGACCTTCGAAAGTAACGAACAGATTTTGCTTGTTGAAATCGAGGTTGATGGCCGAAGGGGGATAAATATGGTCATCTTCGTAAATAGAGACGATTTTATTGATATTGGGGTATTCGCTGCCGCATTCTTCTAAAAGAGCCGGGATTTCCTTGGTTTCAAAAGTGCAGGTTTTCAGGTTGATGACATCGATGCGCTTGGGAGAATAGCGCATGGTATCCTCGGCGGTAACGTTGACGCGCAGGTTGGGAATTCCAGGGGATATCAATATCGGGTAATCGTCGCTTACCCGGTCCACGGCCCGGGTGCCCAGGCCGGGAACGATCCTGGCCAGGCCGTCTTCCCTCTTGATACGGGGAGACCAGCGGAATTCATTGTTGCTGAAGGCTACGCCGGCAAAAGTTGGGAAAAAGTAGTCGCCGACTTTTTCTCCCACCACTTCCTGGATCATGATGCCCATTTCTTCATGGAAATCCAGAAGTCCCCTTTCCACGCGGTATTCGATCGGATCGGGGCCGAAAATTGAAGCGTAAACTTCGGCAATGGCATCGGTCAAAGCCTCCAGTTTTTCAGCCTTGCTTCCTTTATTGGCAAGGAAAAGGCTTTTGTACTTGCCGGAAAAAGCTGTTCCCATGCGGTCTTCAAGGAGACTTGAACTGCGTACGATCAGGGGCTTGTCGCCCAGATCATCCAGGGCGACTGACAAGCCTTTAATAATTTCGGGTGGAAAATGAGAGTTCTTCAAAAGTTGGATCACATTTTGATATTCGAGACGGATCTGGTCGATCCCCTTGTATTTTTGTTCGACCACCTCCTCCAGATTGTTATAATCAATAAAGTGCTGGGTGGTGTCGGTGGAGATGTACCAGGTTTTGGGAAATTTCAAATCGGCCAAAATCTCTGAATGTTCGCCTGGTTTGGTCAATATCTGCTGGGCCAGGAACAAACCGGCGCTTTTTCCGCCCAACCGTCCGTAGCCATTGAGCGGGTAAATGATTTTTTGAATCAAATCGTAAAAATGGCGTACCTCGATATGGTTTTTGGCCATGGTGATGAATTCCAATTGATCCGAAAAAAATCGGCGAATCAGTGAAACACGCAGCCCTTTTTCCGTGGGTTCCGACAGGTCGTAATTGCCCCCGGTAATATAGTGGAACTGGGTAATGACATTGATGATATCGGCCAAAGGCAGGTCTATGTTGTTGATGGTTCGTATCAGAAAACTGGCCTTCTCCTCCTGGATCCATTTTTGCAGGCGGGCCAGAATTTCCTGGTCGGTGAGATATCGGGCGGCGATTTTAAAAGTTTCATCCCCCAGGGCCAGCGTTTCCAAATGTGATTTCTTTTGACTGGGCCGGTTAACATCGTCGCTCATTTCGGTCTGGCTAGTGGCCTGGTCCTTGCCCAGCGACTTCAGCAGCTCTTTGGCTTCCTTCACCCCGTTCCAAAAGAGATAATAGATCATTTTCCGGCCCAGGTGAAAATAGAGATTCTGGTCGGTTCTGCGCAGCAAATCGATGATCACCATCCATTCTTTCTTGTTTTTTTCACTGAGGTCTTTTTTTGCCGTTTGCCATTCCTTGGAAACCTGTTCCAGTCTTAAGTGCAAAACGGTGCGGCCGATGCGTTCGGCGATGGTGTTGAGCAGTTTGTGTTCTTCCTTGAGGAAGTAGCTGTTTTCTGTTTGCGGGACCTCTTTGGTATAGGAAACCTCAATACTGCCGGCGACACTGTCTTCCACTTTGATGGGGATACTTTGGGTTCGAAAGGAAGACTGGAAATTTGGAGTTTGGTAAGTAATGCCATCGTATATGATTTTAACTTGACAAATATCGGGAAATTGGTATCCGGAAGGGACAGTTTGGATGATCTGCTTGAAAATTTCGGCCAGGGGCAAGTGGGTCTTGGTCAGAAGTTCTTCGATCTGGTAAAGACAATTCAATTCCTTGGCCCTTTCCCGCATATCGTTGAGTAATTTGTCGATCGAATTTTGCTGATCCGCCATTTTAATTGCCTCCCTTGCCCCTAAAAAAAACAGGGGGTGCTTTTGCGACACCCCCTGCTTAACCTAACAATTAATTATACCCAGCCTCTCAGCTTGCATGCTTCGGCGACGCGGGAAACGGCGATCATGTAGGCAGCGTCGCGCATGAAAACTTTTTTCTTCACGGCCAAGCCATACACCGCGTGGAAAGCCGAGGTCATGATGTTGTCCAGCTTGCTCAGGACCTCTTCCTTGGTCCAGAAGTAGTTCATGTTGCACTGGACCTGTTCAAAGTAGCTGCAGGTGACGCCACCGGCATTGGCCAGGAAATCAGGGATGAGAAAAACGTTTCTCTTCTTCAAAACCTGATCGGCTTCCGGAGTGGTCGGGCCATTGGCCCCTTCGGCGATTATTTTCACTTTGGCAGAGATTCTTTCGACCGTTTCGGCATTGATCTGGTTCTCAAGGGCGGCAGGGATCAGAATGTCTACTTCCTGTTGGATCCAGGCCTCGGCATCGGCCACTTCGTAGCCCAGCTCCTTGGCTTTGCCCTTGTCGATGCCGCCGAATTTGTCGGTGATACCAAGCAATTGTTCCAGATCGATACCGCTTTTTTTAATGAAAGAATAAGACTTGTTTTCCTTCTGGTCCCAGCAGGAAACGCAAACCGCTTTGCCGCCGTATTCACTGTAAAGCTTGACGGCATGCTGCGAAACATTGCCAAATCCCTGGAAAGAGGCGCTGGTGGTCTTGATGTCGATGCCCATTTCGTTCAGGGCTTCGCGCAGGGCATAGATGACGCCGAATCCGGTGGCTTCGGTGCGGCCCAGGGAGCCGCCCATGCCGACCGGCTTGCCGGTGATGAAACCGGGATATTTAGCTCCAGTCAGTTTTTCATATTCATCCATCATCCAGATCATATGCTGGGCGTTGGTCATGACGTCGGGAGCCGGGACATCCTGCAGCGGGCCGACATTACGGGCGATTTGCCTGATCCAGCCGCGGCAGATCTGCTCCTGTTCGCGCATAGACAGGTTGTGGGGATCGCAAATGACCCCACCCTTGCCGCCGCCGAGCGGAATGTCGACCACGGCGCACTTCCAGGTCATCCAGGTGGCCAGGGCTTTGACCGTGTCGATGGTCTCCTGGGGGTGGAAGCGGATGCCGCCCTTGCAGGGGCCGCGGGAATCGTTGTGCTGCACGCGGAAACCTTGAAATACCTTTACCGTCCCGTCGTCCATTTTAACCGGAATGGAAAAGTGATATTCTCGCAGTGGGTTTCTCAGCAGGTCCCTGGTTGCCTGATCCAGGTCCAGTTTCTCGGCAACATTATCGAATTGTTGCTGGGCCATTTTGAAAGCGTTGAATGATTTGTCAGCCATAGCGCATACCTCCTATTTTGTAGTGACTTTGGCTAAATGGTATTTTATCACGTTTGGTCGATCCTTGTAAATAGTTTACTTTGTAACAATATAAAATAGTCAAATCCTTTTCCCCGGCTTGCCATTCTCAATTGAACACGAATTTGTCTTTTTTGAAATCGATATGGACGGTGGAATTGGGCTGCAAGCGGCCTTCAAGGATCATGATGGAAAGCTTGTCCTGGATCTCCTGCTGGATGACGCGGCGCAGGGGGCGGGCACCCAGAGAGGGGTGAAATCCGGTCTCGGCCAGGCGGGCCAGGGCCGGTTGCGAAATGGTCATTTCGATCTTTTGCGCGGCCAGCAATCGCCGCAGGTGTTCGATCTGCATCCTGGCGATTTCACGGATGCTCTCTGGCGTCAGCGCCTTGAAGGTGATGATCTCATCGACGCGGTTTAAAAACTCGGGCTTAAAATATTGGAAAAGCAATTCGCTTAATTTGCTCTTCATTTCCTGGTAATCGCGCTGCTCCTGGATGATCTCCGAACCCAGGTTGGAGGTCATGATGATGATGGTGTTGGTGAAATTGACGGTCTTGCCCTTGCCGTCTGTCAGCCTGCCATCCTCCAGAATCTGCAGCAGGATATTGAAAACATCGCTGTGCGCTTTTTCGATCTCGTCGAGCAGGATGAGGGAATAGGGCTTTCTTTTGATCGATTCGGTCAACTGGCCGCCCTCTTCATAGCCGACATATCCGGGCGGGGCGCCGATCAGCTTGGCCACCGAATGCTTTTCCATGTATTCCGACATGTCGATGCGCACCATGGCCTTTTCGCTGTTGAAGATGAAATCGCTCAATGTTTTGGCCAGCTCGGTCTTGCCCACCCCGGTGGGTCCCAGGAAAATAAAGGAGCCCAGGGGGCGGTGCGGGTCCTGCAGGCCGGCCCGCGAGCGGCGCAATATGCGCGAAACCGCGTCCACGGCCTCAGCCTGGCCGACCACCCGCTTTTTCAATATGGCCTCCATTTCGAGCAATTTCTGTTTTTCGCCGCCCAGAAGTTTACTGACCGGAATGCCCGTCCATTTGGAGACGACTTCGGCGATATCCTCCTCGGTGATCTCCTCGGTCAGGATCTTTTTTTCTTTTTGCAGCAGGGAAAGTTTTTCCTGGACAATCTCGCTTTCTTTGCCGTTTTCTGGTAGTTTGCCATACTGGATCTGCGAGGCAAGTTCATAATCGTTGCGCCGCTCGGCATCCTGCTGTTGCAGGCGAAGCTTATCGGCTTCCTCTTTCAAGTCGCGCAGCCGGTGCAGCAGGTCTTTTTCCTTTTGCCAATGGCCGCGTATCTTATCGCGTTTGATCTTCAGCGAGTCGAGATCGTCCAGTAACGCCTTCAACTTCTCTTTTGCGTCCCGGCTGCCCTCTGTTTTTAGGGCTTGACGCTCAATTTCCAGCTGGGTGATCCGGCGCTCCAATTCATCCAGTTCTTCGGGAAGTGAATCCATTTCGATTCGCAGTTTTGCCGATGATTCGTCAATGAGGTCAATGGCCTTGTCGGGCAGGAAGCGGTCGGTGATATAGCGGTTGGAAAGCGTGGCTGCTGCGATCAGGGCCGCATCGGTGATCTTGATGCCGTGATGAATTTCGTATTTTTCCTTCAATCCTCTGAGTATGGAAATGGTTTCTTCCACAGTCGGTTCTTTGATCAACACGGGCTGGAAGCGCCTTTCCAGGGCCGGATCTTTTTCGATGTACTTTTTGTATTCGTTCAGGGTGGTGGCACCGATGGCCCTGAGCTGGCCGCGGGCCAGGGCGGGTTTGAGCATGTTGGAGGCGTCAACGGCTCCCTCGGCAGCGCCGGCTCCGACTATGGTGTGCAGTTCGTCTATGAACAGAATGATCCGCCCTTCCGCTTCGGTCACTTCTTTGATCACGGCTTTCAGCCTCTCTTCGAATTCGCCGCGATATTTTGCCCCGGCCAGCAGGTTACCGATATCCAGGGTGATCACTTTTTTGTCCTTGAGCATTTCCGGCACGTCGCCCTGGACGATCCGCAGGGCCAAGCCCTCGGCGATGGCGGTTTTGCCCACGCCGGCCTCGCCGATCAAAACCGGGTTGTTCTTGGTGCGGCGTACCAGTACCTGCATCACGCGGCGGATCTCCTCATCACGTCCGATGACCGGGTCCAGTTTGCCTTCCTGCGCCAGCTGCACCAGGTCGCGGCCGTAACGCTTCAAGGCCTGGAACTTCTCTTCCGGGCTGGGATCGGTTATGGTCTGGCTGCCGCGGATTTCCATCAGGGCTTTTAAAAAGAGTTCCTTGTTGATCCCGAAACGGTTCAGGACCCTGGCGGCGGCCTCGTTACTGTCCATGATTGCCAGGATCAGGTGTTCGGTCGATACGTATTCGTCCCGGAATTGGCCGGCTATGGGAGCGGCCTGGGCAATGGCTTTTTTCATGACTTTATTCAGATAGGGTTCGGCGCCCTGGACCTTGGGCAGGGAATTCAACTCTGTGTTGATGGCGGCAGTGAGCTTGGCAATGTCAATGCCGATTTTTTTTATGGTTTCGCTGACGATATTTTCAGGAACGGCCAGAATGCTTTTGGTCAGGTGCAGCGGGGTGATCTCCTGGTTGCCGAGTTCCGTGGCGAGCTGGACGCTTTCCTGAATGGCTTGATTGGCTTTTAAAGTGAACCGCTCATTGTTCATGCGCGCCTCCCTGCGGCTTTTATTATATACAAATTCAGGGCCACTTGGAAACTTCCCGCTTTGAATTCTTTGACAATTTATTGTTGACATACTATGATTGAATGTATTCGTTTGAGGAGGAAAAAATGACGCGTCATGCTTTGCTCGGATTGTTTCTTGTTTTTTTATTTGTCACTCCCGTTGTGGCCGGAACACTGGCTGGTGTAACACTTCCCGATACTTTGGATGTAAATGGTCAGCAAATGGTCCTCAACGGCTTGGCCTTGCGTAAAAAAGTTATATTCAAAGTTTATGTGGCAGGACTTTATTTGCCGGCCAAAGAAAACAACAGTGAAAAGATCCTGGCGGCCGATGGACCGCGCTGCACGGTCATGCATTTTGTACGCAGCGTGGGCGCCGGCAAAATCAACGAAGCCTGGTTTGAGGGTTTGGAAGCGAACACCCCCGACCATTCGCAGGAATTGAAAAAACAGTTCGATGCGCTGGCTTCCTTGATGGAAGATTTTAAAAACGGCGAAAAGTTGGTTTTTACCTACCGGCCCGGGGCCGGGACCGAAGTCAAAATCAAGGGGAAAATAAAGGGGACATTGGGTGACAAGGCCTTTGCCGACGCCCTTTTTTCCTGCTGGATCGGCAAGAAACCGGGACCTGGAGAGAAATTCAAAAAAGGGCTTTTGGGATTGTAATCCGGGCTGCCTGCGGTTCGTGATCCGTGAAAACCGACAACCCTGAAAAGGGATCGCTTTACCAGGAAAAAAAACCTCGGCCGTTTCGGTTTTCCGGGTCGTTTGTCGCCCTGCTGCTGATCGGTTTGCTGCTCATCCACTTTTTGAATTTGTTTCTGCAGTGGACGGTGATTAGGAAGGAACTGGCTCATGGCCCGGCTTTTCAAACACCGGAATACACGTTCATTGGTTTTTCCCTTTTCAATCAAAAAAAGATTGCTGCGGTGCAGCTTTTGCGCAATGCCGCTCCATCCGGGAGGATTTTCGCCTTTTTTGATCTGCTGCATCCGGCGATTTTTATGATTTGGAACAACAACCAGAAAGAATATTTTGTCGACTTGGGTCCGGTGGTAATGGCCGTGCCGCCCGGATCCAGTCGTGTCTCTCTTTTTCCGGGTTCGGTGTTTTTGCTGCAGCAAGGCCGGAAAACTGTGGTCAAGTATTTCGGTGATGCCATCGTCGGCCAGGCCTGGCATGGTTTTTTGGCCAAAAAAATCAGTGGTCGCGGAGGAAATGCCGCGCCGCTAACTGGCTCTTTCGTGGTCAAAGCGCCGGAAACATCGCGCTATCTGAAAATACCTTATTTGATCTACTTTTTTCTGCCGCTCTTGCTGCTCGGCGCCGCTCTCATTCATTTCGGGCCGGTCATGCTCGCCGGATGCGTTTATTATGTCGAAATGTTTTTCCTATTCGATTATCAAAACCTGTTCGTGAACGTCCCTTTCGGCTGGCTCTTCAAGCTTATAAATTTTGAAAATTCCGAAGCTTCAACCAGATTTTTTGCCGCAGGGCTGGCCATTGTTTTTTTGGCAGGCACGATTCTTGGCTTTTGGCATTGGCAGAAGCGGGAAGTTTCCGCCTGGCAAAAAAGAATCCTGTTGTTTTTTGTTTTGTTACCGCTGGTTTTGTATTTTTAGGGCTTTGGCAATTCAAAAATCAGGGATTTTCTTTATTTAGCAGGGCAATAACTTGTTTGACCTGCTGCAATTGACTGATCGGCGCGATCAAAATGCCGTTTTCGGTATTGATCACCGCGACTTTATCCAGGCCGATAACCGCCATGGGCTTGTCAATAGTGGAAAAAAGCAGCGAATTGCGGGTGTCAATGGCAAGAGCGCGGCCGCGGCAAACATTTTTTTGCCTGTTTTTTTCATTCATTTCATAGACTGACGACCATGAACCAACATCATTCCAGGAAAAAGCGGCCTTGAACATGACCGCTTCCTTCAGTTTTTCCATTAATGCGTAATCAATGGATTCGGGTTTTATCGATTTGTAGATTTTTGCGAAATGCTTCGCATTGCCGGCGGTTTTTTCGAGCATTGCATATTGCCGGTGGTAATATGGCGCATAAATTTTTAAAAATTCCTTGAAAAAAGCCAGCTTGTACACAAACATGCCGGAATTCCAATAATAATTCCCCATTTTCATGTATCTTGCTGCGGTCACCCTGTCGGGTTTCTCCCTGAATTGTTCGATCGAAAAAAAGCCGGGCAGGTCTTTTTTTGAGGTTTGCTTTTCTGAAAACTGTATGTACCCGTAACCGGTATGGGGTTCGCTTGGTTTGATGCCGGCGGTGATGACGCAGCGGTTTTGGGCGTATGTCAGGGCGCTTGTCAGCTGTTTGGCGAAAAGGTCCTCTTTGGCGATGAAGTGATCGGCGGGAACTACCAGCAAATGGGCTTCGGGATTGATTTTTGACAGAAAAATGTTGGCTTGCATGAGGGCCGGGGCCGTATTGCGCGGCGCGGGTTCAGCTATGAAATTGGATCCGGGAAATCCCGGCAGGCAGGCGCGCACCGCCGGCAGGTATTTGCCGTCGGCGATCACAAAGATATTTTTTTTGGCGATGAATTTCAACAAACGCCGGTAAGTCTGGGTGATCAAAGGTTCTTCACCGACTACCGAAAGAAACTGTTTGGGTTTTTCGGAGGTGCTCCAGGGCCAGAAGCGCGTCCCCTGGCCGCCGGCCATGATCAGGGCGAAGTGGTTGTTTTTCATACTCTAAAATTAACATACCCCGGCCCTGAAAACAAATGCCGGTTTGAATTGCCCAAACTGCTTAGTACTGGTTTTGCAAAACTGATATTTGCACCCAAACACATTGAAAATAAATTGACTTTGTGATATTCAAAAATCATTGTTGGAGAACGGGATATGGTGAAACGGGTTTTTAAAAAATGCTGCAGCGGCGGCAGCCTGCATGAAGATTTTTTTAAAAATATTTATTGATTAAGGCAAATATGCTAATCAATAATCGTAATGTTGTCAGTAAAGTATATTTCGTATAATTATTGTACGGTCGCGCTGCGCGCGCCCGTATGGCGAGTTGCGCTTTCGCAATCACCCGATTTCTCCGACCGCGCGCTGATTCGCGCGGCCGAACCAATCGTTCGAGCGCATTCGCCAGCAGCCTTGCCGAGCAAGCTCGACAGCCTGCCGTCGAACCGCTCAACTCGCCGTTAGACAAAACGGATTATCGAAATTATCTTCAAATGTGAAAGGAGGTTTCCATGATTAAATCAAAATCACTAAAGGCTTTGGCAATTGTATTTTTTGTGAGTGGTTTATATGATACGTTTGGAGGATTCTACTACTCATTTTTGGTTGGAATGGGTAAGAGTATCAACAACCCCCCGACGCACCAATTCTATGCTCTCTTCATTGCATCGTTCTTGTTCTGCTTTGCGTACTTACAGTTCATGTCCGCTTTCAACATTCGACGGTATCTCTTTAATGTAGGTGTTGTGATTATGGGAAGAGTCTTCTATGTTGTTCTCTTGTTCGCGTATATATTACTCGTTGATGATTTTCCAAAAACATTCTTGCCAACTGCCATTGTCGACTCGTTTTGGACTATTCTTTACATAGTGCTCACATTGTTAAGCGACGAGGTTCGTTTCAAGGATTTGTTCCTTCCCAAACGGGGAGACATCTGATTGACTTAGGAAGAGTCCGCCGATTCAATGTTCGTTTTGTCTAACCTTGCTCTTTCAGCCGACAGCTAAACGCTGCGGCTGAAGAGCCTGTTATATGAAGTTGCCTTACAAACAAGGCTAATTCTAAAAAGGAGGAGATGCAATGTCTGGAAATACCAAGATTCGATGGGGTTGGCTGAAGGGAATGTATATTTACACTATTGTTTTATCAGGATTTCTTGGCGTGGGAATAATTGTTATGCCTGAGATGATAAAAACGAAGTTTCCATGGCCGGTTGAAGAACCAACAGCTTTTGGAATTGTTGGT
>DATKZA010000033.1:0-10602 GCA_035528155.1 Patescibacteria group bacterium | reverse complement strand
GGTGCAAAACATGCTGGTTTTGCAACCAATAAAAAACTGAAATCAAGGCCGCAATAACATCATTGATCATTGCGCTCGAACGCATTGTTAAAAAAAAAAAATATAGTTCTACCTACTTGACAGTGACCTTCTAATGGGCGTTCCCAATCCTCCACGATGTCATTTATTTTGCTTCAGCTCAAAGATGATCAGTCCTTTTTTCGCTTCGGCCACATAGATGAAACTGCCGTCAACAAAGAGGTCATGCGCCCCACTCAAGCCACCATACCCGGCCAACTCACGTGGATTGGCCGGGTCACTCACATCCAGGACTTCGATGCCGTAATTGTCGGCGACGTATAAATAATGGCCATCTCCCCAAACGCTCAGAGCTTCCCCGCCATCATTATCCCGGTAACCGCCGATGACCCGGGGCGTCTCTTTATCGGACAGGGTCAGGATCCTGATTCCGGCCCCATGACAGGCGACGTACAACTGGGATTCATGGAGGTGAAGATCCCAGGCACCCTTTGTGCCGGAGACGGTGGCAATTTGCCGCGGCGAAGCAGGATTGCTCACATCCATGACCACGACGCCGGCAGCAGGCATCGCCACATACGCAATGCCGTCGCGAACGGCCACGCTCCGTGCGCTGCCCTCGCCACAACGCGCGACGGGCATCATGCTGCCTGGATCCCGGACATCGAGGATGTGCACGCCGCGGTCACCGGGGACATAGGCATAGGGGCCGTCAAGCCACACATTCTGGATTTCGTTCCCGACCGCGCACTCAGCGAGCCTGCACGGGTTGGCGGGATAATGGACATCCCAGACCGTTAGCCGGCTCCCGCTCGAAACATAAGCCAGGCCGTTTTCAACGCAGACGCCGAAAGTGACCCCCAGGGGGAGCTCGCCGATCTTGCGCGGCCGCTCGGGCTGATGGACGTCAAAAATGGCCACGCCGTCATTGTTGGCCAAGTAGGCGTGATGAGCGTCCACCAGCACCCGGTACGCCACGCCAGCTTTTTTGGAATAGGTGACCAGGCTCAAGGGGCCTTTATCGGCATTGGCCGAGCCACATGAAATGAGGATCAGACACATCGCCGCCAGGGCGGCATATAGTTTGCTCATGATTGCTCCTTTCCGCAGGTGAGGATATTTCCCTGCTTTCTCGTCGGTGGGTTCCGCCTTCGGCCGGAAAGTCCAAATCGACGACTTAGCTATAAACGTATCACGCCTGACCTTTCTGTGCAATTGGACGGATTGTTACGGCCATTATATAGCTCCGGGGTCAGGTCTTTCATTATTACTTTTTCGCTGCGATTAAATTGCAAGCGACAGTTCCTAAATATCTTGGTTTTTTGCCCATTCTAGATTTCAAGAAAGAAACAACTTATTGATATTGTCGGAAATTTTTCATACAATTTTAGGCGCGCCTGACGGCTGTACGGGGAAAGGTGGGACCTTGAGGGACGCTCTACATGCGTTCGCCGCCGACTGCAGCGAGTGCCGCTGAGCGGCTCCCCCGTGTCACTTTCCCGTCGCTGCCTGCATTTTCAGACGAAAGGACAACAACTGTTTGAAATCCCTGCCCACGGCCAGGCGCAGCTCGCCGCTGTTCAAATCGTAAACGATGGAAGCAATGGTTTCCGGCGTCACGGACATGGAGACAGCCTTCAGGATATCCATGACCTGTTGCCGGCTGACGCGGCCGTTGGTTTGTTTCAAAAGCCCCTGGGCGGTGTCGTACCTCCAGCACTGCCGGCGCAGTGACTCTTCGCTGACGCCGGCCATGAGCGTGTTGGTCGCCACCTGCCAGGGTTCCCGGCTGCGGATGACCGCGAGTTCGCCTTCCTTGTATTCGATGACGGCCGAGCGCCCGGAAACATCGGCAACCAGGAAGTGCTGGGTCTCGCGGATGTTGTAGTTTCTGAACAGGGCGACGGCTTCATCCAGGTCGGCGGCGTAATCCAGGACGAGGCGGATGATCTGGGACATGTTCACGGTCGCCAGGCGCGGATCCCCGGCCATTTTCTCCGGCGCATACATGCAGGCGACAGCCAGACCGCGATCGTTCATCCCTTCCAGGGGATAGTAGGGGGCCCTTAAATAGGTATCCTTATCTTTATAACGCAACAAGGCGAGATGATTGCTGACATCCTTCATTCTCAGGATATCCACCAAGGAAATGGACGGGTAGCCGTCGGCAGGGCGGGTGAAGAGGACCAGTATTGGCATTGGGGCAGCGTCCCAATTATGGGCGAAAAGCACATGCCCGTTCGGAGCCAGTGCCGAAATCGTAGTGCAGAAATTTTCTTTTTGCCGGCCGGCAAAATCTTCCCAGCCCGATGAAACGCCGGAGCCCCCGGCCGCCAGAAAACGGTTCAATCCGTATTCTCCTTGATCATCCATCGTATAAACCGGGTAGTCATGAATTTTCTTCAGGGAAGCCAATGTCCGGCGCTGCCCTGCGCTGAGCGCAGTGGATCGAGGCTCACGGCCGATGAAAAATTCAGGATAAAGCCCTTTGAAAAACGGCCGCCCCTTCTCCAGGTTCTCCCTGCCGTCAGGATTCCAAAAGCGCCAATTCCAGGATCGGCTTTCGTCCTGCCGACTGGCGGTCAATTTTTTTCGGCCAGAGCCATACCATTGAAATATCTCGATTTTTTTACCTTCATGAAAGGTGATTTCTTCAAGTTTGCCGCCGTCGCTTTCCCATTCCAGCCATTTCCCGTCAAGTTTTCCGTTCTGCCACCGGCCGCAGGTCCTTGGCCTGCCGTTGGCATGCCACCTTTCCCAGGTGCCGTCCGGCCGGCCATGGCTGGCATAACGGGCGAACTTTTTATTGCCATTTTCATACCAGCCGATCGCCGCGCCGTCATACTCCCCGTCTTTGAAGCCGAGTCGCATTTCCTGTTTCCCGTTGGCATACCACCACTGCCATTGGCCGTCTGGCCGGCCATGGCTGAAAAACTTCGCGGATTCTTTTTTGCCATCTTCAAACCATGATTGGACCGCACCATGGTATTCTCCCTGATCCAAAACAGCCCGGGTTTTCATTTGTCCGTTGGCGTACCACTGCGTGCTGGTCCCATGCCTGCTGTCGGATTTGTATTCCGTCTCTTCCTGTTTTTTGCCGTTGGCATGCCACAGGGTCCATTTGCCGTTCAACTTCCCATCCCTGAAATCGGCAGCGGATCTCATTTGCCCGTTCTCATCCCAGCTGATGCTTTTCCCATCCCTTTTGCCGTTTTGGTAACGATAAACAAACCTTTTGCCGCCCCGGGGATACCAGGCCTCAGCTTCCCCATGCTGCAAGCCCCGACGGTAAGGCAATTCCATTTCTTTGTTTCCGTCACGGTAGCAGACGATCACGCGGCCATGTATTTTGCCGTCCACGATGTCATATTCCTTATGCAGGCCACCGTTTTCATAACGCTTGACGGCCTTGCCGCTAAAGGGCCGGCTGTCGGCTCCCCGGAAATACCTGCCGTCTTTTTTGCATAGTTTTTCAAAGGCGACCTGCCGCGAACAAAAAGAGAGCGGCAGCATGAGCCCAAAGGCAAGGATGGCAATCAAAAAAACGCCCCGCTTTATTCCATTCTGCTGGAACATCAATGTCATTTTATGACAAAAATCAGGCTGTTTTCAACACGTCGGACTGGAAGCAAGGCCATATTTCAAGAACCAGGGACGGTGCTTTTAAATCAACCACCATCCCCCTTCCAGGTTTCCCGGGCCGCATCCGTTCTTATTCCTTGACGTAGCGGACCGCGAAGGCGATGCGGGAATCCCGGTCCTCCGGATTGCTGCCGCCTGAAACCTGGGTGGTCGTGTTGTAAAGGTAGGTGCAGTAGGGCGACGCAGCCTGGTCTGCGGTCCCCCAGTAAGATCCATGCTCCCCCAGGGCGTAAAAAATCCCGTCGGAACCGCGAAACCCCCCGCCGACCGCGGTGAATCCCGATGAATTGGTCGCACCGGTATTGGGGCTGAGCCAGCGGCTGGTGCCCGCTTCTTTCAAGGGCCCGCCGGCCGCAGACCGGCCGCCGAAGCGGGCGATCAGCGCCTCCCACTCCGCGGCGGTCGGCAGGCGCCAACCGGCGGGGGCCGCCGCGTTGGCCGCTGTCCAGTCATACAGCCTCCCGTAGGTGGCGGCGTTGGCCGCGCTGTCACCGTGGGCATAAACCCCCGGCAGCACCTGACCGTCGGCGTCCCGGGTACTTTTGAAGTTGTCCGCCATCCAGGTTTTGCCGTCGATGATGACCGTACGGTAGGAATTTCCCTCCCGGTCGATCAGCGGCGATCCGTAAACGATTGTGCCGGTGTCATTGTTCGCCTCGCCGCTCATTTTGCAGCCCAAAAAGAAAATGACCAGCAACATTCCGCCAAGCAATATTCTTCTGCTCTCCATCCGCTTCATTCTTGACCACCTCCGTCGCGCTTTCCCAAGAAGAATCTCATGATTGCATACGACTTTTAGAACGGAAGAGTTCAGTCAAATGATATCAGGTCTTTCCTTATTAATTAAACCCGTGGACTTCGTAAAAAACCCGATTTAGGCCAACTAACGATACAGCGGTTCTTTGCTCTGCGACGAACGGCAGCGATTGCTTCCTTGGCGCCTTTTCGTTACAATGTTTTTTCAAGGCGTTCGCACGACCAAAGGAGATCCACTCATGCAAAAATATCACGGCTTGCGCAGGAAGGAACAGGAGATCCGCGAGACCGCAGAACTGAAGGCGATCCTGGCCAAAACGCAGTATGTCACCGTGGCCATGTGCCGCGACAACGAGCCCTACCTGGTCACCCTCAGCCACGGCTACGACGAAGAACGGAACGCCATCTATTTCCATTGCGCCTGCGAGGGGAAAAAGATAGAGATCCTCAAGGCGAATGACCGCGTCTGGGGCCAGGCGCTGGTCGACCGCGGCTACGTGCAGGGGAAATGCGACCACCTGTTCTCCAGCGTCCAGTTCAGCGGCCGGGCGAGGTTCGTCGAAGACACGGAAGAGAAGCGCCATGCCCTGGCCGTGATGATACGCCGGCTGGAACAGGAGCCCGACAAGGTCATGGCCGCCCAGGTCACCGATACCGCCATCGCCAAGGTATGCATCGGCCGCATCGACATCGAGTTTTTGAGCGGCAAGAGATCGGAAAAGGCGGTCGCGGCGACCTGATCCTGAAGATAAAATTCCAAATCCCAAGCAGCAAATTCCTATAAACTAAAAAAGGTAATAGGTTATGGGTGATAGGTGATAGGTTAAAAAAGATGATCGACTGGTTCCTCCTAATGACCCATTACCTATGACCCATGACCTTTTAGAATCCCAAATTCCAATGACCGAATCAAAAACAAATTGAAGCCGTAGGGGCACGGCGTGCCGTGCCCGATAAATGACCCAAACGAAGACAATTCCTGATGTAGGGGCGGATGGCTGCCCGGGACAATTGTAGGGGTTTGATTCATCAAACCCGGCGATTCCGCACGTAGGGGCGGGTTTCAAACCCGCCCGCGATTTCGACGATCTCTCCTGGTGTAGGGGCGGTTCGCGAACCGCCCTTACATAAAGAAAAGATCCAAATTCCAATGACCGAAACAAAGGCAAATTCGGGGTCAGGTCTATAATTATTACTTTCCCCTTTTTGCACCATGCCACTGCGCCCTCTTTATTTGGGTTTTTTGATGCTTATACAGAACCCCCCGCCGGTATTGAAATCGGTTTTGAAGTTCTTCAAGCACTTGAGATAATTGGCGTAGTCGCCGGTTTCGTTTCTGACACCGTGCGTAATAAAGACCCCTCCCGTCACGATCTTGTTCGCGGTGGCTTCCACGTAATCCGTGCTTATGTCGGCATCCATGAATACAAAATCAAACGGGCCGTCGAGCTGATAAACGAGCTCGTGGGCGTCGGCCAAGCGGGCATCGATATAGCCGGAGAGCCCCGCCTCCTTGAAGTTCGCGACCGCGGCCTGATAGCGGCCCTCGTCAATCTCAATGGTGATCAGCTTTCCCCCGGTCTTGCTCAACGCCCAGGCGATCCAGATCGACGAATAGCCCGTGGACGTGCCGATCTCGACGGCATGCGTGTACTTGTTTTTTTTAATGATGTCGAAGAGAAGCTTTCCGTCCGACTCGGGAATGCTCCCCCGCAGCCAAGTCCCCTTTCTCTGGTCGAGAAACGATTGCACTTTCTTATCAAGTTCCGCCGTGGAACTGCTTGCCTGCGAAAGGAGAGGATAGAACCAAACCGACAGCAGCAGAAAAATAACAGATGATTTCATTTTGTCACCTCGGTGTTTTTATCGAACCGGGACAAGGTCCCGACATGATGCATTCCCGTTGCGCCGGCATTTCAATTCCGGCTGTCTTCACATCTGCCAGGAATAGCTGACCTTCATGAAGACGGTGCGGTCGCTGCATGCAGCGCTTCAGTCATGATAATATGCCTGGGCGGGAACGATCTGCTTGCCGATCCCAGGGCCCTCCCAACAGAGCTCTAAAACATGGGATGGCTGGAGAAACATTCTCGTGACGATCCTGATGGCATGAACCCCCGACTCCAGGCACAGGTCCCGCACGGTTTCTTCCGGAAGCAAACCACCATTGGCCATGACCAGATCCTGATCCAGAAAAAATCTGACACTTGTGGATCGAAGCGACAGCCTGTACCTCCCGCTTTTCGGGACCTTTATATATCCATCATATTCAATCAAGTAGAGATGATTTCGCTCGCGGACGCCGAGATCGATCGTGGGAACCACTCCGGATTTCATGGGAGTGCCCTCGAGCCGGTCCGGGAGGGTGAATACCTGCTGTTCGCTGTACTGGAACTTCAGTCCCGGGCGCAGGCCAAGGACTTTCCGGGACGGGCGGCGATGATCAATGACCTGGAATTGGGCCTCGACCGCCCGGGTCTCTTGCAGGCCGGGGCGGATCGATCTCGCCTTCAGGGTGGTGGTTCGATCGATGGGGATGGGGCCGGTATACTCAGGTGAGCGATCGGATGGCTCTTCGCCGTTTACGGTGTAATGAACCGGGTCCGCCCCCCCAAGGATCTGCACGGAAAGGGTCTGACCTTTCAGGAGTTCGCCTTGCGAGGGAATGATCGTGGGCCGGCGGATAGGACTCCAGTTGGAGTAGAGCATCATGATGAGCTCGTGGAAGCTCTCCCGGGGGACATGGCCTCCATCGACCGCTTTGATTTTCCAGGTGAAACCCTGCGGGGGATTCTTGCGGATAATGGATTCCAGCAGGGGAATTCTCTCGGTCACGCTGTGATAATCGGTTGTTCCGTAATAGACATAGAGTGATTTGTTTAAAACTTTTCCCGGCTTGAAAAATGCCTCCGCCTTGTTCAGGAGGACTTGGTCGGAGTATCCGATGACCGGACTGCTTGCCAGATACGCGTCAAAAACTTCGGGATCGGTCAGAAGTGAGAATATGGCGAATTGACCTCCCGCGGATTGACCATAGATCGTTCGGTGCGAAGTCGTCCGGTAATGGGTGTCAACATAGGGTATCAGTTCCTTGGACAAGAAGCTCAGAAAGCGAATGGCTCCGTCCTCTTTGGTATCGGGCAGGCCCTCCACCCTGGTGGCGAACAGGTCCCGGTTTCGATTTGTATTCAGGACGCCGACAATGATCATTTCGGGAATTCTTTGGGGGCTGAAGAAGCGGGCCATCCCGATGAACGAGGACAGAGTGATATCTTCGCCGTCCAGGACATACAGGACCGGATACCGTTTCCCCAACCTGTCATAGAGATAAGGGAGAGAAACGACGATCGTCCTCTCCTCGTTCATGATGCGGGATGGGATCTTTAGATAGTTGGCCACAGCCAGCAGGTTCCCCTCATCTTGAGAGCAGACGGCTCTCGCGGATAACAGGGTCAACAACACCAATATTAGAACTGCCATGATCCGGTTTTTCATTTTGAACCTCCCTTTCGTTGATAAAAAACGATCCTGCGCAAAATTTACATTATCCTCATATCTGCCACGAGTAGCTGACCTTCATGAACAGGGTGCGATCGCTGCGAGCCAGGGAATATTCCTGGTTGCCCCGGGCGTTGTCGCTGTAGCCCAGGAACAGCACGGTGCGCGGGTTCAGCTTGTAGGAGAAAAGCAATTGGCTGAAGAAGTGCTTGTATTCGGGGTCGATAGCGAAGGTGTAGTTGGAGACATTGTAGTCGTAGTCGACGTACTGCACGATGGCGCGCAGGAAGGTCCGGGCGTTCAGGTGATAGATCGCCTGCCCCTGGCTGATGTTGGCCGTGTAGAGCTCCCGGTCGCCGACGTTCATGCGCTCGTAGGTGTGGTCGATGCCGAAGGCCAGGCGCTTGCCGACGTTGAGCGTGAGCGCCGGGTTGAGCTGCAGACGCTCGCCCGGGCGGGCGTTGGCGTAATCGATGCGCTTGCCGAAATTGCTGTTGAACACGAGATGCAGGTTGGCCACGGGCTGCAGCTGCAGATAGGTCTGCACCGACCACAAGTGGAAGTTCCGGCCCAGGTAGCTTTCCATGATGTCGGAGGCCATGAAATTGAAATAGGTCTGCAGGACACCGCTGAAGAACAAGCTCAGGCTGTTGCGCCGGTAGAGGAACCGCGACTCCTGGTCCTCGCTGTAGGAGAAGCTGGTCCCCACCTGCAGCTGCGACCACCAGCCCCGGTTGCGGATCCAGCTGTAGGAGACGGCACCCGACAGGTCGCGGTAATCGACCTGGGGCATGAAGCCCAGGTCGGCCCGGAAAAGCCGGCCGACATCGTAGTATTCGGTCCAGAAATTGAGGTTGCGCGACTGGTGCTGGTAGCCCAGCATGAACGCCCTGTCGTTCAACGTATCCTCGGATTGCGAGTAATCGCGGGCCACTTCGGCGGGATAGAGGGTGGATGAGCCCAGGAACTGGAAGGTGACCTTGTCGCGGTTGCTGAAGCGCGCCTGGCCGTCGAAGCCGTAGACGCGATTGAAATAATCCCCCTGTCGGGGATCTTCAGGATCATCCCCGCTGCGCCCGGTGAACAGCGCTCCCAGGGTGACCTTGTTGCCGAGATCTCGCTTGTAGCGCAGCACCAGGGCCGATGATTCCTGTTGCAGGGAGTCGGACTGCGACCCCTGGCTACCCGGGAAGATCAGGTTGGTCAGGTCGTCGCGGACGTAATAGGCGCCCACGGTGTTGGCCCCTTCCTTGCCCGACAGCTTGAGCCCCCAGACGGGATCGCGCAGCGTCCGCGTGTAGATCACGTCGAAGGGCGAGCGGAAGAAGTCGGCCCCCTCGGTGAAGAAGGGGCGCTTCTCCTGGTAGAACAGGGCGAAGGGCTGGTTGATGTCCAGCTGGCGCGAGTCGGCCTCCACCTGGGAAAAATCGGGATTGACCGTGCCGCTGAAGGTCAGGTTGGCGGTGGCCCCCCATTTCACGGTCAGCCCGGGGTCGAATTTGCGGGTGACGTTGGCGAAATCGCCGTCGGGCAGGTCCGCCCGGGCGTCGGTGTTGAGGCCGGTCAGGGTGGGGACGATCTCGATGTTCTTGCCGGGCTTGATCCCCTCAAATCCCCTGATCTTCATGAACTGGTTCTGGTAGGAGTTGTTGTTGCGGTCGATCTTGACCAGACCGAAACGATGGCGCTGCGAGCGCGGGTACCAGCGCGAGATGTCCAGTCCCCACACCTGGGGGCCGGCAGTGCGCTGGAACTGCAGCGAGGAGAAGGGGATGGCGACCTCGATGGTGAAGCCCCGCTCGTGGATGCGGCCGGCCGAGTCCCAGATGGCGTCCCAGGACCCGTCGCCGCCCACGGTCTCGATGCCGTCGCGCTGCACGCCCAGGGCGTTGCAGCCCAGGAAATAGTTGCGCCGCTCGTCGTTGAACGTGTCCAGGTTGATGTTGATCAGGTCGTCGGCGTCGAACTGGTCGCGCTCGGCGTAGCGGGCGCGGATTGCGGCCGGATCGGGGTCAAGGCATTCCAGACCGAAGTAGATGTTGTCCCTGTCGTAGAAGACGAGCACCGTGGTCTTGACCAGGGCGGGGATGTTCTCGCCCGGCTCGGTCTCGAACGGCAGCGCCAGCTCCAGCGCCTGCCGCCAGGCCGCCTCATCGAGCCTGCCGTCGACCGCGATCTTTTCCTCGATCCTGGGGAGTTCCCGCGGCCCGGGGGGCGGGACGGTGTCCGTCCCCTTGGGGGACTGGGCCTGCTGCGGCAAAAGACAAGCCGGGCCCACAAAACACAAAATCAGAAAAAGTAAAAAAACCTCACATCTTTTGTCGCGCATCATCTCACTGCTCCAGCCTCCTGTTTCCTATCAAGTGTCTTTTCTCCACCGGCAGCGCCGCCGGCAGAAACAAAATATCGTAAGGATTGGGGGAAGAAATGTCAAACCATCAGGCACAATCATCGCGTCTCCATGTTCCGGTCGATCCCGGAGGGCGGCCAGCAGCGCCGTCACCCTATTTAAGACGTTCGAAGCCGGGATTTTTTTCATGTTTTCCTTTCATTTGCCAGAACAGCCATGGATGCTGTATATTCGAACCGATGAAACAAAAAGAAATGGCATATTCCCGGCTGGTCAGGATGTTCGCCACGCCGCCCGCTTTTCCCCTGAGCGAGAGGGAGATGAGCGTCCTGAATGGG
>DATKZA010000032.1:0-7398 GCA_035528155.1 Patescibacteria group bacterium | reverse complement strand
CAAAGGCGGCCCAGGTCGGAAGCAAAGGAAAGTTAAAGAAAGTCCGCCGACTGAACGCGAAAAATCCCCATGGCCGGAAAGCCGCGGTCGCCAGGGGCAAACCTATAGCTTTTTCAGTTTCCTGTCGATCTTCTTTTTGATCTTTTCGTACTTGGGGGGCGGGCCGCTGCGCACCGCCTTGCCGTCGATGAACAGGGCGTCGGTCATCCCCCACTCCAGAAAAACGTCGCGATCGGCGGTGCTGACCTCACGGAACTCCACGCGCGGATCGAGTTCGGCGGCGGCGCGCCGGGCCCGTTCGTGCACCATGCTCATGGCCGGGCACCAGCCGTTCAGCAACCCGGTCACCACCACCTTGCCCGCTTCAGGCTGCGGTTTTTTTTTGGGCCTGATCCAGGCCGGGGCTTGGGCATCGCTGGCGAATGGTTTCCACATCAGGACCATCATACCCTGCTTGTCGGCTTTTTTATAGCCGTGCTTTCTGAACCAGGAGGCGCGCATCCAAAAAGGCAGGGCCACACCCCAGGCAGCCATGCCCGCGGCGCCCAATTCTTTGGCGTCGGCTTCGGCCGCTGCCAGCAATGCCGCGCCCATGCCCTTTTTCTGAAAATTGCCCCGTCCCTGCTTGTGGCCATGCACCCAGATGCAAAGGACAAAGTGAAGTCCCGCGCCTTCAGCAGGTGAGTGTTCGATCGGCAGGTATTGGATCATGCCCCCGATCGTACCCGTGTCGTCCAGGGCCAGCTTGACGCGCAGCCCATCATTCTTGGCCCGTTCGTACCACTGCCGCTTGTGGTTGCCGGCCTCCTTTATTTCATCCGACCACTCCTCCAAACACTGGCAGTAAATTTCTTCGTGCTCGGCAGCCAGGTCAATGATCTTCATTTTCGACGGTAGCGGATGGCCACAGCCACAATGACGCGATCGAGGGTCCCGTCGCGGGGATCGCTACGTGCGCGGCGAACGCGATTGGGACGGTACACACCATCGCGATAGACTGAATCCGTTTCGATGATCAAGGCGTCAGCGCCGATGGCCGCACCCTTGCGGCGCAGCTTCCACTCCACTTCCCGGCGGCTCACGCGCTGCGGCGGCTCGTAAATGATCTCGGCGAAGGCGACATACGGACGCCGCGGTTCCGCGCGCAGCAGGTCGACAGACTCCGGTGCCGTGGGCGGGTAGCCCGGGCCGCCCGCGAAATGGTGCACGCGCAGCGCCGGCGCGCAGGAAACGATGACAAGGGCCAAAACAAAAATCAGCCATAATTTTTTTTTCATGTGACCTCCTCGTGTTTCAACACAACCGCCTTCCGGGATCTCAATGGTCGATGCCGGCCAGTTTAAGTATGAAGGCGAATTGAAAAGCGGTCTCGCGCAGGCGCTCGAAGCGGCCCGAGGCCCCGCCGTGGCCGGCCGCCATGTTGGTGCGCAGCAGCAGGATATGGTTGTCGGTCTTCAGCGCCCGCAGCCGGGCCACCCACTTGGCCGGCTCGAAATACTGCACCTGCGAGTCGTGCAGGCCGGTGGTCACCAGCAGGGCCGGGTAATCCTTGGGCCGCACGTTGTCGTAGGGCGAATAGGAGAGCATGTATTCATAGAATTCGGCACGGTTGGGATCGCCCCACTCGTCGTATTCGCTGGTGGTCAAGGGGATGGTCGGATCGAGCATGGTCGTGACCACGTCGACAAAGGGCACGGCGGCAATGACCCCCTTGAACAGGTCGGGCCTGAGGTTGACCACGGCGCCCATCAACAGGCCGCCGGCGCTGCCGCCGGAAGCGAAAAGCTTTTCCGGTGCTGTGTAGCTGTGGCGCACCAGGTATTCGGCGCAGGAGATGAAATCGGTGAAGGTGTTCATCTTCTTGAACAGCTTGCCCTCGTCGTACCATGAACGCCCCATCTCCTGCCCGCCCCGCACGTGGGCGATGGCGAAGATGAAACCGCGGTCGAGCAGGCTGAGTCGGGCCGAATTGAAGGTGGGATCCATGGAATAGCCGTAGGAACCGTAGCCGTAAAGGAGGAGCGGCGTGCCGGCGCCCTTGGGCGTGTCCTTGCGGTAGACCAGGGAGATCGGCACCAGGGTGCCGTCGTAAGCCGGAGCCAGCAGCCTCTCGCTTTGGTACAGCTCGGGCTTATAGCCGCCCAGCACTTCCTGGCGCTTGAGCAGCTTGCGTTGGCGGGTCTTCATGTTGAATTCGTATACCGAAGAGGGCGTGGTCAGCGAGGTGTAGGTGAAGCGCAACAGGTCGGTGCCGGGCTCGGGAGTGACTTTCGGGTAAGCCAAGTAGGCCTGCTCGGGAAATTCGAGCAAGTAGCCTTCTTTTTCGCCCCAGGGGATGACGCGGATCCCGGTCAGGCCGGAACGGCGTTCACTCAGGACCAGGTAGCCGCTGAAAAGGTCGAAGTCCTGCAGCAGGACATCGGGGCGGTGGGCGATCCGCTCGCTCCAGGATTGCCTGCCGGTTTTGCCGGCCGCAGCTTCCATGAGCTTGAAATTAACCGCCCCGTCGTTGGTCAAAACATAGAAACGGCCGTTCAGGTGATCGATGCTGTATTCCAGGTCGCGCAGCCGCTCCTGGAACAACGTGAATTCCCCCTCCGGCCGCTCGGCGTCGAGGAAGCGGTACTCATCGCTCAGGGTGCTGCTGCTGGCCAGCAGCAGGTACTGGCGGGAGCGGCTCGGGCGGATGTCCACTTCGAAAGTTTCATCATTTTCCACGTAAACCGTCGTATCAAGGTCGGCTGACATTCCCAGCTTGTGACGGTTCACCTTGAAGGAGCGCAGGGTGACGGGATCGATCGCCGGGTAGAAGACCGTGCGGCTGTCCTTGGCCCAGACCATTTCCCCAGCTGTCATCTTGATCTCTTCGGGGTATTCCTTCCCGGTTTTAAGGCTGCGGAAGCGGATGCGGTACTGCCGGCGCGACACGGTGTCCACGCTGTAGGCCAGGGTGGCATTGTCCGGGCTGACGGCAAAAGACCCGATATGAAAATATTTTTCCCCGGCCGCCATGCGGTTGCCGTTCAGCATGACCTGTTCCGCTCCCTTCAGGGATTTTCTTTTGCGGCAATATAGCGGGTAATTCTTTCCCTTTTCATAATGGGTGTAGTACCAATAACCGTTTTCAAAATACGGCACCGACATTTCGGTCTGCTGCATGCGGCCGACCATTTCCCTGTATAGGGCTTCCTGCAACGGCGCCGCGGGTTTCATCACCGCGTCGGTGTAGGCGTTTTCGGCCTGCAGGTAGGCGAGGACTTCGGGATTTTCCCTCTGGTTCAGCCAGTAGAATTCGTCGGCGCGGGTGTGGCCATGCAGGGTCATTTCCTTGGGCAGCTTTTTAGCCAGCGGCGGCTGCGGCAGGACTTCGTCCGCGCCCCAGGCCATTGGCGGCAAAAGCAAAACCAGGCTGACGGCAAGCAGGCAGGCGAATCGGAATATTTTTTTACTCATGCACGCTCCTTTTTCATTCAAGCGGAATTATACAAAAAAAATACAATCAACTCCAGCAGTGGAGATTCCCCTGAACGAACATCGATCCCCGTGATTCGTGATCGGAGAAGAAAAGACATAAGAAAATTGAATTCTCCGGTTGAAATTTGTTAAAATATAACCATGGAAAACGAAGTGACCTTCACCATCCGGGATTACTGGGCCGCCGACTATCCGCACGTGGCCGATATCTGGGAGCGCACCGGCATGAACACCCCGGGGCGGGGCGACTCGGCCGAGGTGATCGAAAACTCGCTGCGCCGCAACGGCCGCCTGCTGGTGCTGGTCGACAAGGCCAGCGACACCGTGGTCGGCACCTCCTGGCTGACCAATGACGGCCGCCGCTTGTACCTGCACCACTTCGCCATCGACCCGAGATTCCAGGGCGGGGGCCTGTCCAAGCCGCTGCTGCGCGAATCGCTGAAGATCGCCAGGGAGATCGGCCTGCAGGTCAAGCTCGAGGTGCACCGCGACAACGAGCGGGCCATCCACTTTTACGAAAAGGCCGGCTTCAAGCGCCTGGGCGACTACGACGTCTACATCATCCGCGATTTATCCGAAATAAAAGAATAGGTTCGGTTTACGGTTGACGGTAAACGGCGAAGGGAAATTGAAATTGGGGACGGTCTTTGTATTTTTGTAAATTCTAGGCTGTATTGATTCCATGAGACATGCACGCTTGACTTGGCTCGGTGCCTATCATCACCTGATGAACCGCGGGGACGGCGGCATGCAGAAGCAATGGGGTGAACTGTCTTATTTTCCTTTGCCCAGGCGCCGGACCGCTTCGTGTTAAACGATCATCTCCCGGCGCGGGCCAACAGGAAATCGCTGTCAGGTCTTGCATTATTACTTTTTCCTTTCATTCCCATGCTTATTGCCGTAATTTTGAACTGCCGTTTCGGAGCAGTCGCTCCCACAGACTCAGCGGTAAAACATCATGTCAGACCAAATGTCATAATGAAAGACCTGGCACCGATGCTTACATTATTTTTTAAGATTTTTCAATTGATTGGCCGCGTTGCCGTTTCCAGGATTCAATTTCAATGATTTTTCATAGTAGAATATCGCCAGTTCTTTATTGCCGTCCGCCAAATACGCTTCAGCGAGACTATCATAAGTATTCCATGAATCAGGATAAGCCATCATATTAAGCTTGAACAATGCGATGGCCTCTTTGACTTTCCCGTCCTGCAGATAGCCGTATGCCACCTGATTTAATTTCTGTTCACCGAAATCAAGCGAATGATCATTCCTTTTCCGCGCTTCCTGAAAAGCATTGACGGCTTGCGGAACGCCTTTTTGGCCAAGAATTTCTAAGAATTTTTTTTCATGTAAAAACGTCAAAACGATGTCATTGAAAATTGCCGGCTGTTCCAAAGGCACAATATGTCCCGATTTATTGATGATCACTCTTTTTGAACCGGCAATTCTCGTTTCAATGACGCCGGCATGAGCATGACAGTCCGGGATGTCATATTCCCCGACAATAATCAAAGCCGGGACTTTAATTTCATTCAAATTCGGCAGGGCCGGCCGTTTGGCTCCTTTGAGAAAATTATATTTTTCCATCTTATAATTCTGCAGACTATTCATAAGATAATCATATCCTCTTTTCTTCGCTTCTTTATTGCCTTCGTAAAACGTGTAAGGATCTCTATGGCACATGTAGTCCGCAAGCTTGGCCGGGTCAGAAAAAAGCTCCGGATCCAGGTTTCCTCCGCGCGTTCTCATGTGGTCGGAATATCCGTACCCGCTGACAACGGCTCCGACAAGAACAAGTCCTGTCACCTTTTCCGGATGCTCCAGAGTAAAATCCATGACAAGCCCGCCGCCGGCGGACATCCCCATAAGTGTAGCCTTGTCTATATTCAATTGTCTGAAGACCTCGGCTAAATCCTCAATATTTGAGTATGGTTTCTCCGGATACGTCGATTTCCCGTAACCGCGCCTGTCATAACGGACAACTTTGTAGTTTTTTGAAAAAACGGGAAATTGTTCGTCCCATGTCACGGAATGCAGGTTTCCGTCGTGAACCAGGACTATCCAATCTCCTTCTCCGGCGACCTCGTAATAAAGTTTCCCGTCGGGGACTTCAAGATATCCTGTTTTCATATGGCGTTGAACTGGATGAGTATCTTGATTTTTATTACCTGCGATGGCAAATCCGGAAAGAAGAATGAAGCAAAGTCCAAATAAAAGGATTCTTTTATATTTCATATTATTTCTCCTAAAAATACTAGTATACTCATCGCGGTCGTGTCAAGTTTAGTTCGAACGGCTTGGAGGACGGTTCTTGTATTCTTGGATTTGTTAAGATATTTTTTTTATGAGATTGCCGAGAAGGACTCCACGCGCGTCATTACCGACAGCACCGGCACGGTGGTCTACTCCGCCCTATTCGATCCCTATGGCGGCATGCAGAAGCAATGGGTGACCGCGTCGAAACGTCCTTATCCTACTTCTGCGCGGGGCGATCAGTCGAGAAATTCCTTCAGGGCCGGGTCGTCGCGGACCGGATCAAAGTCGGCCAACTCCAGGATCCGCTGCCAGTCGCTGAAACCGGCTTTTCTTGCCTGGCGCAGATATTCGACCGTCTTGCCGACGTCGCCCCTGGCCGCGAAAAGCCGCGCGTAGGAAAAGAACAGCGCCGGGCCGCCTCCCTGCAGGTCGGACTCGGTCTCGAAGCGCTTTTCCCTTGAGAAATAGGCCGGATCCAGATCCATGCCCCGGCGCATCACCTCCAGCGCCTCCTCGGCTTTTTCCCGCAGGACGAGGACGCTGCCGAGGGTGAAATGCAGCGACGCCGACCGGGGAAAGCGCTCCAGGGCACGCCGCAGAACCATTTCGGCCTCGGCTGGCTCCTTCTTGCGCACCAGGCAGCAGCCCAGGTTCTGGTAGGCGGACTCGTAGCCGGGATCGAGCGCGATGACCCTCTCGAAATCGACCTTGGCTTCCCCGGCCCTGCCCCGCATGAGCAGGGCGATCCCGCGCAGGTTGAGCGCCCTGGGCGAATCCGGCCTCTCGGCTACGGCCAGCTTCAAGAAATGGAGCGCGGCCGGAAAGTCCTTCTCCTGCAGGGCGGCGATCCCCCTACCCAGATGGATGAAGTACAGGCCGGGGTTGACCGGAGGTGCGGGAATCGTTCCGCCGCTGCGGCACGCCACCTGGAGGAATAGGGCAAACAAAACAATAATTGGTTTTTTCATCGTGATCCCCCCCGCCGATTTAAAGCATAATTTCTGCCATCCGCTGCAAGGCCGCAACCCCGCGTCAAAACGCATTTCACGCCCGCGCACCCAAAAAAAATTCAATTTTTTGAATAAATTTTCTATTTTTTTAAACCAGGCGCGAACGGCCTGGGGGACGGTCTTTGTATTTTTGTAAATTCTAGGCTGTATTGATTCCATGAGACATACACGCCTGACTTGGCTCGGTGCCTATTATCTTATCACCTGATGAACCGGGGGTACAGCGGCATACAGAAGCAGTGGGCTGGACTGTTTTATTTTCCCTTGCCCAGGCGCCGGACCGCTTCATGATATACGATCATCTCCCGACGCGGGCCAATGGCGATCACTTTGACCTCGATTTCTTTTTTACAATCTCGTAATCAATTTTGTTTTCCCGCAGGACGTCCTTCAAGGAATGGGTTTTGGCCGAATTTTTCCTTTTGTCCACCGCTTCGGCGATATCCATCAGCTCGATCCACTCGTAAATCTCCTGCATCTCTTCATAGGCCTCGACCGGCAGGATCACTGCCTCGATGCGGTTGTTTTTGGAGACAACGGCGCGAGCCAGGGATTTTTTCTGGAATTTTTCCAAGATGGCACCGAAACGCTTGGCCGCCTCGGTGGCGGAAAATATTTCGTTGCGGGCATACGTGATCATAATATTACTCCTTAT
>DATKZA010000031.1:0-4315 GCA_035528155.1 Patescibacteria group bacterium | reverse complement strand
GAAGATCGGCATCATCATTTGCGGCCGCTACCAGAGTTGCGGCGGCGGCAAGTGTTTCCGGGCCCTGCGCGAGCGGGCCGGGGCCTTCGCGGCCTACCTCAGGGACGAGAACGTCGAGGTCGTCGGCTTCTCCAGCTGCGGCGGCTGCCCCGGGGGCAACATCGAGTACGTCCCTGCGGAAATGAAGAAAAACGGCGCCCAGGTCATCCACCTGGCTACTTGTTTTGTGGTCGGTTATCCCCCTTGTCAAAATATTCGCAAATTCAAGGAATTCATCGAGACCGCCTACGGGCTGCCGGTCGTGATCGGCAGCCATCCCATCCCCCTTAAATATCTCCAAAACCATGAGAAGCTGCCGTTCTGGAAGCAAAGCAAAATGGAGGAGATCGCCGGCGCGCTGTTGGCCGAGGACCGCCGGGTCATGGAAGACTACAATTGAATCCGGACTACTGATGACGCATAATCCTGCGCCAGGCAACAGCGATCACGTGACCGTGCTGGCCGATCCCGCTGACCTTGCCCCCTATATTTCCGGCAGCAAAAAGACGGTGGTCTTCTTCGAGATGACCGGCTGCCCGTATTGCGTCGCCTGCAAGTCACGTTTTGCCGACCTGGTCCGGGAGCGGTCCGCGAACCTCAATTTTCTACGGCTGAAGCTCGACGACCCACGCAACCCGCTGTGGAGTCGCTACGACATCCATGCCGTCCCGACGGTCATCGCTTTCGAGCAGGGCGAGATCGTCGCCCGCGCCGACTCCATCCTGGCCCTGGGCCTGTCCAAGCGCAAGTGGGCCGAGTTCCGCGAAAGGATCTGATCTTTTTTTTTGCAGCGAAAGGGAAAGCCGGAGGGGGTCCTCCTCTGTCATGGACTGTGTCTGGCTTGCCGGCTGCCCGCCAGGCCGGTCCGGCGTTTGCAAAACCTTTCGGGACAAGGTACTATGGGACCCGAGGCAGTCATATCTACTATCGAGACCTCACCTCGGTGTTCCGACCCGGGTGTTTCTCTTGCCGGGAGCCGTTCCCGGGGGGACGAGGTTGCCGGCCGGTCAGGGCGGTAGACCGTGAGGCGGCTTCGAAATGCCGAAATTCTCAATTTACGGAGGTTAGGAATGAAAAGAAATGTTTTCTTGTTGGCGATTACGCTTCTTTTTTTTGTTAATTATTCCCCGCTGGCTGCAGGCCCGGAAGTGTCCGGCAAGATCCCGCAGCGGGCAAACAACTGGCAATCCCCGCCGGAGGATTGGCTGAAGGTGCTCCATGCGCCGCAATACTACAGTGTGTGGACCGCGCCAGACGGGAACTGTCTGTTGCTTGCCGATCCGGTGCTCTATCCCCCTCTCGCCGAGTTGGGAGCGCCGATGCACAAACTGGCCGGCATGCGGGTGAATCCCGCCAATAACGGGTACCAGGGCCAGCGTGGGAGTACTTCCCCCCGCCTGGTGCGGGTCGAGAATGGTGTCACGCTGCCGCTGGAACTGCCGCAGGGAGCCGAACTCCTTGATGTGGAATGGACCGCCGACGGCCAGAGGTTCGCGCTCACCGTCGGGCAAAGTGACCGGATCTGCCTCTGGATCGGTTCGGTACAGGGGGACCTGGCCATGGTCAGGGATATCGCTCTCAATTCACTGCTGGGCGCCGCCGTCAGCTGGCTTCCTGACCAGAAACGGCTGCTGATCCGCGGCATTCTTAAGCGCGGACCCGCGCCCGAAGCGCCGGCCATCCCGGCCGGTCCCGAGATCCTTGAAGGATCGGGGGCCTCGGCCCGTTCCACTTACGAGGCCCGCAACCTGCTTGAAACCGCTCATGATGATACGCTCTTTGACTACTATACGACTTCGGAGCTGATCATCTACGACCCGGCTACAGGTGGAAAAGAGATTATTGGCAAGCCGGCTCCCTACGTTACGGCAGATTTCTCGCCGGACGGCAATTATCTTCTCGTCGAGCGACTGGTCGGGCCATTGTCCCACGAGGTTGCTTGGTGGCGTTTCGCCACAGAGATCGAGGTCTGGAACGCCAAGGGCGATTGGGTAGCCAAAATCGCGTCCCTGCCGGTGGCCGACCAGGTCCCGGTTCATGGAGTTCCACTGGGACCGCGTTCGGTTTCGTGGCGCCCAACCGCCCCCCACCAGCTTTTTTGGGTCGAGGCGCTCGACGGCGGGAATCCCGTGGCCAAGGTCTCCCATCGTGACCGGCTGATGAGCCTGAGCGCGCCCTTCACCGAAAAGCCCCGGGAGGTATTCCGGGCCGAGCACCGTATCGAGCCCTGGAGGAATGCCTGGGGCGAGAGCGGCGGCATGCTGATGCTCACCCAGCAGGAGCGGATCCGGCGCTGGCGCTATGTCTGGCTGCTGGACGTGGACAAGAACACATCCCGTCTCTGGTACGATCTGGATGAGGACGATCGCTATGGGGACCCGGGCTATCCGCTGTTCCGTCCGCTTGCCAACGGCCGTCCGGTGCTGCGCCAGAAGGGAGACGCGGTCTATTTCCGCGGGAGCGGCGCCGGCGATCAGGGTGATCGCCCCTTCCTGGATCTGCGCCACCTGGACGGCAGCAAGACCGAGCGCCTCTTCCGTTGCGATCCCAAACGTTACGAATACTTTGTGGCGTTCGCCGGAGATGAGGACCATTTCATCTTGCAATCGGAGTCCGTCAAGGAGATGCCCAACTACTTTCTGGCCACTTTAGGCAAAGAGATCAAGGCGCCCAAGGGAGAGGGCACCAGGGTCCTGAAGCGCAAACCGATTTCGCGTTTCAAGGATCCCGCGCCCCGGCTGCGACAGATCGAGAAGCGCATCGTGCACTACAAGCGCAAGGACGGCATTCCTCTGAGCTTTCAGCTGCTTCTCCCTCCCGGCTACAGGAAGGGAGAGCGCCTGCCTACGGTACTCTACGCCTACCCCCTGGAGTACTCCGGGGCGGCCACCGCCGGACAGGTCAGCGGCTCGGCCCAGCGCTTCATGCGTTTTTACGGCCCCAGCCATCTCTTCTTCCTGCTGCGGGGCTACGCCGTGCTCGACCAGACCGCCATGCCGATGGTTGGGGATCCCGAGACCACCTACGACACCTTCGTGCCCCAACTGGTGGCCGACGCCGAGGCCGCGGTCGCCAAGGCGGTTGAGATCGGAGTGGCGGATCCCAAGCGGATCGGGATCATCGGCCACAGCCACGGCGGGCTGATGGTCGCCAACCTGTTGGCGCATACCGGTCTCTTCCGGGCCGGCATCGCCCGCAGCGGATCCTATAACAAGACCAACCAGCCTTTCGGCTTCCAGTCGGAGCGCCGCTCGCTCTTCGAGGCCAGGGATGTCTATGTGGCTCTTTCGCCACTTTTCTTCGCCGACAAGGTCAAGGCGCCGATCCTGATCATCCACGGCAACGACGATTCCAATCCCGGGACACGAACCTACCAGTCCGAGGTCTTCTTCGAGGCCGTGCGCGGGACGCGCGGCATCACCAGGCTGGTGCTGCTTCCCTTCGAGGACCATGGCTACCGGGCCCGCGAGAGCGTGGAGCATGTGCTTTGGGAACAGTTGCGCTGGTTCGATATGTACCTGAAAGGAGACGGATCACAGGCACCCCAATGATCCGTCTGAAGAGAAGCCGACCGGTTGTATATTTATTAAAGGAATTTGAGCCCACCTGAAATAGGGTGATGAACTGCTTCTTGGCAAAGCCGAAGGCCAGAGTCGAACTCGCGACCTATTGATTACGAATAAGGCGCAAGATCTTTAAAAACCCTTATCCTTCAATGTTTTTAAATGGAAAGACCACGCTTGTCTTTTTTTTTTCACTTTAGAATTGCCGAAGTGATTTCAACCCTAATTCTCGAGAGATTCCATTTAATCGATAGAAAAAAACACTTACGAACATATATCAAGTTCAGTAAATACTCCAGTAATTCCGTCTGGCTCCTTTTCTTCTGGGCCTCGGGGCGGATCTTGCCGCGATTAATAATTACTTCTGATTTTCGGTTAGCAGCAAGTCCCCGGCCAATACGCAAAAGAGATACGTGGCGGCGCCGCCGATCACATATTCCGATTGCTGCCACAGGAAGGGAAAGGGCTCCTTCAATTCGGGCAGGTCGGGACGGATGAGTGACGGTCCCGATACGCCGCCGCCGGGAATGTATGACCACTCGTTGACATTGGTGCCGTAAGCCACGGTCAGGGAATGGGCGCCCACTCCGGAAACCAGCGAGGTGTTGGACGCCGGGTGGCAGCCGAATATATAGTTGAGCACGCGCAGCAGGTTTTCGCGGGGGAATTCCTGGGGATAAGCCCGGTGGAGAAAATACTGGCACACGGCGTAA
>DATKZA010000030.1:0-3774 GCA_035528155.1 Patescibacteria group bacterium | reverse complement strand
CCGGAACCGCCATGGCTGACCGCCCAGCTGGCCAACTGCATTGATCCCACGCCGCTGATCGTTCAGTCCGGTCTGGAAAATACGAGCGCGATCTGCCGGGCCTCGTTGGAGCTTTTCGTCGCCATCCTGGCCAGTGAGGCTGGCAACCTGGCCTTGAAAGTCCTGGCCAGCGGCGGGGTCTACTTCGGCGGCGGCATGCCGCCGCACATCCTGCCGCTGTTGCGCGTTCCCTCTTTCAGCAAAGCCTTCACTGCCAAAGGACGCTTTGCCGGGTTGTTGGAACGTATTCCACTCCGGGTGATCACCAACCCCGAAGCGGGTCTACGGGGGGCCGCTCAATTCGGAATGATAACCATCCGGCCATAGATCCAGCCGATCAGTAAGCGCGGATTTTTACGCGGCCGGTAATCAAGTGAAAATGGTTTTGTCGACAAATAAAATTGCAGCCGGGTTACTGCTGCCACCCGGCTCAACGCTTCAAGGTCAATTAAAAACTCATAAACAAACTGCAAGGAAATGGTTTAGAAGGGATTCACTACTTCTGGGCAATATGTTAGAATGTCCAGGTTCAATACCAGATCAAATGAGCTCATATTGAACGTCTGCTTCAATAATTACGACCATGATTAAAATTAATATACCTGGAAAGGATGAGACCCTGGCCATCAAGCACCTGGTCCTCGATTTCAACGGCACGCTGGCCAGCGACGGCAGGATCAAACCAGGAGTTGCCGGTCTGCTTGAAGAACTGGCCGCCAAGCTGCAGGTCCACATCGTCACGGCCGGGACTTTCGGCGGCGTGGATGACGAAGTTCATGGTATCCCTTGCATACTGAAGATCTTGAGCGGCGCCGACCAGACCGGGCAAAAAGCCCGTTATGTGGAAGAACTCGGGGCGGAGCACACCGCCTGCGTGGGTAACGGCCGCAACGATATGGCCATGCTGGAAAAGGCAATACTGGGCATCCTGGTCATCCAGGAAGAGGGGGCGGCAGCCGCAAGCCTGCTGGCGGCCGACGTGGTGTGCCGGGATATTGATTCGGCGTTGCAACTGTTGCTGCAGCCGCTGCGCCTGACCGCCACTCTGCGCACCTGAACCACTCCTAAAAAGCCCTGAGTCTTTAAAAAAAGGGAAGGGGACCAACAAAAGACTTCCACGCTTAAAACAGCGGCTGCTTTTGCCGCGGCCACAGACCGAATTCTCCTGTATTGACTTGGAATTTGGCGATTTATGTGTTATCATTGAAAAAAATTCAATCTCTAGGGGATGCCATGGCCAAAGTGATCGACTGGTTGAAACAGAACAACAAGCTGATGTTTTCGCTCGAAATCACACCGCCGGACCGCGGCAAAAGCGTGGACGATATCTTGGCGTCCATCGAAACCATGATGCCTTTCGATCCCCAGTTCATCAACGTCACCTATCACCAACCGCACGTGGTCTATGAGGAAAAGGACGGCGTCATCACCCGTCGTCCCCGTCGTAAGAAACCCGGAACCGTAGGTATCTGCAGCGCCATTCGCAACCGTTTCCGCGTCGAGCCGGTTCCGCACCTGATCTGCGGGGGTTTCAACCGCTTTGAAACCGAGGACGCCCTGATCGACCTTAATTTTTTGGGCATCGAGAACATCCTGGCCTTGCGCGGCGACCCGCCCCCTGGTCAGTCTCGATATATCCCGGAAAAAGACGGCCACCAATACGCCAGCCAACTGGTCGAACAGATCGCCCAGTTGAATCGCGGCCAATATATTGATGAACTGGAAGACCCTTTCCCGACCCATTTCTGCATCGGCGTGGCCGCGTATCCTGAAAAGCATTTTGAATCGCCCAACCTGGAAAAAGACCTTCTATTTCTGAAAAAAAAGGTGGACATGGGAGCGGAATACATCATCACCCAGATGTTCTACGATTTTCAGCAGTACAGGAATTTTGTGGAAAAAGCCCGTGCCATCGGCATCCAGGTGCCCATCATCCCCGGGCTCAAGCCCCTGGTCAGCAAAAAGCAGATCCTGACCATTCCCAGCTCTTTTCACGTCAATATCCCGGCCGAACTGGTTGCTTTGATCGAGGAAGCCCGCACCAGGGAGCAGGCGTTCGCCAACGGCGTGCGCTACCTGGCCCAGCTGGCCGAACAGCTGATCGCCTACGGGGTCCCGGGCATCCATGTGTTCACCATGGGCCAGGGGCGTGCCGCCAAGGCCCTTCTGGAATCGGTTTTTGCCGGCAAGCGCTGAGATTTTGAGGTAATATCATGGTCACGCGCCGCAAACCTGAAATCGCCAGGCGCCAGCTGGAAAAGGTCCTGATCATGGACGGCGCCATGGGCACGGCAATCATGGACGCGGCTTTGAATGATGATGATTACCACGGTCATAGCGGCTGCCACGATTATCTTTCTGTCTCACGGCCTGAAGTCATCACCCGCATCCATGCATCCTATCTGGACGCCGGCTGCGACATCATCGAAACCAACACCTTCGCTGCCCAAGCCGGCGAGTTGGCCAAGCATCGGCTTGAGGACAGAACCTACGAAATTAATAAAAAAGGAGCCGAACTGGCTGCCGCAATCGCTGCCGACCACAGTTCTCAAGAGCAGCCGCGCTATGTAGCGGGTTCCATGGGGCCGGGTTCGCGCCTGCCCAGTTTGCAGCAGGTGGATTTCAACAGCCTGGAAAATTCCTACTATGTTCAGGCACTGGGGCTGTTTGATGGCGGCGTCGACCTGTTTCAGGTGGAAACCTGCCAGGATATGCTGCAGATCAAGGCGGCTTTGCACGCCTTGAGTCGAGTGTTCCTGGAAAAACGGCAAACCAGGCCGGTCAGCGTGCTGGTCACCCTGGAGAAAAATCGCATGCTGCTTGGGACCGACACAGCCACAGCGCTGGCCACTTTCATTCCCTACCCGCTTTTTGCTTTCGGCATCAACTGCGGCACCGGCCCGGAAGACATGCGGGACGCGGTCAGGATCCTGTCCGACTCTTCTCCGTTTCCGCTGGCGGTGATGCCCAACGCCGGACTGCCGAAATTCAGTGAGGGCAGGTACGTCTACGACCTGGAGCCAGGAGCATTCGCCCGTCAATTGAGCTTTTTTGTCACTGAAAACGGAGCAGGTTTGGTCGGCGGCTGCTGCGGCTCCACACCCCGGCACATCGGGGCGCTGGCCCGGCAGGCGGGTCGGCTGCAGCCGCCGGCAAGAAAAAAAAACGTGCCCGTCGCTCAGGCGACCTCTCTGTTTTCAATCCAGGAATTCCGGGTGAAACCAGGGCCCCTGATCATCGGGGAACAGACCAACGCCACGGGCAGCCGGAAATTCAAGGCAGCCCTGCTGGCCGATGACCTGGACGCCATGCTGGCCGTGGCCCAGGCCCAGGCTCGGGAAGGGGCGCACCTGTTGGATCTGAACGTGGCCTATGCCGGCCGGAACGAAGCCCGTGACATGGCCAGGGCGGCCGCGCGGTTAAACTCGCAGAACCACCTGCCGCTGATGCTGGATAGTACCGACCTGGAGGCGCTGGAGGCGGGACTGAGACAATGCGCGGGCAGAACCGTGATCAATTCCATCAACCTTGAAGACGGAGGAGCCCGGGCTGAAAAAGTACTGAGCCTGGCCGTGGATTTCGGCGCGGCCGTGGTCTGCCTGGCCATCGATGAACAGGGGATGGCCCGCAGCCGGGAAAAAAAGATCGCTGTGCTGCAGCGGCTTCACGATTTGGCCGTTTGCCGCGGGCTGCATGCCGCCGATCTGTTCCTGGATCCGTTGACCTTCACCCTGG
>DATKZA010000029.1:0-30607 GCA_035528155.1 Patescibacteria group bacterium | reverse complement strand
CGCCGCGCTTTTCCTTGCAAAGTTTGTTTGCTATAATTAATGTCGATCATGAAAGAAAACATCGTGCCGCTGCAAATCAATATTTTCGCGCGCCGGTTTCGGCATGATTGGCAAGGGTCATGCGGCCGGGTGACCAGGCAGGAATAGCTTGGAAGAACTTCGGCACAATCTGCCCGTCCTGCTCCTGCACAACCTGAATCCCGAATGGACCCCGGAGGAGCGGCGGGAAAGCGAACAGGACGTCGCGACGCTCGGCCGGGCCGTGAACGAGCTCGGGCATCCCCTCGAGGTCGTCGCCCTTGAGGACGATCGCCTGGACGAGCGCCTGCGCCCCTTCGATCCCCGCGATCATATCGTTTTCAACTGGTGCGAGGAGCTCCCCGGCATCCCGCACAGCGAGCCGCAGGTCGCCGCGGAGCTGGAGAGGCTGGACTTCGTTTTCACCGGTTCGTCGAGCGACGCGCTGGCGTTGTGCCAGGACAAGCCCAGGGTCAAGCGCCTGCTCGAGGCGGCCCAACTCCCCACGCCGCGCTGGCAGGTCTTCCCTGATCCCGGCGTAGGGGGATGGGACATTTTTCCGGCCATTGTCAAGGCCGCCCACGAGCATTGCAGCATCGGCATCTCCCCCGAATCCATCGTCACCTCGGCGGCCGAGCTGGAAACCCGCGTCGCCTACATCCTGGAGGCGCTCAGGCAGCCTGCCCTGGTCGAGGAATTCATCAACGGCAGGGAATTCCACCACGCGGCCTGGGGCAACGGCAGGGTTTCCGTGCTCCCCGCGGCGGAAATGGATTACGGCGACCTAACCGACATCCGCGACCGGCTTTTCACCTACGAAGCCAAGTACGTTCCCGCATCCCGGCTCTACAAGAAAATCGAACTGTGCATGCCGGCGGAGCTCGACCCTCCGGCTTTGGCCGAGCTCGAGCGCATCGTCCTGGCCACCTACCGGGCCACCGGCTGCCGGGACTACGGGCGCGTCGATGTCCGTTATCTCAACGGGGTTTTCTACGTCATCGACGTCAACCCGAATCCCGACATCAACCCGCTGACCTCGATGATCTACGCCGCGGCCGAGATCGGTTACTCCTACGGCGAAATGGGCAGCCGCATCGTCAACCTGGCGGCCGCCCGCCACCCGGTCTTTGGAAAATCGTAGGAGCGGGATCGGGCCTTTCCCTATTGCTGCCGCCTTTTTTCTGCCGGACCGCCGCGTTCCCCGGGCGGGATGCCGTTATTTTTTTCTGGCCTTGATGGAAAACAGGTAGGGGATGGTATCTCTCAGGTTCTTGAATATCCAACGGTTTTCCCCGATCTTTTCGAGGTCCGCGAAACAATCGTACACCGTGAAGGGAAATTCGTGGAGAAACTCGATCTCCAGGCCGTTGGCGATCAATGAGTTGATGATATCCCCCAGCGTGTGGATCCAGTTGAAATCCTTGTAACTGATATCCGTCGTTCTGTCGGTGTACGTCCCCTGCATATCGAACTCCAGTGGCTCCTCGCTGTAGAAATAGCTGTAGGCGAATTTTTCATGCTTTTCGTCCAGCATCCATACAAAGGGGTGGAATTCGACCATGTAGAACATGCCGCCGGGCTGCAATGATTCCGCGATGATTCTTCCCCACTCCTTTATATCGGGCAGCCAGCCGACGACCCCGTACGAAGTATAGACGATATCGAACCGGCCGCTGACGTGCTTCCTGGTGTCATAAAGGTTGCAGCAATGGAATTCGGTGTTGGAGCCGATCTTTTGGGCCAGGCTTCTCGCCGATTCGATGGCCTTGTCGGAAAAATCGATCCCCGTGGCCTGTGCGCCCATTCTGGCCAGGGAGAGGGTGTCCTGGCCGAAATGGCACATCAGGTGCAGGAGGCTTTTGCCGGCGACGTCCCCCAGCTCCTCGATCTCGATGAAGCGCAGCGAGGTTGCCCCTTCGATGAAGTTTTTGACGTCATAAAAATCCGATTTCACGTGGTGCGGGGTCCGCAAATTCCAGCCATCACGGTTGGCATTGAACTGATCTGCAAATTTTTTCATTTTTCACCAATCAGGTTTTTTTATCATGTCCCACAGTGATGACCACATTTCCCTTTTTGTGGCCTTTTTCGACATAGCGGAACGCCTCGGGAACCTTTTCCAACGGGTAAATCCTGTCGATGACCGGTTTTAACTTCCCCGATGCAAAAAGTTCCAGGAAGAAATTCAGGTTTTCAACGCTTTCGATCGATACCCCGCCCTTGATCTTCCTGCCTCCGACAACGGCGGTCCAGATCATTTTCAGCATATCCTGCAGCTCCAGCATGTTTTCAAGATAAATTCCTTTTTGTTTTAGCGAGCGTTTGCATTGTGAGAACCTGATCTTGCCCACCACGTCAAATATCACATCATAGGTCTCGCCGTTTCGGGTAAAATCCTCTTTGCTATAATCGATGACCTTGTCCGCTCCCAAGGATTTCACCATTTCGGCATTCGCGGCGCTGCAGACCCCGGTCACTTCCGCCCCATAGTACCTGGCAAGCTGTACGGCGAAGGTACCGATCGCACCGGAAGCGCCATGGATAAGTATTTTTTGTCCGGCCTGAATTTTTCCCAAATCTCTTATGAAAAACAGCGCCGTATTCCCCGCCAATGGATAGGCGGCGGCTTGCTCGTAGGTCATACTGGCCGGTTTTTTAACCAGCACGCCCTTTTCAGGCATGCAACTGTACTCGGCATGAGCGCCAAATCTGGCACCGGGTGATCCAAAAACCTGGTCTCCTTCCTTAAACAGTTTTACATTTTTGCCCACTGCTTCGATTTCTCCGGCCAGATCAACCCCCAGTATGTTTTTTCTTGGTTTTCTCAGACCAAACATTAATCGTGCCGGGAATGCAAACGATTTTGGTACAAATGTGAAGTTGCGGGCATTGCAGTCCGTAGTTGTTACTGTTGTCGCATGTATTTTTATCAGTACTTCATTGTCCCTGGGAGCAGGTTTTTCTACCTCTTTGAGCTGAAGTCCATCCGCTGGTCCGTATTTTGTGTGGTAAATCGCTTTCATCAGGTTGCCTCCCAATTTGCTTTGCGTTGTTCATTTTAAGGATAGCGTACCACAATACGTTCTGCAAGCCTGCAAAACCCAACGCTTGCCGACGTGAAAACCCTGAGAAGTACGGCTGCTGGTTTGTATTGCAGGCGGGATCGCCGGGATGCCGTCATTGGCGATGTTCAAATGGGGCTTGGGGAAAACGAGATCGGGACGCTCGTCGGCGGCCCGGGCGAGCGAGTCAGGAAGTCAAGCGCTATGCCGGTTGATCCTTGATGAGCGTGTTGATGAATTGCACCACGCGGCAGGCCCCGTTGAACGGGATATCTTTATACTCCACGTGACCATTGATGTTGGTGACGATCGCCGCGGCGAGGGAGTCGGGGGTGCCGGCGGCATACGACATTGCCTTGCCGGCTTTGTGTCTCCGTAACCGCCCGGCCACCACGATTTCCTGCTCCGAGTGCCCCTCGATCGGGAAGTAAATGAATGGCCTCTGCAGCGCGGTCAGTTCGAGGGTGGTCGTGCCTCCCGCCTGGACGACAGCCAGGTCACAAGCGGCGAAATGCCTGTAAAGATCCGGCACGAACTGTTTCACTTCCACCTCCGGCGGCACGGTCAATGATTCGGCCGGAAGGCGGGGGCCACAGACCAAAACCATGTGCAGGTTTGCTATTTGTTGTTTGGCAATTGAATAGGCTTTCCCGCATAGTTCCAAAAGATTCTTGCCGATGCTCGTGCCACCGATCGAACATATCACCAAAGGCGCGTCTCCATAACCGAGCTCTTTGCGCAGGCGCGCCTTGTCAGCGAGATCCCCGGCGGCGAATGGCAGTATGTAGCCGACGAAGTGATAGTGCTTCCTGGCATATTCCCTGCGCTTTGGCAAGAGAAAGCCAAATCTATTATCCGGAATATCTTCCAGCTCCCCTAAAAAAAGAGCAAGATTTTTCCCGCGAGCGAATATCTTGTAATCCAGCGACCAGATTCGATTCCAAAAGAACGCCCCTATCTTCTCCAGGGGATTTTCTGACATCGCATCCAAACCCAGGAAGTCATAAAGCATCAGGAAGGGTATTTTTAATTTCAAACGTTTTAAAATTATAGCTACTACAATTTCATATGTTTCGTCGCCAATGATCAAATCATAATTTTCACGTTCGATGATTTGCTTTACGACGTCAGCATTATGCAGCCAGGCAAGTAAAGCTTTATACGCATATTTCAATAAATTAAGTCTGGTTCCCTTGGCGGCGGCCTCAGCTTGCGCGCTATCATTCCTATAGAGGTCGATTTCGTCCACCACTCTTTCGCCTGCCTGCTCGATCACGGAACGGGCAGGTTCGGCAGCGAGCCAGCGTATGTCCGTGTCGGCACGGCACTTGCGAAGCTCTTTTGCAATTGCCAGATCCCGTGAAATATGTCCAAGGCCAAGTGATCCGCTTATGAACAGTATCCTTTTCACGATGTAAAAATAGTATGCTCAAACAATTTCCGTGTCAATGAAAATGAAGGGGAGATAATGGGGTCAGGTCTTTCATTATTACTTTTTGATTCTGGGACAGGGCTTAAATTGCAATTCCGTTTCCTTTGCTCGACCTTCCCTGTTATAATTGCTTTTTATTGAGGAAAAAAACATGAAAGAAAAGAAAATAATGGCCTATTGCGGGATCGACTGCAGCGCCTGCCCGGCCTACATCGCCACGCAGAATGACGACGATGCCCTGCGCGCCGAGACGGCCGGCAAGTGGTCGGAACTGTACAAGGTCGTCAGAAAGGCCGGCGACATCAACTGCGACGGCTGCCCGGGCGACTCGGGGCGCCTGTTCGTTTACTGCGGCGCCTGCGAGGTCCGCCGCTGCGCCCGTGAAAAAAAAGTCGCCACCTGCGCCGTCTGCCCCGAATATTCCTGCGCCAGGATCGACGCGTTTTGCGCACTCATGCCGGCGGCCAGGGCGCTGCTGGAAGAGTTGAGGAAAAGGTCGTAAAGTTCGAAGTCCGAGGTTCGTGGATTAAAAAACAGGCAATTCCTTTTGTAGGAGCGGGTTTAAAACCCGCCCGCTCTTTCAACATGCCGATAGGTTTTAAACCTGTCCGTTTTACACCACGCGGAATAAAATTCCAAATCACAAGCACCAAATTCCAAACAAATTCCAAGTTCCAAATCCCAATGTCCGCAATGAAGAAAAAGCGTGGGGGCACCCGCCAATGGAAACAATCGGGACCGCGAATGATGTATAATGAAATGCGAGTTTTCCGACAAGGAGGCATGTTCATGAAAAAAATCAATAGGACCGGCAGCGCCCTGATCGCGGCGGCGGCCATGGTACTGCTGTTTCAAACGCTTTTTCCCTGCACCTCCATCCTGGTCAGCAAGGGTGCGTCAAAGAACGCCGCCTGCATCATCACCTATTCCTGCGACGGCGAATTCCTGCCGCGGCTGCGCCTCACCCCGGCCGCCGACCATGCCGCCGGTGCCATGATCGAGATCAGGGGACGCCAGGGCAAAAAAGGGGAGATCCCCGAAATCGCCCATACCTACAAGGTGCTGGGCCTGATGAACGAATTCCAGTTAGCCATCGGCGAAACGACCTTCGACGGTAGGCTGGAGCTGGTCAATCCAGACGGCTGGCTGCACTATTTCCAGCTGATGAACCTGACCCTGCAGCGCGCCAAAACGGCCCGCGAGGCAATCCGGGTCATGACCGCACTGGTCGAGCGCTACGGCTACGCCAGCAGCGGCGAGTCTTTTTCCATTGCCGACAAGGAAGAAGCCTGGATCCTGGAAATGATCGGCCCCGGCAAGGGGGAACAGGGTGCGCTGTGGGTGGCCTTGCGCGTCCCCGACGGCATGGTCAGCGCCCACGCCAACATGGCGCGCATCGGTGAGTTCCCCCTCGCTGATCCCGAGAATTGCCTGTATGCCAAAAATGTCATCTCCTTTGCCGTGGAAAAGGGATATTACGATCCCAAGGCCGGAAAACCGTTCAATTTCACCCTGGCCTACTGCCCGCCCAGCGAGGAGCAGGTGAAGTACTCGGCGCGCCGCGTCTGGAGCATCTTTCGCCGCATCGCCCCCGGCCTTCACTTGTCCCCGGCTTTCAGTTCCTCGCGTCCCGGCGCCAAGCCCTACCCGCTCTGGGTCAGGCCCGAGCGCCCGCTCGACGTCCGCGACGTCATCGCCCTGCACCGCGACCATTACGAGGGCACGCCTTTTGAAATGGGCAAGGACCTGAGTGCCGGCCCCTTCGCCATGCCCGACCGCTGGCGGCCGATCAAGTGGAAGGTGGACGGCAAGACCTATTCCTGGGAACGGCCGATCGCCACCCAGCAGGTCGGCTTCATGTTCGCTTCCGAGTCGCGCGCCGCCGTCCCGGACGCCGTGGGCGGGGTTTTCTGGTACGGTATGGACAATCCCTATACCAATTTCTTCATTCCGCTCTATACCTCGATCAGCGAGCTGCCGGCGCCCTACACCAGGGGTTCCATGGAGGCCTTCAGCCGCGATTCGGCCTGGTGGACGTTCAACTTCGTGGCCAACTACGCCAATTTGCGCTACCGCTTCATGATCCAGGACATCCAGAAGGTGCAGAAAGAGATCGAGGACATGGAATTCAGCCTGCAGCCGGCCGTGGAACAAACAGCGCGCCAGCTGCTGCAGACCGCTCCCGGCCTGGTCTCCGATTATCTGACCCGCTACTGCGTGAGCAACGGCCAATTGAACCAGGATCGCTGGTGGCAGCTGGCCGAATTCCTGATCACCAAGTACAACGACGGCTATGTCCGCAACCCGGAGGGAAGGCCCGAGGAGGTCGGCTACCCGCAGGAATGGCTGCAGAAGGAAGCAAAGAAAAATCCCGATAAATTCCGCATCAAGAGCGAGCGCCAGGGGGAGGGTGAACTGTAGGCGAAGGACGCGGGCATCAGGTCTTTCATTATTACTTTTTGATTCTGGGATAGAGTGTAAGGGGGGTCCCCAATTTATTCATTGCCGAATTAAGAATTTTCCAAAGTAAATCTTAAAAATGGTATAATTGACTTGATGACAGTACGAAAAGACGAAGCAACGGATCTGAAACCCAGGCCCAATCACGATATTTACATCAAAGTGTTGCGGCGCATGACAGCGGAGCAACATTTGCTCAAGGCGTTCGAATTGTCCGCCTTGAGCCGGGAACTTTTTAAAACAGGCATGCGTCGGCGTTTTCCCGACCTAAATGCCATTGAACTCAATAAGTTGATCCAGGAGAGGCTGGAAGGATGTCACAATCAGATCTACTGAAGAAGATCATCGGCATCCTGGCGGCGCGGGAAATCCCTTACATGCTGACCGGCTCCCTGGTTTCGAGCATTCAGGGCGAACCGCGTTCCACCCATGATATCGACATCATCATTTCCATCCGTCCGTCCGACATTCCCGGCATTGTCCAGGCCTTCCCCGCCGAGGAATTTTATCTCGACCCCGAAAGCATCACCCAGGCACTGAAAAGCCAGGGGATGTTCAATGTGATCGATTTGCGGGAGGGCGATAAGGTCGATTTCTGGATGCTGAGCGACAGTGAATTTGACCGCAGCCGCTTTTCGCGCCGGCAGGAATTTGCACTGCTTGGAGAAAATGTCTGGCTGTCATCCGTCGAGGATACCATCCTGGCCAAGCTGCGTTGGTCGGAACTCTGCGGCGGCAGCCGCAAGCATTATCTGGATGCTTTGAAGGTATATGAAGTTCAGTATCCGCAAATGAATATGGAGTATTTGAACGATTGGGTCCGGCAATTGCATCTTACCGCCCCGTTCAATAAATTAATCGGCGAAGCCAAAATCATTGTCTGACCAGAGTGGACCCAGGGAGAAAATATTGTTGTCCAAAGGCAAGATGGACGGGAAAATCCGGAGGTGAACATGCAATTCGTGCTGATCGCTTATGACGGGACCGATGAGGGCGCTCTCGCTCGGAGGATGGCGGCGAGGGAAGCCCATTTGAAGTTGGGAAAGGGGATGCACGACGCGGGCAAATGGCTGTATGCCGCTGGGCTGTTGGATGAGCAAGGCAAAATGATCGGCTCGATGATCGTCTGCGAGTTCCCGTCCCGGGAAGAAATGGAAAAACAGTGGCTCGGCCGCGAGCCCTATATCGCCGGCAAGGTGTGGCAAAAGATCGACATCCACCGCGCCCAGGTGGCGCCCTTCTGCGCCGCAAGTCAAGAAGTCAAGCACCGTGCTGAATGATCTCTTATTTCACATCTTTTGGTTTTCATTCTTCAATGATTTTTGTGAAGACCCGGTAGATATCTAAATTCCCATTTCCATGGCTATCGGGAATTTTTATTTTTTGGGCGCACAAACGGTTTCTTCCGCATATCTCCCGAAATTGGCAACCGCCTGCTCCAACGTACTGTCGAACTTGACGAACACCTCTTCGTAATTGCTTGTTAAAAAGGTCGTTCTGACCATGCCCATGTTGTATTCCACGCTGTAATCCTGAAAAAACCTTTCAACCGGACCGCTCAGGAAAGCATGCACATCCAACATTTTTGCCGGTGTTGCACAGGAAAAATCAAGTGCCGTAAAATCTATTGTTTTGATTTCCGCTGATGGTTGCGTTTTGAAATACATCTTCAAGTTCTTCAGGTCGCTGACATAAGACCACTGGGTTCCGCTCCAGCTGAATTTTTTCAATATTTCAAAGCCGTAATCAATGGCGGAAGCTTTGCCTGGATCAAATTCCCTGGTCATTTTTGCGCCGTAATTGAATACCGGCATTTGATCGTTCTCCAGGTCGATTTTTTTGCTGCCGCCGAAACCTTCGTATTCCTTGATCAGCTTCAGTTCCTCGGCGTAGGTGGTGTTGGCCAGCACGGGGATGGGTAGATCCGCACCTTTGTAGACCACCACCTTTTTGTCCAGAAACTCGATCACCGCGGCATTTCCGTTGCGATCGGCCGTGAAGAAATGCCAGCTCCATCCTTCAATTGCAAAATCATGCGCGCTCTGCACCACTTCCTCAATTGAATCAAAACGATCCAAAACATACTGCATCCACAAACACATGAATATTTTTGGTTTGGAATCATCTTCAGGCCAGGTGGTTCCGGCCAGCGACATTTCCTCGATGAACAGTCCGGCTTCATTCATGCCGCCATCCGGAAAATCGCGACAAAATCTGTTGAGAGTCACGGATCCATATTTGGAAATCCAAGCCATCTTGGGATTGGGAACCGTTTTGTTATATGCCAGCTCAGTCCATGATTTGCATTTTTTTTGCACGCCTCTTTTATTCACCACAACGACACCGTTGGCATGCTTGCTTTTATCCAGGTTGTGCCCGGTAATCAAGACCGGACCACTCTTCAACATGAATGTGGAGCAAGAATGTGTTTCTGTCTCTGGTACCATACAACCGATCGGCTGACCGGAAATGGCCAATAATAGAATCGCTGCGACGATGTTGATCATGATATTTTCTCCTCTCTTTTTATTGCGACAGTGCCGGTTTTTCCGCATGGGCGGCCCGCAGTGCCTTTGCCGCCTGTAAGGAACAAATGATCGCCCTCTCCGTCCGCTCATCGGTCACCTCCGAGAAAAGTTTGCGTCACAGCGCAACAACCCTATGAACGAAAGGAAGAGGCCGCGGGTTCCCTGGAAGGCCCCGCGTGATGGGATACTTCAATGGCGGCGCGGCGGAGAAGGATGCAAGAAAATTAACTCTGCTGGGAAACAACGCCAGGCAGCGTTTGCAAATAAAATTAGAGTTTCATAAAATCAGTCGTGGGAAAAAACTACTTTTCCCACGACTAACGTCCGGGTGAGGACAGGGAGTGTGAAATGAAGTACGTATGTGTATTTATTTGTTTGTGGCTGGTTTTTGCAGGGTTCGTCTTTCCGCAGGCCGGGGACACGGACCGGGAAGCGATCAGGCAGGTGATCGACGACAGCATCGGCTGGTTCAAGACAAAGGACTTCAATCGCTTATTTGAAATATTCCCCCTGGACCCCAACCTGTTCCTGTTTCAGCCCACTTTGCAGGGAACGGTGATCGGCGGCCAGGCCTTTCGCAAATCGGCGGATCAATGGCGGGATGCGGGGAATGTGTACCTGTGGCACAAGATCAAGGATCTGCGCATCAACTTGTCCGCATCGGGCACGGTGGCCTGGTGGTCGGCCCTGCTCGATGATTGCGGCTCCTACGGCGGGCGGGAATTCTGCTGGAAGGATTGCCGCTGGACCGGCGTAGTGGAAAAGCGGGACGGCAAGTGGGTGATCGTTCAGGGCCACTTTTCCTTTCCCCGCGACAATGCGCAGGCCGAAGCGCCGGCTGAAGAGGCTGCGCCGGCCGAGGAATTTGCCGATTATCAAGCCATGCGCCAGCGGGTCGGGGAATTGTTCGCCCAAAAAAAGTATGCGGCGGCGGCGGTCATTTTGCGGGGCGGCCTGGACAAGTTTCCCGATCACCAGGTGGCCAACACCTTCAACCTGGCCCTGAGCGCGCTGCTGCAGAAAGACCTGGAAAAAGCCATCTATTGGCTGGAGGAGGGGCACCGCCGCGGTCTGTTTTTCAGCAAATGGGCTTTTCTGGGAGAGCTCTGGCAGCCGCTTGCCGGTCACGCCCGCTTCCAGGCGCTGCTGCGTGAGAATGAAGCGCGCATCGCCGCCGCGCAAAAGCAGGCCTCGATGAAACTGGAACTGGTCAAGCCGGCCGGTTTCAATCCCAAGCGCCGCTATCCCCTGTTCATTGCCCTGCACGGCGGCGGTGAGAATATGGCTGAATTTAAGCCGCACTGGACATCGCCGCGTCTGCAAAAAGAGTTTGTCGTGGCTTTTGTGCAATCCTCGCAGGTGGCTGATATGCAGGGCTTTCATTGGCAGGATGATGCCATCACGCGCAATGAATTGACCCGGGCCTACAAGGAGATCCTGCAGCAGGTCGCCATTGATCCAAAACGGGTATATATCGGCGGTTTTTCCTCGGGCGGCTACGGCTCGATGATCGCCCTGTTTGCGGGGATCATTCCCGTTAAGGGCTTTGTCATCCTCTGCCCGGAACTGCCGGCCGATCCGGATGATGCCCAGTTGGCCCTGCTGGCCAAGCGCAAGATCAGGGGCACGTTATTGACCACGGAACTCGATCGACGCATTGAAAGGCAGAAAGACTTTGTCAAGCGTCTGAATGCCGGCAAAGTTCCGGTTCAGCTCAAGGTGACGCCCAACATCGGCCATTGGTATCCTGACAATCTTCCCCAGCTGATCGATGAGGCGCTGAAGCACATGCAGCGTTGATGCCCAGGTCGTACCCTTCTGCGCCGCGAAGCGGGAGTGAGCGCCCGCGCCTCCGCCTACCGTCGAACCAGACCGGGGATCCCGGAAGCTAGTTTCCCTGCCCGATCAGCCGCACCGCAAAATCCATCTGGGGATCGGTCCCTGACAGGATGTCATTTATGGTGGGCACGAGCCTGAAATCCGCGGGGAAACCTGCGGAGACGTCATGGTCCGGGACAGCCGTCTCGTAGGTCGTCCTGGCGATACGGAGCTGGATGCCGGTGTGGCTCAGAACAAAATCCCGGGAATTGTCGTGGCAGCGATAGGTGCCGCCGCCGGTCTCGCCGACAAAGGCGCCCAGCTTGTGGTGCCTGACCAGGGAACAAAAATGGCCGGTGGTCGAAAAACAGCCGCCGTCGATCAGCACATGGACGGTGCCGCCGAAATGGACGGCATGCGGAGCCGTGGCCACGAACAAATTTCCATAGCCCAATCCCGTTTTGAAATATACGAAAGGCGCATCGATCAGGTGAGATATCAGGGAAACCGACATGTCGGGCTCTCCGCCGCCGTTGCCCCTGACGTCGATGATCAGGTGGGCCACGCCGCTGTCATTCATCTGCCTGAAAGAATTTTCAAAAAAGGCTCTGTAATCGGGATTCTGCGACATCACAAAGGTCGGGACCCTCAGCACGGCCCGGTCGCCGGTCATGGTGAAGGACAAGCGGCTGTCCGCCGCGAAGCGGCTGTTGGCTTCGCCGTTGACCTGGGCGTACGGCCGGGCATTCACCCGCACCATGGATTCGCTGCCGCCGGCGGGGTCCTTCACCACCAGGTCGAACCGGGGCTTTTCTCCCCAGAAATAATGATAATAAAGGAAAAAATTCCGGTTCAGCCTGTGTATCTTGGCGGTGGTGTTGCGCGCGTCGGCTGAAATTCCCGCCATCATGCGCTCGACGATGCCGGTTATCGCCTCGCCATTGATGGAGAGCACTTCGAAGCCCACGGGGATTCCCGAAGAGGAGTGATAGTCGGCATCGACATAGGCCGTGCCGTCCGCCAGGTAAATGCCCAGGGGCAGGACCTGTCCCGGTGAAAACGCATTGGCGGGCCTGATGTGGGTATGGCCGCAATGATAGCGGGCGACCAGGGGCGCGACGATCCTGTAAAATTCGGCTTCGCTCATGTCATCCTGGATCGACTGGAAGGCCGCGTCAAAAAGAGCGGCGAGCGTTTCCGCGCTCTCATAGCGCAGCCGGTCGGGATGGTTGCTTTCCAGGGCGTTGCGCATCTGGTTGAAATCGGCCTGCAGCTGCTCCGCGGAGAAATTCCTGGAGTCGTCAGCCCCTTGGTCGTTCCTGACGGTCTTGCATGAAGTGGAACAAGCAAAAAACAGGCAAAGAAAAATTAAGGCGGCGGCAAAAAAAGATTCTCTTCTCTTCAGCATCCTCACTCCTGTTCCATGCCCGGACGATCAATCATCAGGCCGGAAACAAACATCTGTGCATGCACAAAACCGCGCGCGGGCGCCGGTCCTCAGGGCACGGCCGGGCGGGCCGGGTCCTGCTCGCGGAAAAGACCGCGGTCGATGATCTCCTTGAGTCGCTGCACCACGGTCCACACCTCGTGGTAGGTGTTGTACAGGGGGGCCGGCGAGATGCGGATCGTGCTCGGCGCCCTGAAATCGACCACCACGCCCATCTGCTTGAGGGCGGCGCTGACGGGCAGGGCGTCCTGGTCCCGCTCCAGGGCCACGTGCCCGCCCCGGCGCCCGGGCTCGCGGGGCGAGGCGACGCGGAACGAGTACGGCGGCCCGGCGAGCAGGATGTCGACGAGGTCGATGAGGTAGGAGGTCAGCGCCAGCGATTTTTCGCGGATGCGCCCTATCCCTGCTTCCAGCACGATCTTGAGCGCGCCTTCGGCGGCGGCCACGGCGAGGATGCCCGGCGACGACACCTGCCAGCCGCCGGCGCTGCGCTGGTGGGCAAAATCCACGGCCAGGTCGAACTGCCTTTCCTTCTCGTAGCCGAACCAGCCTGCCAGCAGCGGCTGTCTGTCGAAGTGGCGGCGGTTGAGATACAAAAAAGCGGTGCTGCCGGGCCCGGCATTCAGGTGCTTGTAGCCGCACCATACCGCGAAGTCGGGGTCGATGGCGCTGAAATCGTGCGGCACGGCGCCGACCGAGTGGGCGCAGTCGAAGCCGATGATGATGCCTTTCTTGTGCGCGGCGCGGGTGAGGTAGCCCATGTCGAGCAGCTGGGCGCTGCGGTAGAGCACCGAGGGCAGGAGCGCCACGGCCACGTCCTTGTCCATCAGGGCGGCGATGCGGTCTTCGTCCAGCGTCCGGCCGTCGGCGCTGCGGGCCAGCAGCAGGTGCTTTTCGGGGTCCAGCCCTTTCATCCTGACCTGTCCCTGCAGCGCGTAGAGCGCCGTCGGGAAGGTGAGCTCGTCGGCGAGTATCTTGCTGCGCCTGCGCTGCGGGGCGAAAAACGTGCTCACCAGCGCGTGGATGTTCAGCGTCGTGGTTCCCGTGGCCACCACCTCGTCGGCGCCGGCGCCGACCAGCCCGGCCGCCATGGCGCCGACCTTTTCGGCGTAGTGGAACCAGGGCGTCTCCCCGGCCAGCCAGCCGCCGATGCCCAGCTGCCGCCACTCCTCGAGCACGCGCTGCACCGAGGCCACGGCGTCCTTGGATGCCGCCCCCAGGGAATTGCCGTTCAGGTAGATCTTGCCCGCCGGCAGCAGGAAGCGGTCGCGGAACGCTGCCAGCGGATCGGCCGCGTCCCGGGCCAAGGCAACAGTTTCCGCCGTTTCAGGTGGTTTCATTTCGGCCTCATGGCGCCGGCCAGGGCGCCGGCGCAAAAATCAGCATGTCCGCCCCCGATTGTAGGCACAAGCGGGAAAAAAGTCAAAAAATCGTGGCGGCCCGGAGGCTTGCTTGTTTCAGTGCCCTGTTCGTCCGCGGCTGTCCTTTCACTTTTTAGTTTTTCACCACGCGAAAGCCGATGTTATAGTGGCGGGCATCGCCCCCGATGCGCAAGGCGGGGTGTCGAACGCTGCTGGCGGGATTGTCGAAGGAATTCCCGCGCAGGCACCTTTTCTGACCGCTTCGGGAGTCGTTTTTGCCGCCGGCGGGCCAGTCGGCGCACCATTCCCATAAGTTGCCGCTCATATCGTACAGGCCCAGTTCGTTGGCTTTTTTCCCGCCCACGGGGTGGGTCCGGCCAGCGGAATTTCCTTCCGACCAGGACACTTCGTCCCAGTCGTTGCTGCCGCTGTACATGGTGCCTTGGCTTGCATTGCCGCCGATCGCGGCATATTCCCATTCGGCCTCGTTGGGCAAGCGGATTTTGCTTCCGCTCTTTTTGCTAAGCCAGCGGCAGAAGCCCAGGGCGTCATCGTACGACACCTTCAAAACCGGCCTGCTGCCCATTCCCCAGCCGTTGTCGTCCGGCATTTCCGCCCCCGTTGCCCGGCAATAGGCAGCGAATTGGTCGAAGGTCACCTCCGTTGCGCTCATGTGGAACCCGCCAACGGTGACCCGGCGGGCCGAACTGCCGCTGCCCATGGTGAACGTGCCCCCCTTTACTTCGATCCAGCTTATTCCGAGGTCCTGCGCCTGAACCGTTGTCGCAACGAACAGCAGCAGGGCGGCCAGCAGGATCGATTTTATTTTTTTCATTTTCTCTCCTTTTGTTTCACCAGATTTTGGATCCCGTTCCTTGCTGAATTTATCGGGAATGGAACTGATGTCCCTTGTGAATCGTCAGCGCAGCATTTCCTTTTTCATGGTTTGGATCAGCGCCGCGTCCACCCAGTAGATGTCGTTGTCCCTGTTGAAGAACAGGTATTTCCCGTCGGGAGAAACCGTGGCAATACCCTCATAACCTTCGCTGTTTATTGGTTGACCGAACGCCCTGGCCTCGGTCCAGCCGCCGTCTTCTTTTTTAAAGCTGATGAATAGTTCGGAATTGCCCTTCAGCGGCGCATCAAAGATCAGATAGCTCTCATCGGGGGCGATGTACGGGTGCGAGGCGCCGAAATATTTGCTCTTATTGATCGCCTCGGACAGGAATTCGGGCCTGCCGTATCCGCTGTCGCCGGACCGGGACCTGTAGATGCCGTACCCGTCCCCGAAACTGCCGGTGAAGTAGAGGGTGTTGTCCAGGGTGGAGGTGACCGACATGATCCAGCCCTGATTGATCGGTCCGGGAATATACCCGGCTTCACCCCAGGCGCCCTTCTCCCTCGGCGCGTACCAGATCCCGCCTTCCTTCACCGTGCCGGCGGGATTCGGCCTTTGCGACTTGAAGATGACCTTTTTGTAATCGGGGGTGATGAAGGCCTCGTACTCTATCGAATCCCGGGCAAAGGGAGCGGGTTCGGGCCCGCTCCAGCCATCGAGCGTCTTCTTCATGTGCATGATCCTGTTTTCCGTCCCTGCAACGGATGCCCTGGAGGTGAAAAAGAGCTCACCCAGGTCGGGGGAGAACGAGATGGCCGCTTCCCAGCCTTTTTCCGTGGAAATGATGCCCGGGGCAAATACCTTCGGCGTCGACCCGGGCGGTGTCTGGCTGAGGTAGGGGCCCGCAGCGACCGGCAACGCCTCCGCTTCCGCTTTCTTGACTTGGGCGAGGCACGGCGCGGACAGGATGGACACGGCGAGAAAGACAAGAGCGAGTTTTTTCATTTTGCCGTCACCTCGATTTTCGCGATATGTTTTTTTTGCATCCCTGTTCAAGTACGGATAATTTACAGTTCTGGTTTTTCCGGGCCCGGGCCCCGGGCAACGCGACGCCGAGAAAGAGGCAGGCGAAAACCAGGTTGATCAGCAAGCCGGGCAGGGGGGTCCAGTTCACGGTCACCCAGGCGGGCAGCAGGTCGAGCAGGTAGGGCCCGCTGAGCAGGGCGATGCAGCCGCCCAGGATCGATGCCGGCAGGAAGAGCGCCTGGAAAGGGCGCACCGCCACGCGCAGGGCCTTACCCAGCAGCAGGAAGACCCCCAGCAGGCTGAAGCTGAAAAACATGGCCTGGATGCCTTCTATGGTGGTGAAACTCCTAGCTGTTTGTCACGCCGGCTGCCCCCGGCGCGTTTGGTTGCCTGGGCGGAAAAACACGCTTTATTTCGACTGGCGCAGGAATTTCAGGAACTCGGCGTCGGTGGACAGGATCAGGACGGTCTCGCGGCCCATGATCTCGCGGTAGATGTCGAGCGTCTTGATGAACTGGTAAAAGGCCGGGTCGCGGTTGTAGGCGGCGGCATAGATCTGGGTGGCCTCGGCGTCGGCCTTGCCCATGATCTCCTGCCCCTGGCGATAGGCTTCCGATTCAATGCGCTTGGCTTCACGCTCCCTCTGGCCGCGGATCTCGGCGCTCTTGCCGTCCCCCTCGGAGCGGTAGCGTTCGGCGATGCGTTTCCTTTCGGAGATCATGCGGTCGAAGACCTTGCGCTGCACGTCGTCGACGTAGTTGACCCGCTTCAGCTTGACGTCGCGCAGCTCGATGCCGTACTCGGGTGTGATGGCCGATGTGGCCTTGAGGATGATGGCGTTGATCTTTTCGCGCCCGACCTCGACCTTTTCCAGCACCGTGGCCACGTCGAGGAACTCCTGCAGCTCACCGGTGGTCTCGAAGGGGCGATTGGAGGAGCGTACGATCTCGATCAGGTCATGATTGGCGATGGCGTTGCGCGTTTCGCCGTCGATGATGTCGTCGAGACGGGAGTAGGCGCCGCGTTCGTCGCGCACGCGCTGGAAGAAAACCAGCGGATCGCTGATGCGCCAGCGGGCGTAGGTGTCAACCCAGATGTACTTCTTGTCCTTGGTCGGGATCTGGTTGGAGTCGCCGTCCCATTCGAGCCAGCGCTTCTCGAAAAAATGGGTCTTCTGGATGAAAGGCAGCTTGACGTGCAGGCCGGGGTTCATGATGGCGCCGCCCACCGGCTCGCCGAACTGGGTCAGGATGACCTGGTTGGTCTCGGAAACGATGTAATAGGCGTCACTCAGTATGATCAGGGCCAGCAGGGCGGCAATGACAACGATGCCTATGGTTTTCTGCTTCATTTTTCCACCTCCTTCTTCAACTCCGCGGCCAGGTTGAGGAGCGGCAGGACGTTCTTCTGCTTTTCATCAACGATCACCTTGCGGCCGATCTTGGGCATGATCTCGTTGATCATCTCCAGGTAGAGGCGCTTGCGGGTCACGTCCGGGGACTTGGCGTATTCCTTGTGTATGGAGATGAAACGCTCGGCCTCGCCGCGGGCGCGGTTGACGCGGGCCAGGGCGTAGCCCTCGGCGCGGCGCAGGATCTCCTCGGCCTCGCCCGTGACCCTGGGGATGGTCTGGTTGTAATCCGACCAGGCCTCGTTGATCTTGCGCTCCTTTTCCTGCAGCGACTGGTTGACCTCGTTGAACGACGGCTTAACCTGCTCGGGGGGGTTGACGTCCTGGAAGATCATCTGCTTGACGTCGATGCCGATCTCGTACAGGTTGCAAAGCTCCTGCAGAATGTCCTTGGCTTCGGAAGCGATCCTGGCCCGGCCGATGGTCAGGACCTCGTCGACGCTGTTGTCGCCGATAACCTTCCTGACCACGGTCTCATTCATGTAGCGGAAGGTGTCGTTGACGTTGCGCACCTTGAAAAGATACTTGTAGGGGTCGCGGATCTGGTACTGCACGATCCATTCGGCGTCCACGACGTTGAGGTCACCGGTGAGCATGGACGACTCCTTTTGGGCGTCCACCGGGGTTGAGTAGGTGGTAGTAATATTGGGATCCAGGGTGCGGAAGCCGAATTCCATCTTCAGCTGCCGCTGCACCGGCACCTTGATCAGCTCCTCGATCCCCAGCGGCAGCTTGAAGTTCAGCCCCGGATCGCTGGTGCGCTGGTACTTGCCGAAACGCAGCACCACGCCCACCTCTTCCGGCTGCACTTGGTAGACCGAACCGAAAACGACGACCAGCCCGAACAGGACCGCGGCCGCGATCAAGACGGTTTTTTTTGAAAATTTTGGCATTTTCAACTGTTCCAACCTTTGGAAATCATAACTCATATCAGCCTCCTCAGCGCCCGGCGGCATTGGCAACCAAATGCGGTCGGGCCTGTTTGTTACTATATCCTATAAATAGTATTTCCGCAAACCAACCGCATCAGGGCGCGGTTTTTCATTTAAATTGCCGATCACAGCGAAAATGCAATATGGCGGGACGCGATGCCCCTTGCCATGTTGTGTTAAAATAGAATGATGCCGACAAAACTGCTGCTGTTCGGGTTGGGCCTTGTGCTGCTGGTGAAAGGGGCGGACTACTTCGTCAAGGCCGCGGCGTCGCTGGCCAAGAAGCTTGGCGTCTCGGAGTTCGTCATCGGCCTCACCCTGGTGGCGCTGGGCACCTCCGTACCCGAGCTCGCCTCAGTGCTGGCGGCCGCCTTTAAAAAACAGGGCGGCCTGGTGCTGGGCACGGTCATCGGCTCGAACGTGGCCAACATGCTGCTGATCACCGGCCTCGCCGCCACGCTTGCCGCCGTGCGCACCCGCAGGGAGATGATCGGTCGCGACGGCTACATCATGCTCGGGACGACCGCGCTGTTCTGCCTGTTCGCCTGGAACGGGACCATTTCGCGGCTCGAGGCGGCGGCCATGCTTCTGATTTACGTCGCTTACAGCCTGTTTCTTTTCACGGCCAAGGCGGGCCTGGAGGGGCAGTACGGTTTCAGGCGCTTCCTCAACTACCTGTTCCGCTTCCAATACATCCTGACCATCAAGCACGGCGTCCTGGCCGGCCTCGGCCGCAGCAAGGCGGGCGACAGGAAGATCGAGCGGGCGTTCCGGGAGGGAGTCGCCAAGGACCTGCTGGTGATGCTGATCGGTGGGGCGGCGATCGCCTTCGGGGCCGACCTGTTCATTGGCGCCGCGGTCTATTTTGCCGGGCTCCTGAAGGTGCCGCCGGTGCTGGTTGGCGCCAGCGTGGTTTCGCTGGGGACGTCGCTGCCCGAAATGAGCGTCACCGTGTCGGCGGCCAGGAAGGGCTTCGGCAATATCGCCCTGGGCAATATCCTGGGATCGAGCATCACCAACATCGGCCTGATCATTGGCGTCTCGGGCCTGGTCTTGCCGCTGAAAACCACCCAGGAGCGGCTGCCCCTGCTGCTGGGCTTCCTGCTCCTGGCCAGCTTGCTGCTCCTGGTCTTTATCAGGAGCGCCTGGCGCATCCGCAGGTGGGAGGGAGCCATCCTGCTCACGCTGTACGCCGCCTACGTGGCGCTGCTCTTTTTCGGCATGGCTTGAAAGAGAGGGTGTTGGTGTTAGTGATAGTGTTTGGAAGAAAATCAGCGAAATACTACTATGTTTCTCGGAAAGCATCCTACCGCATCCTACTCGCTTCTTGACTTCTTTACTTTGTTGATGGAACCCGCGATGCAATGAACCAGGCAGCGGATCAGATTGACCGGGAAGCATGAGGATCAGGTCTTTCATTATACCATTTGATCTGATAAGATAAAATCATGGCCTAAGCAGGGGGCATGGAATTCCCCTGGGCAGTCTATCACATCACTTCCCGAGGAAATGAGAGAATGAAAATATTCCTGAATGATCGCGATAGGGAGATCTTTCCAAAAACTCCTTAAAAAAGAAATCTGTGGGAAATACCCAATGGGAACGCTATTTTATCGATGAATTGACCAGGAAAAAGCCGCTGCAGAAATTGCTGGCAAGGGTGGAGAAAGGCTTAAGAAAAATGGCTGGCCGGTGTGAAGGGAGATGCTGAGTTCCGGAACCTGGAGACCTGATCCCCATTTCCTTTTTGTTTCTAATCGTTATTTTTTTTTTCATTAATGAGTGCAATCATTTTTTTTCCATGCTCATTGTCAGGATTAATTTCTACTGTCCTCTGGTAATATTTTAGAGAAAGATCGTACTCTTTTATATTGTAGTAATATTCTGCCAAACTGTCCCACGTATTGGCTGATGCCGGAAAAAGCATTGTATTCAGTTTGAATAATTGATAGGCGCATTCGAGATCTTGATTCTCAAAAAGCCTATAACCGTTCTGGTTGATATTGCCCTCGAGAGCGTCAGGATGTAAACCAGACCACCATTCAATATCAGCATATTTTTTCTTCAGTTTTTGATAATATTCCAAAGCGGCATCCGCTCCATTCTCCTCGGCAAACTTCGCAATTGTTCTTGTTTCTCCATGCAATGCCAATTGCAAAGCAGGGTCATTGCCCGAAAAATAATCCTGACTTGTAAAAGGAGCGGGAATGTCGGGTGGAAAGTAGATACGGAAATTAGACCATGCATTGTCTATTTGCCTTGAGGCTATCCTTAAAGCGAACCTACTATTTGGTAGATTCCCAACCGTTATGGCATCACTGAAAAAGTTAAAAGGACAGGCAGGCGGATCACCTATAAAAACAGCATTGGTGTGCTCCTGCAACTCGGTCATAAAAATTACCGCAGCGCTGTAAGTCCTTTTGCCAACCAAAACAAACAGACCGTTACTTTTGTTTATATTGTCTCTTTTGATAATTTCATTGAGAAAAGGCATAAGTATTCTTCCATTGCCGCCATCGTTATAGCGGATGTCGATGATCAGTTTGTTAATTTCATTTTTATGTTTATCAATATAAGACCATATACGGGCTGTAAATTTTACAAATGTTTCTTTTCCATTAGGTTGATTCCCCACTTGGTTGAACTGGAAGTATATCGCTTTATCGTTTTTTAAATGTTCAAACCAGTAGAATTCCACATTGGGACCCTGTTTCTTTAGATGGAGAGGTGTTTTGTCGCCAAGTACTGTTGGTGGAGACACATATTCTTTATTTTCAGTAGGACCGCTATTCAACCTATTTGACCAATCAATTATGCTATGGTCTTGCAGTGATCCCAAAACGAGTTTCTCGGTTTTGTTTTCAGGCGTGATCAACTCTAGTTCTACGCACTCCAGATCATTGGTAATTCCCAAACCATTCATGAGACGTGCAAAGGTAAATCCCATGAGAGCGGGGCGGATAGTACCAAACTTGTTGTCCATTTTCGTAACTTGTTCGTGTACCGCCAAAACCTTCCCGATTGATTTGCCGTTTATGGCAACGACACGGGAACCCAGGTACTTTTCATGTTCCTTATCTATAACAGTGATAAAAATTCCGTCCGTAAAATTGTCCAAACGGAAGGGAAACCTCAAGTCGGTTAGATCGAATATTCCCCCGCCCCCCAATTGAGTATGTCCGTCTTGGATACCGGCAATTACTTTTCTTATAGCAAGGAAGGATTTCAAATCAGACCGGGAATGTTCGATCTCGTCACGGGATTTTGAAACAATGATGTTGAATTCATCTTCTGAGATCTTATAGTAAGGATGCGGATGTTGTGATTTTAATTTTGCAACAGTAAATTCCAAATCTTCCAGCCATTGTTTGGATGTCAGCAGGTTTTGCGCCTGGATGCCGGGTGGAACAAGACCGGTGACAACAATTATGAGAATCACTACCGACAATGTTCTTAAAGCACAGAATGAAAGTTGTTGTTTCATATATAATACACCTTTTTTATTAATTATTTTAACTTCAGGCTGGCAACAGGGTTTGCCATACAGGATGAGAATCATTGTAACTTATAGAAAGATCAAATTTCCCCATGCTTGCATTTTGAGGATATTTGTATGCAATGTCAATAGATGGATGTGAAGTGTTTGTGTGAATTCAGAAAAAAAGAATTTTATGGAAAGCAAGGTCCAGTTCTTTGAGCCCTGACTGAAAAATGGCCGGGGCTTGAGGGACGGCGCTTGATTTCTTGCCATAAAAATTGCATCGGCTGGCAAAGACGGCTATGATGGATCATGCTCTATTCGGAACCGCTGTTCCGGCCGCCGGCCGAGGCCGATTCGCTGATCGTCCAGGTCAGCGAAGGCTGTGCCTACAACCGCTGCCTTTTCTGCCCCATGTACAAGGGCAAGGATTTCCGCGTTCACTCTCCCGCAGAGATCGCCTCCCATCTGCGCGATTTGAGCTCAGTGTATGGGCCCGACCAACCCAGAGTTTTCCTGGCCGATGGCGACGCCCTGGTAATGGACCCCCCCGCTTTCCTGGCCGCCATGGCCCAGGTGCGGAACGCTTTTCCCGTGGTGAGGCGCTTTGGCGCCTACGGATCGGTCTTTTCCCTGGAAGGCAAAAGCGCGGACGATCTGCTAAAAGTGAAGGCGGCGGGATTGCGCACCGTTTACCTGGGCCTCGAGTCGGGCGACGAAGAGACGTTGCGGCGCATGGGGAAATACATGGAAGCGCGGCGCATGGCAGAGATCTGCCGCCGCGTAGTCGAAGCGGGTCTGAACCTGTCGGTGATGGTGGTCATCGGCCTGGGCGGCCGCTCGCGCTCGCGGCTGCACGCCGAAGCCTCGGCCAGGCTGGTCAATGAGATCGGGCCCAGCCATACCTCGCTGCTCAACCTGCTGCTCGCCCATACACCGTTGGCCACCGCTGCCGATTACCGCGATTTTGGACTCAGGGATTATTTTTCCGAAGCAGCGGCGTTTGTCGCCGGCATTCAGTGCCGGACGATTTTCCGCGCCAATCACGCCTCCAATCCCGTCGCCCTGCAGGGAGTGCTGCCGCGCGACCGCGAGCGCATCCTGTCGCAAATTCAAACGGCCCTGGCCCGCTGCCCCGTGGCCTGACAGGCAAGCGCTGGCAGATCCCGATTTAAACTATTCTATTTCGCGGTGCGCTCCAGGATCCAATCGCCGATCAGCCGCAGGGCGGCCGGAGCAATCGTCTCTTCGATCTTGGCATACTCGCTCGGCGATCCGGTCGGCGCGGTCTGGAAGAGATGATTGAGTCCGGACAGCTGCTTGACCGTGAATTTGTCGTTGCCGCCGGCTTTCAGGGCCTCGGCAATGGCCTTCAGGTTTTCTTCAGCCGGAACCTGCAGGTCCTTTTCGCCGTTGATCGCCAGCAGCGGGCATGTGACCTTCTGCAAGGTCGGCCGCGGGTCATAGGTCAGGAAAAAGCGAAACCAGGGCGACATGATCATTTGCAGCGAAGCCTCCTGGATGGCGGGCGGGAGTTTTTTTTGTTCTTCGACGCTCATTTTGGCCATGGTGTCCTTCATGGCCTGGCGCAGCTTGGCCTCCATTGCGGCGGCATCTTTTTCTTCCTTGAGTATGCGGAACATTCTTTTCTGCTGGGCGTTATCCAGGGCAATGGCGGTGTCGCTGGCGTTGCTTGCCTTGTTGATCAGCTTGCCTTGAAGAAGAAGGATATCCTCACCGACGATTCCCGGCCCGGCCATGAGCAAAATGAAAGCGACATCTTTCGGGTTTTTCACGGCCGCCAGCGGTGCGATCAATCCGCCTTCGCTGTGACCAATGAGTCCGATGCGGCCGGGGTCGATCTCCTGGCGGCTTTTGAGATAAGCGATTCCGGCCAGGACATCGCCGCTGAAATCCAGGGAAGTGGCCAGGGCGGGATCGCCGCCCGAGCCGCCCACGCCCCGGTCATCGACGCGGAGAACCGCGATGCCCCGGCGGGTCAGGTAGTCGGCGAGCACCCAGAAGGGCTTGTGACCCATCACGGTTTCATCACGATCCTGCTGTCCCGAACCGGTGATGAGCAGCACGACCGGGAAAGGTCCGTTCCCCGAAGGCAATGTCAGCGTGCCGGCCAGTTTGATTGCGGCCGTCGGGTTTTCGTAACTGACTTCCTCTTCGCGATAAGGATAGGGTTTTTTCGGTTCCTGGGGCCGGTTCGGGCCTTGCACCCGGTCTGTTTTTTTCAACACCAGGGGAATATCCAAGCCGGCCTGTTTCCATTGGCCTGAGATTTCGCTGAAATCAGCCTTGATTTTCCCCTCGAAAGCGCCGGCCACGACTTGCACCTCGATCAGCAGGCGCTCGTTCTCTACCACGACCTTGCTGGTGGGGATGTCTTTGGCACCCTGGTCGGGGCTGTCCAGCAGCGCCTGCCATGTGCCGTCGGGATTTTTGGCGATGCGAAAGACGAGCTGCAATTCCGCTCCGGGGAACTGCAAAACCCCAAGCCAGGTTCCCGCCAGCCCATTCTCTTGCGGCCGGGCCTGGCCGAAAGCCGACCCGCAAAATACCAGCAGCCCCAACAGGCTGAAAATGATTCTCCTTTTCATCGCTTCACCTCGTCTGCCGGCAGAATGACAAAAAAACCGCTTCTGCTCACACCGGGATTGTAGGGAAAAATTGTCAAAACTGCAATAGGCGGTTTATGTGGAAGGCAAGGGCCGGTTAATTTCGTGACGCGTGACGCGTAACGCGTGACGAGGGAAGATGTAGGGGCGGCGTCGGGCAGCACCAATCATCCGCCTATCCTGGCAGATATGATTGGTCCGTCCCCGCAGGGGGGACCCGCCCTTCTTAAATCCCAAATCACAAGCACCAAATTCCAAATAAATTCCAAGTTCCAAATACCAATGACCGAAACCAAGAAGGGGATGGCTTGTCGGGATTTTACCACAGGTTGGCGATGACGGTGTCAATGCCGGGGATTGAGAGACGGTGCCCCCATTGAGAAAAACGAGTTTATTATTGTGATTGAATTTATTCCTTGCGGTTGATACAATGCTTTCTCAGGGGGTAAGCCATGGAAATGATGATCAAGGTGATCGCGCGCTTTATCGACAGGACAAGCAAAAAACCTTTATCCGGGAATGACTACGTGGCCAGACTGTATGACAACGATATCGTCGGCGATGATTTCCTGGGCGAGTCCAGACTCGATGAAAATGGCACGGCCGAAATTTTGCTCGACCTGGCCGCCGCCGGCTCCTTTGACAGCCCGCTGGAAGCCTATCCCGACCTGTATTTTGCCCTGCACAATCAAACCGGGGTGGTCTTTGAAAGCAAGGTGTTCAAAAATGTCGATTTCATAAGCAAAGACGAAATTTCCGGGGAACACCGCTCCAACACCCAGGACCTGGGAACTTTCGAAGTCTGATCAAACCGCGCCCAAGACAAAAGGCAAGGGGCTTATTTCTGCTCCTTTTTTTCGAACAGGCCTGAATAGAATCTCCTGACGTAATTCTCGGGGATCTTGTCGACCGGGTAGGATCCGTGCATCAGGACGTGGACCCAGCGGCCGTCCCTTTTTTCCAGCACCCCGGTCTGGAATACGTCTTTCAGGCAGGATTCCTTGCCCTTGAAGGCGCCGCAGTCATCGAGGTAGCAGGAATACCAGGCCACGTCGCCGGAGCGCGAGAACTTGATGCGCAGGTCCCTGAATTCGAAGCGCGTGCCGCGGAAATCGGGATCCTTCCACTGCTCGGCATACTTCTTGAAATTGTCCAGGCCGACCACTTTGCTGTTGGAGAACAGCCAGAAGTGGAACAGGTTGTCGGCCCACAAACGGAACATGGCCTCGAAATCCTTCTCGATGGCCCAGCCGATCGACTGCTCGATGCTTGTTTTCACCGCGTCGTATTCGGGGGACGTTTCGGCCGCAACCGCCTTGCTCCCGGCCATGAAAATGGAAAACAGCAAAACAAAGGCGCACAGGAAAATTCTTTTTTTCATATGATGACTCCTTTCTCAAACCTTGCCCGCATTGATCTGCTTTTTTATACGTACGGCCGGCGGAAATGGTTTGGCGATTCGCGAAGCAGCGAGGTCAGGTTTTTTGAATATTGCATTTGGGCCCCGAAATGGAAATTCAAAAAAATGAATTTTCCTAATGCGATTCTTCCTGCCCTTTTCCTACCAGAGGCCGGCGGCGACGGGATCGAGCTTGCGCTCCGAAAGGTTCCTACCCTTCACAGCCAGCGCGTGACTCTTACCAGAGGACGGGTCTCTTTTCGGGCCGGCGATAGAGTTTGTCCCCCGGCTTGATATTGAAAACGAGGTAAAATTCCGGGACGTTGAACAGGGCGCCGTTCACGCGGAACTCGCCCCAGGGATGGACGTCCTCCTGGATCATGCGTTTCAAGGCCTCGTCGCGGATCTTGCCCCGCCACAATTGGGCGTAGGCAAGGAAAAAGCGCTGGTCGTCGCTGAACCCATCGATCGGCTGCGGCCTCTTCTTCCCTGCCAGCGAGAGGTGATAGGCATCCAGGGCGACGATCAAGCCCGCGTAGTCGGCGATGTTTTCTCCCAGACTCAGTTCGCCGTTCACGTGAACGCCGTCCGCCGTGGAGAAGGCGCCGTATTGCTCCACCAAAAGCCGGGTCTGCTGTTTGAATTTTTCCGCATCTCCGGGAGCCCACCAGTCGCGCATGTTGGCGTTCCTGTCGAAATTCCTCCCCTGGTCGTCGAAGGCATGGCTGATCTCGTGGCCCAGGGCCATGCCGATGGCCCCGTAGTTCACTGCGTCGTCGGCCTCGGGAAAAAAGAACGGCGGCTGCAGGATGCCGGCGGGAAAAATCAGCTTGTTCAGCAATATGGCGTTGCCGGCGGTCACCTCGTGGGGTTTCATGTCCCAGCGGCCCGTGTCCACCGGTTGGCCGAGCTGTTGCAGATTCTTTTCAAATTCGAAACGGCCCACGCGCCTGATATTGGACACCAAAGCGTCCCGGCCGATTTCAAGCCGGGAATAATCTTCCCATTTGCGGGGATAGCCGACTTCGACCCGCATGGCCTTCAGCTTGGCCAGGGCTTCCCGGCGCGTGGGTTCGCTCATCCACTTCAGTTTCCGCAGACGAATCTCGAAGGCCTTCTTGACATTAAGGGCGAGCGCGTCCATCCGCTCCTTGTAGGAGGGAGGAAAATATTTTTCAACGTACATCTGCCCCACCAGTTCGCCCAGGCTGCTGCTGGTCAAGGAGACCATGCGTTTCCAGCGTTCTTCCATCTGCGGAGTGCCTTTCATGACCTGGGAGTAAAAGCGGAAGTTTTCGCCGGCAAAAGGCGTGGACAGGAAGGGGGCATAGGCCGTCAGGATATGCCAGCGCAGGTAGGTCTTCCATGCGGCCAGTGGCATCTGCGCGATCATGGTCGCCGTTTCCTGGAAGAATTTGGGTGCGGTGACGATGATCTCGGAGACGTCGGCGGCGCCCAGTTTTTCCAGGTAGCGGGCCCAATCGAAGCCAGGTGCCTGTGCCTGGAGTTGCGAAACCGTCATCTTGTTGTACAAGGCGGGCAAGTTGCGCAATTCCACGTTCGTCAGGGAGCTGCGGGCCAAGCGGCTTTCGATGGCCATGACGGTTGCCGCCGCAGCCGCAGCCCGATCCCGGTCGTCTCCCAGGAGCTCGAACATGGCCGTAACGTGCTTGAGATATTCGTTGCGCAGTTTCAGGGAATCTTCGTCCATTTTGGTGTAATCGTCCCGGTCGGGCATGCCCAGCCCGCCCTGGACCAGATAGAAGGCGTACGTTTTGGAGTTTTTCAAATCCACGCCGACCCCGGCTCCGAACAGGGCGCTGCCGTTGCAGCGGTGAATCTCGGCCACCAGGTCCTGCAAGTCCGCGATGGTGGCCAGGGAGTCGATGCGCGCGAAGTCCGCCTGCAAAGGCAAGGCGCCTTGGGCTTCGATCTGCTTCGCGTCCATGGCGGCGGCATAGAAATCGGCTACTTTTTGGGCCGGACTCCCCTTGGCCGCCGAGTCCGACGCGGCGGCCAGCGACTCGAACAAAACGTGAAGCCGCTCCCGGTTTTGTTCGCGAACCTGGGTGAAAGAGTTGTAGGAACTCTTGTCCTCTGCCAGGGCCAGGGCCTGGATCCAACGGCCGTTGGCGTAGCGATAGAAATCGTCGCCCGGCCTGATGGAAAGATCCATGTTCTTCCGGTCCAAGGGAGTGAAGGTTTCTTGACCATAAGCGGGAAATGAGGCCAGACCCGAGGCCAACCACACCAGCGCCAAAATTATTCTTAGGCAAAGCATGGCTTTCATTGTTTTCCTCCTTCGTATATAATTTTGATTCAATTGAAAACCAATTACAACCGCCAGAGATAGGAGACCTTGAAGAAAAAGCTCCGCTTGGTCTCCAAAAACCGGTCAGCCGGAAGATACTCCCTTTCATTCCAGACAATCCTTTCATATAGGGCGCCAAAGCCATTGATCCCTTCTTTGAATAAGTATGGGATCTGTCTCTAATTTTACCTATCATTGTTCTTTTTTATTTTCGATGATGTAGCCATCGTCGAATATTTCTTCAAAACTCACAATTTTGTTCTTTTCTTTTTTAAATCGAACGCGGAAATCATCGCTGTTTTCCACCAGAAAATAGTCCTCAGAGATGGGTATCATTCTGCTTTTTGCTATCGTACCTATAAACTCGTAAAGCAATTCACCATTTTCATAATGAATGACTTTCTTCCCATATTTCCCTGCATAGGATTGCAGAATCGCTTTTGCGACTGCGGCGGGCTCCTTCATGGTTCTTACGCCGTCAATCGCCCAGCGATATTTATTCCTTCTTTTTTCATCGGTTTCCTTTTCCAGCAATTTATTCAAGGCGTCCAAATGGGCGACAACCAGTGCGCTATCCGCTTTCGCCTCGATGTCCGGTTTTACACCCACGCCTTCCCAACCTGCTTCAACGGCAGAATAAATTCTTCGCCAGCAGGGTAGTTTAAGGATGAATTCGTCATCGATGACCACACGATTACTTGGATGTTCGCCTCCGGCCGTTTTTTCGCCCACGAGTGTTGCTCGACCATGCAAATGCTTCATGATGTTTGCGAATCCTTCTGCTGCCGACGCCGTAATCCCCGATGTCAATATGTACAAAGGGATATCAGAAAGGATTTTACCCGGTACATACGTCTCGGTCGCGGATGAATAATAGGCATCATCCAACTTGGAATGGCTGATGCTGAAAAGGACTGGTTCCTCGGCGTCGAAAAAATAGCTGGCGAGAAAGGTGACCATCGTATCCCAGCCGCCGCCATTTTTGCGCAGGTCGATGATGAGGGCCCGGCAATTCGAAAAAAAATCCATGGCGGCAACGGCCGTGGCTCCGGCATATTTGGGAGGGAAAAAGATCCGGAAGTCCAAGTAGCCTATATTTCCATCCAGAATTTTGCACTCTTTAAATCCGAAATTGCCCCAGCGATATTCATCGGCCCTTAAAGCGGCAAATGAGTCCTTTTCACCCGTCATCTCAAGTTCTCTCATCCGCGCCGCCATTTCGGGATCGTATGCAATTTTCAGGTGGCTGTCCTGGCTGTACTTTTCAAAATCTTTGTTCAATTGCCGGACAAACTCACTTGGGGTTTTGCAGGCCGCATATTTCCCTTCAGCAAAATTCTTGCGTATGCTCTGGCTTGTTTTTAGCCCGACTTCAGGAAACGTGTAGAAATTTTCCAGTTTCTCGCAAACCGCAGCAATGAGTTTTTTCTGTTTTTTCATGGTGAAGTTGTTGTCCTGCCGCATTGCGGAAGCAGCACAGTCACCTGAGACGATGAACCACATCGCTATTAAAAGGAGCACTAGCTTGTCAATGTGACTCTCTCTTATGGATATGAATATTGCGCAGCCATGTTTTTTCATCCAAACCTCCTATTTCAAGCTTCTTGTTCATTGACTTTCTTTAATTCTTAATTTTGTGAGTTTTCAAGTTAAAGCCGCCAGAGATAGGAGACCTTGAAGAAAAAGCTCCGCTTGGTCTCCAGGAAACGATTGGCCGGAATGTACTCCCCCTCATTCCAGGTGAGCTTTTCGTATAGGGCGCCATAACCGACGTGGACGACGGTGCCCGGAATGTAGGTGAAAGAAGCGAGCAGATCGATCAGCAATCGCTTGTAAAACGAGTTGTATTCGCCGATCGCCCGGAAGAACAGGTACTTGTTGACCTGGTAGGTGTTCTGACTGCGGACGATGGCATAATCGTATTCCTTAGAACCGCCAGCTGAGCGGATGAAGTCTGAATAGGCCAGGGCCAGGCTGAAGTTGAGTTTTTGCGAGGGGAGATAGGTTATGCTGAACGTGGCATCGCTTCCCCGGCCTTGATAGGGGACTGCGACATAGCGGATCTTCTGGTTGTAGAGATAGTAGGCGTCCAACAACAATTGTTTGCTGATCTGGCTCGTACCGCTCAGGCGGAAAAAGTTTCTGCCGAAGCGCTGGCCGCCAAACACTTCGGTCTGATAGCCGCCGCCGGTGATGAGCGTGGTATTACGGGGCAGAATCAGGCGCAGATAAAAGGTGTTCTGGGTTTCGAGCAGACCGCTGAACTTATCCCGGATGTTGATCGTATGGAAGATGGGATCGATGCGCAAGAACGTCCGGGATTTGGGGTAGACCAGAGGCATGAAGCCGACCTTGAGCCGCGTCAATCCATTGCGGGTGAGATAGCCGGTCTCAGTAAAAAAATCTTTGCCCAGATCCTGCAAGGTAACCTCGAACGCCCGATCCCGGGTCGCATAATA
>DATKZA010000028.1:0-3118 GCA_035528155.1 Patescibacteria group bacterium | reverse complement strand
AGGGTGGCAGAAGCGGCCGGGCCGCCGTCAGCAGGGAGCGCCAGGCGGCAAGGCACAAACCGTGACGAATTGATTTATCGGTCCTATGTGCAGCATGGCTTTACGATGAGAGAGATCGCGGATTATCTTGAGGTTCACTATGTCAGCGTCAGCCGGTCGATTAAGCGATATGAAGAAAATCGGAAAAAGTAATAATGAAAGACCTTATGCCAATTTTCTCTAGTCTGTGGATTGCGAACGATCCCTGTTATTTGCCGATATGAGGTGGAGTGCCGATCTTAACGAAAAGCTTGTTTGATATCGGTTCACCGTTTCGCTCAATGAACAGTTCTTGCCTGGCGCCTATGATCACGTTCGCCGGGACCCTGATTTTAAATGCATTGCTGTTTTCATCCCAGGCAGTGACCTGAACCGCCATATTTCCAAACTTGACGATCTTGGTCCCGCGGGGCCCCAATTGCTGAGTTCCCGTGACCGTCAGAATTGCTCCGGGCTGCGCCAGGCGCCGCGGCGGGAGCGGGCCCTGCGGAGCGGGAAATGCTGCGGTTGCATTCCTGAGAGAACTTGTATACAATCTGCCGCAAAAGCTCCCGCTGCGGAAAGGAGACAAGGATGAGACTGCGAATGGGGTGCCTGCTGTTGCTGATCGCCGCTCTCGGCGCGGTGGCCGATGCTCCGGCGGCCGCCGACGACCGCGGCTTCGACCCGACCGGCGTCTGGATGGGCCAGCACGGGCCGCTGGCGCTGATGCGCGCCGGCGACACGCTCTCGTTCTCTTACTCGGCGGTGTTCGGCGCCACCGCCCACATGTGCGACGGCATCGGCGTCGCCGGCTTCGTCGGCGACGGCCGCTGGGAATACCGCGACGACCAGGGCACCGTCACGTTCACCACCAAGAATGGAAGGGTGACCATGCAGGTCTCCGACGGCATCGCCTCCTTCTGCGGTGCCGGCTGGCCCGGCGAGACCTTCACCCCGGATTCCTGGAAGCCCGCCTACCGCTGCCAGGTCATCGTTCTCAAGGCGCACTTCTTCGTCGTCGGCACGCTGCCTTCCGACCAGCGCCCCGGCTACGTCGTCCAAGGCGACTGGGTCGAGGCGATCGGCTTGGTCAACGAGTCGTCGGCGGCCTGGCTGCTCGTCCGCTACATTGGCAAGGAGCGCACCAGCGCCGGGCTGCTGGAGCGCGACGCCCTCGAGTGCCAGGAGGGGCTCTAGGGGCGAACTTCTCCCATGTTGGTTTGTTTGCCGCCTGGAGGGAAGGCCGGGGAGAAGCTTGGGGGACGGTGTCTGACTTTTTTGACTTTCCGCCAGATAATTGCCTGATCAATTCATCCGCAGGAATTGGTGTCAGGTCTTACATTATTACATTTTTAATTCTGTATTGGTCTCCTGTCTAAAGAAGACAGAGATCTCGAACTAAGATGTTTTGGTCAGGATGGCCAGGCCGCCTGCTGAGCGCAACTGCTGCCGGCAGGCGACCCAACCTGTTTTCAACCGCGCTGCATCAAATAAAAAACGTGTCCGTAGTAATCGGCGTGCTTGCGGTAAAGATCGATCTCCGTCTGGATGGCGGCGAGCATCGCCAGCTTTTCCGCATGCGCGGCGTGCCGCGCCTGCAGCGCGGGCAGGTGATCACCGAGCGGATTGTAATACTCATCCCACCAGGCCGATTCCGGCTGCCGGAAGTGGCCGATCAGCTTGTAGCCGCAAGCCCTGATCGTCGCCAGGTTGGCCTCCACGTCGGCCATGGCGGGGTACGCCTCGGCAAAGAAACGGCGGCATTCATCCGGCGCGCCGGGCCTGAACCAGGCCATGTCGCTGACCGCCAGCAGCCCGCCCGCCGCCAGCAGGGAGCGCCAGGCGGCAAGGCCGGCTTCGAAGCCCATGATGAAGATAGCGCCCTCGCACCAGGCCAGGTCGAACACTCCCTCCTCCGCTCCCAGGCCATGCATGTCTTTCAGGCGGGTTTGGATTTTATCGGCAACGCCGGCGGCACTGGCCCGGCGCTGCAGCTCGTCCAGGTAAGGCTGGTGGTTGTCCACGGCCAGGATCGTCCCGTCGATCTCTTTGGCCAGCTGGATCGTCTGCCCACCGTTCCCGCAGCCGATATCCAGCACCCTTAATTTCCGCGAACGAAGATCATCCCGGGGGGATGATGCTTTGTCGAGCAACACGGCCAGCGCTTTTTTCGTCGAGGCGTCATCCCCGGCCCCCAGGCGGGGCAGCGACGCGGGAAATATCTCGTGAATGAAATCCATTTGTTCTTGCAAATCCATTGTTTTGTCTCCTTTTTTTTCGTGGAAAGGGAATCACCCCTTTCATTCGTCGGGAATCGTTTTTGCCGGGAGAAACCGCACGCTCCCTTCCGTCATTGGGGGAGAGAGTTGTCCTCACTTCAATGAGGCGGCCGGGCCATGCGAATTTCTAGTTTGTTACAAGAACCATGTGCGGCCATTTTAGCATATCAAAGCTGTTTGTCAATTTTCAAAGGCAGTCGTTCAAGAGGATGGCATCGGGGTAGGTTTCCGGAAGCTCCGGGGTCAGGCCCGAGGCCAGGGATCGGGAATTCGCATGATTTTTGCGAAATATGCGGTTTCCTGATAACTGTCGGCTGAAAATCGCCGTATCATTCTCGATGCATGACAATTTTAACGCCGGCTTACTGAACGTTATCAATTAATAAGGAGCAATAAATGAAACGAAATGACTTTTTTAAGACGTGCGGCGCCGGCATTTGCGGCTGCGGCGTGCTTGGTTTGCTGGCCCCGCTGGCGGCCCGGGCCGCGGACGCGGACACGGCCGTGCCGGCAGCTGTCCCGGAAGATGTTGAGATGCTGAAGCAGCAGTTGGAAGGGGCGCGCGAACGCTTCGCCAAGCTGCTGTCCGTCATGGGCGAGCAGCTCGATGATGCCACGCGCGGCAAGATCCTGCAGGGCCTGGGCCGCGAATGCGCCCAGGACTACGGCCCGTTCTTCAGCAAATACCGCGGCGACCTTCCGGGCTTCCTCGAAAAAATCAAGACGGCATGGGTCGAACAGGCCGAGTACAATGAAAAAACCGGCATCCTGCGAACAGTCGGCAAGCCCGCCCCCTGCGCCTGCCCGCTGGTGAAAGC
>DATKZA010000027.1:0-10861 GCA_035528155.1 Patescibacteria group bacterium | reverse complement strand
AATAAACCGTTTCACTTCAAATAGTGGTTGCGTTTTATGGTTGCGATTTTCCAATGTGCAGCGACCGTTTCTGGCCTTAGCCTTATTAAAACGGCGCCCCTTCCTCATGTAAAAGGAAGCAACCATGTTAAAAAAGAATTTTAGCGATTTCGACCTTTCGCCTGAAATGAACAAGGCCGTCAGCGAGATGGGCTTTGAAGAGGCCACGCCGATCCAGTCATTGGCCATCGGCCCGATCCTGGCCGGGGCCGACATCATCGGCCAGGCCCAGACCGGGACCGGCAAGACCGCGGCCTTCGGCATCCCCATCCTCGACCGCATCGATTCAGCCCAGAAAAAAGTGCAGGCCCTGATCCTTTGCCCCACCCGGGAACTGGCCGTGCAGATCGCCGAAGAGCTGAAGCTGCTTGGCAAGTACAAAAAAGACCTGCGCATCCTTCCCGTGTACGGCGGCCAGCCCATCGAGCGCCAGATCGCCGCTCTGCAGCGGGGCGTCCAGGTGGTGGTGGGCACTCCCGGCCGCGTCCGCGACCACATGGAGCGCAAGACCCTGAAACTGGATCCGGTGCGCACGGTGGTGCTCGATGAGGCCGACGAGATGCTCGACATGGGGTTCATTGATGAAATGAAGTTCATTTTGGGCGCCACCCCGGCCGGACACCAGACCCTGCTCTTTTCGGCCACCATGCCCAAAGCCATCCTCTCCCTGAGCAAGGCGTTTCAAAACCAACCCGAAATGGTCCGGGTGGTTCACGAAGACCTTACCGTCCCCGGCGTCGAGCAGAACTATTTTGAAGTCAAGGAATTCCAGAAAACCGAAATCCTGGCGCGCCTGATCGATATCCACGACCTGAAGCGGGCCCTGATCTTCTGCAACACCAAGATCCGCGTCGACGAACTGGTCGAAAAACTGCAGGCGCGCGGCTACGCGGCCAGCGGCCTGCACGGCGACATGAAGCAGGTTTTGCGCGATCGGGTCATGAACCAGTTCCGCAACGGCCGCCTGGAAATCCTGGTGGCCACAGACGTGGCGGCGCGCGGCCTCGACATCGATGATATTGAAGTGGTGGTCAACTACGACGTGCCCCGCGACGAGGAATATTACGTGCACCGCATCGGGCGCACGGCCAGGGCCGGCAAAAGCGGCCGGGCTTTCACCTTCGTGGCCGGCCGGGAAATGGGCAAGCTGGCCGAGATCCAGAAATTCGCCAAGACCCGCATCCGCCGCCAGCGCCTGCCGTCGGTCGATGATGTCGAGGAAATCCGCAGCGGAACGGTGCTGGAAAAAATCCGCCAGATCATGGAAACGGAAACATCAGGCAAATATACTGCCCTGGTTGAAAAGCTGATTGGCGATGACCATTCTTCGCTCGATGTGGCCGCCGCCTTGTTGAAAATGACCATGGAAAAGGATGGCAAAGGTGCGAACGTTGCCGTCACGGTTGAACCGGTCTTTCACTTTTCAGCGGAAGATATGACCCGGCTGATGATCAAGCTGGGACGAAACCAGCGCATCCGGCCCGGGGATATCGTCGGGGCCATCACCGGCGAAACCGACCTGCCCGGGCGCATGATCGGCGCCATCGACGTCCATGACCGCTTCAGCTTCGTCGACGTGCCGCAGACCTTCGCGGCCTCGGTGATCGAGGTCATGAACCGCTGCCAGATCAAGGGCCACCCGGTGTTCATCAAACCGGCCAAGGGCAAGGGCGGCAAAAAGTGGGACCAGGTCGTGCAGTAGCCGTTTGTTTTAAAAGAATTTCTTCAACTTCTCCCCAGGATTGATCGCTTTGAATCCCGCGAATTTTTGCGGGCTCTATGCAAATTCAAAGCCTGGGGACCTGGTCACCAGCAAAGGCCGTTCATGTTGAAGGCGATGTCGTACTGGATGGCGAAATCCTGGCCGGTGATGTCGGTGCTGCCGCTGGCGATGACCACGGTGCGCTGGGTGGGCGCCGTGCCCTGGAAACACACGTTCAGCGCGCCGGCGGGCATGGGCGTGGGCACTTTTTCGACCGAGACCTCGAAAGTTCCCATCATCAGGTGGTCGAACTGGTAATTGGCGCTGCCCTGGGCATCGAGGGTATATTCCTTTGAGCTGACCAGCGCCCCCGCTTTTTTCAGCAGGACGCGGATCTTGCGAGCGGCCAGCAGGTTGCTCTGGGTCGAACCGTTCACCCGGCCGCCGATGCGGCCGGTGCTCAAGACTGCGAACTCCGTGGCCTTGGTAACCAGGCGCGGGTCCAGGCGCACCACCTGCTGGCAGGATTTGATGATAAACACTTCGCTCTCGCTATGGAAGAGCTTGTTCAGGGTCATGACCCTGACACGGTAATCACCGGGGGCTATATCGAGGGGGATCGGCCAGCTGAATTTGCCGACGGACTTGCTGCGGGGCAGGTGCGCGGGCGCATGGGCGGCGATGACCCTGGGCCGCGCCTGGACGCCCACCTGCACCAGCACTATCCTGACCTGCAGGTTGCCCGGGTCCTGGTCCAGCTTGCTCCAGTCGCCCCAGCGGCTCCAGCCGATGTCCAGGTTATTGCCTTTGCACCACTGGGTGGCCAGGTAGGGGGTGCCGACGGTGATGCCTTGGTTCGCGGTGTATCCAATCGACATCATGCTCAACAATACGGTCAGCAGTAGAAGGCCTTTCTTCATGGTTTCCTCCTCAGGATGAATGCTGTTAAATAGAAGAACACCCCGCTTTATCTCACGGATCGCCAAAAATTTTCGCCGGCCGCAAAGAATTTTCGTGATCCATTATTCGAGGCCAGGTTTTGGTTCGGGATCACGCCTCAGGACCGGGCCTGGGGCGTTTTTTTTTTAGCGAACAAACTGAACAGGGGATTGGCCGCCAGGGAGATCAGCATGCCCACGGTGCCGGCTTCGGGAGAGGGGCGGCCCGAAAAATAGAGCAACAGGCACACGCTCAGGCCCAGGACCGACGAGGTGACGGCGCCGAGCCGGTTCACTTTTTTACTCAAGAGTCCCCATACAAACGGTCCCAGGAATACCGAACCGATGGCTCCCCATGAAATGCCTAAAATAGAAACAATTGTAGCCGGCCGGAAATAGGCCAGGATCACCGACAGCAAAATGAAGAAAGCGCTTAAAAACCGCATCAGCCGCGTCAGCTTGCGGTCGGATACGTTGGGATTGATGAAGCCGGCATAGAGATCCTTGGCGACGGCTGAACTGGAGATCAGGACCAGGGCTGCCAGGGTGGACATCGAGGCCGAAAGGATCAGCAGCAGGATGAATACGGATAATGATCCGGGAACGACCCGGATCAGCATCTCCGGGATCAGGGAGTCGAACACCGGCTTGCCGTTGAGGAAAGCCGCCGGGGCATTTTGCGGCGAAAGGAACAGGCGCGACAGGCTGCCGGAAAAATAAGCGATGGTTAAAAGGATCACGGCGAAAGCGGTCGAAACCCACATGCCGGCGCGGATGGCCTTTTTGTCCTTCACCGCGTAAAATTTCTGCACCAGCTGCGGCATGGCGAAAGGGGCCACGGAAGTCAGGAACACCAGGCAGAACAGCGGCCAGATGCCGGGCGGACCTATCGCCGCGGTCAATTTGGGGTCGATGGCGGTCAGCTGGGTTGTGGCCGCGGCCAGGCCCCCGGTTTTGCCCAGAATGCTGAAGATGATGATGCCGCCGCCGACCAGCATCAGCATGCCGAAGAACACATCGATCATGGTCATGGACTTGTAGCCGCCCAAGACCAGGTATACGGTCGTGAACAGCCCCATGAAGACCAGGGCTTGCCAGTAGGCGGTGTTGAAATTCAGCTTGAACAGGTAGGAGAGGCCGATGAAGACAGCGGCCGAATAGGGAATGAAGAAAACGAATATGGAGACGGAAGAAAATATTTTCAGAAATTTGCTTTTATAGCGTTTTTCGAAATACTCGGCCATGGTGGACACCTGGTATTCCTGGGCCATTTCCTTGATGCGGTGGCCCAGCAGCCACCAGACGATCAGCACGCCGAGCAGCGAGTTGCCCAACGCGATCCAAAGCCCGGAATATCCGAATTGCCAGCCGATTTTTCCGGAGAAGCCGATGAATACCACAGCTGAAAAATAGGCCGCGCCATAGGTGAAGGCCGTCATCCATGGGCCGATGTCGCCGCCGCCCAGGAAAAAGTCCTTGAAGGACGCCGTCTTCCTGCCGCGCAGCACGCCGATGGCCACGATCAGCAGCACGTATACAGCCAGAATTAAAATTTTAAAAATCATTGCTTTTCTCCTTTTTAAAAACGGAAAAACAATTCGAACTGGATCCAGTTGTAGGAGTCGGCGCCGGCGAAATAGAAATTGCCGGGGCGGAAGTTTTCCCAGATAAAGCGTCCGGCCAGGTTTTTGCCGATATCAATCATGATTTTCACGATGAACAAATCACCACGGCTGCGGCCGCTGCCGCTGAGCAGGGCCGAGGGCGGTGTTTTTTGGGGCGCCGTCAGCCGGTGCCAGCTCAGGTTCAGTTTGACTTTTTCCAGAGGTTCGAACAGCAGGTTGGCGTAAAGGGAGATGAAATTGGTCCAGTCGGCCACCCGGGTTTCCCTGGCCATCAGATAGATCAGGGAATCGCTCCATTTGGGCCAGCGGCTGAAGGCCGCGTCCCAGCCTTCGTGGCGTGCCGTTTCCGGGTCGTCGCCGCTTAAGTAAATGCCGCCCAAGGTCAGCTGGGCCGGGAGGGGGAAACGCCAGGCCCCCTTGTAATCCAGATGAAAATAGCCGCCCAGGCCGCTGCGCTGGTTGTCCCCGAGCGTTCCCAGCTGCAGCGCCCCCTCGCCGGTCAGCGAGAGTTTTTCGGTGAAGGGGACGACGGCGCGGCTGCCGGCCACGTGGAGGGCGCCTGCGGGCAGGAGACCGTTCTGAAAGGTGTCCTTGCGGAAAAGGTAGGCATCGAGGGCGGTTTTTTTTAAGCGGCCGCTGAAGTAAAAGCCCAGCCCCTGTTCCTCCTGCTCCAGCAGCGGCTGTTCCTTGTCGTTGATCAGCGGCAGCAGGGTGTCGGTCCTGGGCTGGCGGACGAAAAAGAAGGTCAGGTTGTTCCTGTTTTTCAGGGAGTAGTCGAGGCGCAGGCCGTTGAAGTAGGCTGAGCGCGAGCCGTCGAGCGGCCCGCCGTCGAATATCAGAAATCCTTCGCCCAGCATCAGCTCCTGGCGGCCCAGGGTGACGGTCAGGGGCAGGCGCCCGGGATTCTTCCACTTGACGTTCAGCAGGTCGATGAACACTTCGTTGAAGTCGTAATTCTTTTTCAGCTTGGGATCGCTCTTGGGCGCCAGGTAAAGGCGGTTCTCGTTGGTCAGGCGCAGGTTGACCTCCCAGGTTCGATCGGGGCGCCACTGGCCGCCGAGGCTGGTGCGCAGGCGCAGGTAGGCGCTGGAGTCGCTGCCGCTGTCGTTAAGGCTCATGGTGTTGTCCCAGCTCTCCTGGCGGATCCGTTCCCAGAAGAACAGTTGCAAGCGGGGATTAGCGTCCGTGTCTTCCGCCGCCCGGACCGGCACCAGGGCGCCGAACGCAATTAGGAAAACAAGCCAGATCGTTACTTTTCTGCCCACCTTTCCTCCAACAAAAAATCGCTTTTTGGTTTCTCTATCTTTGGCAAGAAAAAAACAACATACCGCAAAATCGATAAAAAAACAACTTCCCGGTTTTTTGCCGCAGACCGCAGACCGAAAAGATTTAACTATATTCTTTTTTTCCCGGTCTCCTGTTTTCGCTTATTCATAGCGCAGGCTGTCGACCGGATTGGCCCGCGCGGCGCGGGAGGACTGGAGGCCCACCGTGGCCGCGGCCACGGCCAGGGCCAGCAGGCCGGAGGCCGGGAAGGCCCACGGGCTGATGGAGGCGTGGTAGGCGAAGTTCCGCAGCAAGCCGTTCATGGCCAGGAAGGCCAGCGGCCAGGCGACCAAGTTGGCCAGCAGGACGGGGCGCAGGAAATCGCGGGTCAGCAGAGAGACGATCTCAGCCGCCGAGGCGCCGAGCGCCTTGCGCACGCCGATCTCCTTGGTGCGCGCCTGGGCGATGAACGAGGCGAGCCCGAACAGGCCCAGGCAGGCGATGATCACTGTGAAAGCGGCAAAAACGGCGATGACCGTGCCCAGAATTTCCGGGCCGCGGTAGATCTTTTCGATCCGCGCCGCGTAGAAATCTTGCTCGAAGGGGATTCCCGGCAGCAGGCGCTGCCAGGCCCGCTTCATCGCCGCCACCGTCCGCCCCGCGTCGCCGCTGCCCAGGCGCACCACCATTTGGCGCAGGTCGGCGGCCTCGACGATGAAGGCCAGCGGCTCCACCCGGACCTCCAGCGACTGGAAATGGAAGTTCTTCATCACCCCGGCGATCGTCCCCTTGCGGTCCCAGCCGCTGAAGGGCGTGCCGAGGATCGGCTTTTGGTTGATGAGCGCGGCCAGTTCCTCGTTGACCAGGAACCGGGCGGAACCGGGGCTGGTTTCAACTTCGTCCTCGGTGCCGGGGCTGCCCTCCTTCATGGCGATGCCCATGGCGGCGACGAAGCCGGCGTCGATCCGGGTGGTGCCGACCAGCGGCTTCATCTGGGGATCCTTGCCCGGCCACTGAGGGCTGTTCATGAACGATCCGATAAACAGGGGCAGCTCCCGGCAGCCGCCCACCGCCTGCACGTTGGGGATCCGGAGCCACTCCGCTTTCAGGACCGGGAACACCCGCAGCGCCTCCAGGCGCAGGGGAACGGTGAGGAGGTTGCGGGTGTCGTAGCCCAGCTCCTTGTTCTGCAGGTAGCGAAGCTGGTGCGAGACCGTCAGGGTGCAGATGACCAGGAATATCGAGAGGGTGAACTGGAGGACGACCAGCAGGCGGCGCAGTTTCTCGCCCCCGCCCCGGGTCCGCTCCCCCTTGAGCACCTTCGCCGGCTGGAACGAGGAGAGGAGCAGGGCCGGGTAGGAGCCGGCCGCCAGGCCGGTGAGCACGGTGACGGCGACCAGTACGGCCAGGAAGGTGGGAAAACCGGCGACCCCGAAGCCGAGCTCCCTCTGGGTGAGGGAGTTGAAAAGCGGCAGCACCAAGGAGGCCAACAGCAGGCCGGCCCCCAGCGCCAGCAGGCAGAGCAGGAACGCCTCCAGGTAGAACTGGCGGACCAGCTGGCCCCGGCCCGCTCCGACCACCTTGCGCATGCCCACCTCCAGGGCCCGGCTGGCCGAGCGCGCCGTGCTCAGGTTCATGAAGTTGATGCAGGCAATGAGCAGCACGATCAGGGCGATGACGGAGAGTAGGATGATAAACAGGAGATGCGTGTTCCCCGTCTCGTAGCCACTGTAGGCGTGGAGATGAATGCCGGTCAAGGGCCGAAGATCGAGCGTGGTGCGGTCTTCGCTGCGGCGGGCGCGGATGAATCCGGTGATCTTGCCGCTGACCACGGCGGGCGAAGCTCCGGACCGGAGCTGGACGTAGGTCTGCACCGTGCCGTCGCCCCAGTTGTCGCTGCCGCGGTTGGTGGCCTTCATGAAGGAGAAGGGCAGGAGCGCCTGGAAGCGTAGCGAGGAGTTGTGCGGCACCTTCTCCAGCACGCCGCTGATCCGCAGGTCGAGCTGCTCGTCGATCCGGAGCACCTGGCCCAGGGGATCGAGGCCGGGGAAGAATTTTTCCGCGAGTTCCCCGCTGATGACGATCGAGTCAGGGCCGGAGAGGGCGGTGCGGCTGTCGCCGCGGCGCAACGGGAAAGTGAACATCCGCAGGAAGGAAGGGTCAACGGCGAATGCCTCTCCCTCGTAAAAGGCGCGCCCGCCGCTCTGCAGGAGCACCTCCCCGGCGGAAACACAGCGGCTGGCGGCGGCGATCTCCGGGACCTCGCTCTCCAGCGCCGGCGCCAGCGGGGCCGGGGTGGCCACCACGCGGCAGCTCCGGTCAGAGACATTCATGTCGCCCTCGACCCGGAAGAGATCGGCCTTGTTCCGGTGGAAGCGGTCGAAGCTCAGCTCGTCCAGCACCAGCAGGGTGATCAGCAGGCAGCAGGCCAGGCCCAGGGCCAGGCCGAAGATATTGATGAAGGAATAGCCTCTCTGGCGGACGATCCGGCGCCAGGCCACCTTCAGGTAATTGAGCAGGAGCGCCGGGGAGAAACGAGATTTCTGCCAGGAGGGCGAAGCCAACAGCGAGCGGCGGCTCTCCTTGAAATACTCGCCGCCCACATCCTCGGGCCGGCCGATTTTTTTTATCGCTGCAGAAAATGCCTCTTCTTCGGCCAGTCCGTTTTGTCTCTGTTTGTCGAACTCGTCGAGCAGATGCGACTCGAGTTCGGCGATGGCGCCGTCCTCGAATGATTCCAGCTTGCGCAGGGAGCGCTTCCAATCATTGATGGCTTCCTTCAGGTCAAACATGGTTCACCTTTTTACTCATAGCGTAAGTTGTCCACCGGGTTGGCCCGGGCGGCGCGGAATGCTTGGAAACTCACTGTCAGTATGGCGATCAACAGGGCCGAAAGGCTTGCAAGCAAGAACAGGCCGATGCCGATGTCGGTGCGGTAGGCAAAGCCCTGGAGCCAGCGGTTCATGGCGTAATAGGCTATGGGCCAGGCGACCAGGGCGGCGATGACCACCCATTTGACGAATTCGCGTGAAAGCAAGACGATCATTTCCGAAACGGACGCGCCCAGGACCTTGCGGATGCCGATCTCCTTGGTGCGGCGTTCGGCCATGAACGAGGCCAGGGCCAGCAGGCCCAGGCAGGCGACGAAGATGGCCAGGCCCGAGAACACGCTGAAGATCGTTCCCAATCGCTGTTCGGCGCGATACAGTTCGGCAAAACGCTCATCCATGAAAGTATATTCAAATGGCTGCCCGGGGGCGAAATGCTGCCATTGCCGTTTCAGCTCGGCAAGTACGGTCGTCGTATTTTGCGCCTGGAAGCGGAACGATATCCGGCTAAGGTTCTCACCCAGAAACATCACCAGCGGGCCGATAGGGCTGTGGAGGGATTCGAAGTGAAAATCCTCGACCACGCCGATCACGGTCCGGTCGATGAATGTTTTTAGATCGCTGGCATCCGCTCGCGGAAAGCTGATTTGCCGGCCCAGGGGTTCCTGCCAGCCGAACTGGCGAGCCGCAGCCTGGTTGATGATCACGGCCGTGTCGTCGGCCGGAGCATTCTTGGCGAAATCCCGGCCGGACGCGATCTTCATGCCCATGGTTTTGATGTAATCGGTATCGACCGTCCAGTTTTGGGCATTGACAGCGCGGCTGCTTATTACATTTCCCTTGGGGAAAAGAGAGGCGTTACAGCTATCGGATGGGGGGACGGGAAGATATCCCGATACCGAAGCGCTGACAAAGGCGGGATGCTTCAGCATCTCGTTTTTAAAAGTGACGGTTTGTTTTTCCAACAAATAGGCATTCTGCAGCACCAGTACCTGGTCCTTGTCAAAGCCCAGGTTCTTATTCTGGATGAAATGGAGCTGGCGAAATACCACCAATGTGCCGATGATCAGGATCATGGAAATGGCGAACTGGAACACCACCAGCACGGCGCGCAACCGGCCGCCGCGCACTCCAGCCGCCAGTTTGCCCTTCAGCACTTCCGCCGGCCGGGCCCCCGCCAGCTTCCAGGCCGGGTAGAGGCCTGCCAACACGCCGACCAGCAGGGTCATCAGTGCCGCCGAAGCGGCCACAAATCCGATCCCGGCTCCGCTCCAATCGATTTCCTTGGCGGTAAGTTTGTTGAACCAGGGCAAGGCGATGGCGGTCAGCAGCAGTGCCAGAAGAATGGCCAATGCGCTCAACAGCAGCGAATCGGCCAGGAATTGGCGCACCAGCTGCCGACGTTCTGAACCCAACACTTTCCTGATTCCCGCCTCCCTGGATCTTCCGGCCGAACGGGCCGTGGCCAGGTTGATGAAGTTGATGGCGGCGATGGCCAGGATCAGCAGGGCGATGGCGGAAAAGAGATAGATCACACGGATATCGCCGTTGACATTGATCTCGGTCTTCAACTGCGAGTGCAGATGGATGTCGGGCAACGGCTGCAGATAGAATTCCAGCCGGACGCCGGAGGCGAACAGTTCATCGATGGAGCGGCCGAGGTTCTGGCTGATCCAGGGTCCCAAGTATTTGCGGATGAAGTCCGGGAACTTGGCCTGCAAGGCGACCGGGTCGCTTCCCGGCCGCAGCAGCAGGTAGGTGAAAAAATTATTGTAGATCCAGTGCGTCTGGCGGCTCTCCTCAAGGGATTCCAGCGAGGCGATCATATCGAAGCGGAAGTGCGAGTTGGCCGGAATGTCGCGGAAGACGCCGCTGATCCGGTAATTTTCCCGGTTGTCCAGGCGCAGTAACCGGCCGACCGGGTCAACAACGCCGAAGTACTTGCGCGCCGCGGTTTCGCTGAGCACGATCGTGCGCGGCTCAGCCAGCGCGGTTTGCGGATTACCGCGTCGCAGCGGCAGGGTAAAGACCTGGAAAATCGAGGAATCGGCAAACATCAATCGGGATTCGGTGTAGCTCCGCTCGCCGTGCTGGACAATGATATTGCCCTGCTCGCGGAAGCGCACCGTCGCCTCCACCTCCGGAAATTCCTGAAGGCAGGCCGCCGCCAGCGGCGCCGGCACAGTTCCGATATTTGCTTCCTGGCCGGCGAATCGGGCAAACTCAGTCACGCGGAAGATGCGGTCAGCCTTTTGGTTGTAGCGGTCGTAACTGAGTTCGTCCTTGATAAACAGGAGAATCAGCAGGCAGCAGGCCATGCCAACGGCCAGGCCGGCAATGTTGATCAGCGAGTAGCCTTTCTGCCGGACCAGCTTGCGACAGGACACTTTCAGATAATTGAGAAAAAGTCCGGGCGAGAAGCGCGACCGTTTCCAGGAGGGAGAAGCCAGCAGCGAGCGGCGG
>DATKZA010000026.1:0-15678 GCA_035528155.1 Patescibacteria group bacterium | reverse complement strand
TGGTCGCATCCGATGGCCTGTATCGATCTCTGGTCCCTATCCTGACAGAGAAAGACCGGCCTATGGTCCGGAGACTTCGTTCTCTCGGACAGCAAGTCATGATGAAATGGTATGACGAACGATATACCCAAGTCTGCGAAGAATTGTCTACTCTCACGCCTCGGCGCTGCAACGTTCCGCTAGCGAATAGCTTCTTTTGGATCTGGCACTATATCTTTGGCATTGCCAACCGAGAACTCGTGGCCGATGGGCTCTTCGTCGATCCGTATGCGTCCAACCGTCGGTTCAAAGGATTTTTACCTGTGGTCTACCAGTTGGAGGTAGTTCAAGAATCCATAGAGAAGGTCGACGAGAAATAGGGGTTATAGAAATATCTTTTTTCTCTTAACCCAAAGGTCGCAGGTTCAAGCCGAGGCGGACGCGAAGCGAACGCCGAGACCCGAGGAGCGACACTTGCCAAAGTGTCGATCCGAGTATCCTACCCCCGCCAGCAAATTCCTATCGAACTATCGTGACAAGCGACGAGGCAAGAATAAAATTCCAAATCCCAAGCAGCAAATCACAAACAAATACCAAATTCCAATGATCGAATGACCCAAACAAAAACGATCAAATGAAATCGTAGGGGCGGGTTTTAAACCCGCCCGGGATAGCAAACGATATCCATAGGAGCGCCCCCGAAACCTAGATCTTGAAACGGTATGTGAGCTTGAGCATGATGATGTTGTCGCCGGGGGCGCGCAGCATGGCGCCGAGGTCGCGGCCCAGGGAAAGGTTGCCGGGATTTTCGAAATCGGACCGGTTCTGCGTCCAGACCAGGTAGAGGGTCGAGCCCAGGCGGTATTCCCAGCGCAGCACCACGGTGCCGCGCAGCGACTTGTAGTTGAAATCGGGGTCGTCCAGGGTAAACGGGGCGCCGCCGTCGCCCGGGATGACGGAGTATTCTCCGCCATCGTAGGCAATGGAAGAGGTACCGCTGCCGTAGACATTGAAATCGTAGGTGCGCGGTTGAGCGAACTCCTTGAAACCCTTGTAGGCACCGACGGCGATAAAGGGCTGGATGTAGGCCTGCAGGCTGAGCTGGGGCGAAAAGATCCAGTTCAGGCGAATCGAACAGGCAAGCGTCTTCTGGTCCAGGTCGGCAAAGATATAGCGGGAACCATAGGTGCTCGTCATCAGCGGGTCGTCGACGCGGGTCACCCACTGCGAGCCGTTGCGCAGGCGCTCGTAGCTGGGCGACACGGAGAGCGAGAGGTTGGCGCGCGGTTTCCAGCGCAGGGTCACCGTGCCCTGATGGGTGGTGCGCCCCCAGTCGGAAAGCAGGTGATAGCCGCCGAAGCTCAGCACCAGGGGACGGCGGCCGTCGCTCCATACCCCCCAGTCGTACCAGTTGTAGTTTTGCAGGCGCATCAGCGGCCCGCCGCGCGTCCGCGTCTGGTCCCACGAGCCGGGATTGTGGCTCATCTGGAAATAGAATTCCCAGAAGTTCGTGAAGGTGACATTGCTGATGGCGATCAGCCGCTGCTCGCCGACAAGGTCGCCACTGAAATTGTAATTGCGCTGGGTGAAGAGCAGCAGGTTCCAGTTCTTGACGGCCCACCATTTTTTATAGGAGCGGTAGCCGACCATGACGTGGCCGTTGACCACATCGCCGTCCCATTGGAAGCCCATGTCGCGGGAATCGAAGCCCGGCGAAATGATCCCCAGGGCGGCGTTGAACATGACATTGCCCTTCTGCTTGTTGAGGGTGAAGCGGCCGGCCCAGCCGTTCAGTGAAGTGGCCTCGGGATCGAAAAGGACATGGTCGGCATCGGGCCGCTGGAAATAGTGGGGGAATGACCTCTGCAGGCCGGCGATGCTCTCCCGCGAGCCCTGCATCGAAGTAAGGCCGAGCCAGCCGGTCGCCACCCACACCCGCTCCTTGTCCAGGAAGGTCCAGCCGTCGACTCCCAGCGCGAAGGCCTGGCCGGGAAGCGCTTCGGCCAGGGAGTCGCTCTGGAAGCTCCTCAGCAGCGAAGTGGCGATGAAGCCCAGCCCCTGCCGCCCCTGGTGAATTTCCTTCTGGGCGCGCAGCACCGAATAGTTCGTGAACGGCTCCACCTCGACGGTCGAGCGCACTCCCCCCTGGTCCACAGCGGCGTATTCCCTCTCGGTCAGGGCGCTCAGCAGGCCAAGGCTCCAGCCGCGGCCGATCTTGCCGCTGAGCTTCGCCGCGCCGATGATGGTGGACCATTCCGGGATGTCGGCATAGCCTTCGCTCCCGGTCGAGCCCTGGGGCGAACGGCCGATGCGGCGGCTGTAGAAGAACTGCGGATCGCCCCAGTCGGCACCGATGCGGTCGCCGGCGCCGCCCTCCCCGAACCTGAATATGGGGGCGCCCTCGAGAAACAGGGGGCGCTTCTCCGAGTAATAACTTTCGGCGGCGCTGAGGTTGATCACGGCCGGGTCCACTTCCACCTGGCCGAAATCGGGGTTGAGCGACAGATCGAGGGTCAGGCTGTTGCTCAGTCCCAGCTTCAGGTCCAGTCCGCCGTTTATCGTGTATTCCTCGCCGCTGCGGAAAGGATTCCCCTCCTCGGCGCGCAGGAAATTGGCCTTGCTCACAGCATAGGGCGTGAACTCAAGGAGTTTTTTCGGCTCGATGTCCTTGATCCCCTCCAGGCGGGCGAAGCGCGACACGAAGCCGCTCTCGGTCTTGGATTTCCATGAAAAAGAGGTGATCTCGTTCTTTCTTTTGATATGGCGCCGGAAGTTGACTCCCCAGGTATAATCGTCGCCTTCCTGTTTCTTGAAGCGCAGCTGGTCGAAGGGGATCTTCATTTCAGCTGTCCAGCCCTGCTCATCGCGCCGGGCCCGCCCCTGCCAATGGCCGTCCCAGGAGACGTCATCCCACTCGTCATTGTACAGGCTCCAGTCGGCAAGGGACCCCGAGGGGTTGATGGCGAACTTGAAGCCGCTGCGCTTGTCGTTGTAGGGATCGACGTAGAAGATGAAGTAGTCGGCCTCGACGAAATCGTCCCGGCGCGCCAGCAGGCTGATGATCTTCGCCGGCTCCGAGTCGTGCATGCGGGCCGCCACGTAGATGGCCTCGTCGTCGTAGGCCAGCCAGACCTCGGTCTTTTCGGTTGCGGGCTTGCCGTCATCGGGATCGTTTTGGGTGAAGCCGCTGATGGCCGTCCCCTGCCAGGACTGCTCATCGAGGTGGCCGTCCAGGACCACCCTTTCGCTCAGCCGCCGGGCGGCAACGACCTTGGGCTGCCACTCTTCTTTCGGGTCGCTGCCGTTTTTCGCAGCCATGGCGCCGGCAGCTCCCTGCATTACAATTATGAATAGAATGATTTTTTTCATTGCGTTTCCTTAGTGAATTAGACGTATTGAGGCCGGAAATGGTTCCGAAAAATCCGCTGAAAAATACCTAATTTGATCCAAAGTGATAAGTGAATAGTGATTGGTATCAAGCAAAAACCGAGCTCGTTCGTGGCTCGCTTGTCTTCGCCTGTACCCTATTGCTGAGGTTCGGAGTTCGATGTTCAATGTTGTAGAAAAAAATGAACTATACGTGACGCGTAACGCGTGACGCGTGACGCGTGACGAGGAAGAACCCGAGTTGGTTCGTGGCTCGTTTGTCTTCCCCTAAACCCTGTCCCCTGTACCCTATACCCTATTTTTATTTTTCGGCCATGGTGGAAAACAGGGCCTGCATCACCTTGTTCTTTTCCGACTTCTTGGCTTCGTACATGGCCTGGTCGGCCAGGTCCAGGAATTCCTTGACATCCTTGAGGGACTTATCGAACTGGCAGACGCCGGCGCTGATGGTGGTGCGGATCTCGGAATTCTGATAGCGCAGGACGAATTGCTCGATGTTTTTGCGGATGCGGACCGCCAGCTGGAAAGCGCCGTCGATCGCGGTTTCCGGCAATATGATCAGGAACTCCTCGCCGCCGATCCGGCCGGCAATGTCCTGGTCGCGCAGGGAATGGATGACCAGTTCGGCGAGGTGTTTTAAATATTCATCGCCGGACAGGTGCCCGAAGCGGTCGTTGATCTGCTTGAAGTCGTCAATGTCGATCATGATGATGCTGAAGGCCCGGCCGCTGCGCCGGGTGATGCGGCTGTAATTTTCGAGTTCATTGAGCATGAACCTCTTGTTGTACAGCCCGGTCAGCGCGTCGCGGGCAGCGAAATTAAACAGCTTGGCATGGTATTCCTTCTCGATCTCATCACTGTAGCTCAGTTGCAGCACCGTGTCCCCGGCCTGGATCTTGTCCCCGGCCTTCAAGGTGACCTGGCTGACGGACTCGCCGTTGACATAGGTGCCGTTGGTCGAATCGAGGTCGCGAATGCCGATCTGCTCGATGACACTGCCCCTGCGGATCACGCTTATTTCGCAATGGACCTTGCTGATCTTGCCGTCCAGGATGGTGATATCGACGGTCTTGTCGCGGCCGAGTATGGTCTGCTTTTTTTCAAGGATGAAATGCTTGCCGAAATCGGTCTCGTTGCCGCCGATAATGGTCAGCATGATGGAATGTTCCGCCTTCTGGGTACCGTTCACCGGCGGAAGCAATTTCCGATCGCAGATCGTTTTATCAAGCGGATCCATCATCTATTCCTTTCTCCCTGACAAAACTAGCACACTTTTTGCAAAAATTCAATTCGGGAAATACCGGGGACGGCTCCGACTCCAATAAAGAAGACGGGCACAAAAAAATTCATTACTACTGAATGATCGTGACCTCTTCCTCCCTGGTCATGAAATCCAGGCGCATGGTCTTGTGGATCATGTCGATATTGACGACTTGTATCTCCAGGTTTTCGCTTTTTTCCAGTGAAATAAGCTTGGTGGTGATCTCCAGCAACTGTGCGAGACTCAGCCGCTCGTAGTCCAATTCGGCCCTGATCTTGGCGAAATTACCGGAATCGAACTGGTCGATGCGCAGGACCTTGAAGCCGTAGCGGTCGAACATGTCGTAAATCAGTTGCGGATCATAGGTGTTCTTCATGAACGGCCCCGCCTATTCAGCTCCAGTATTAGAAGATATCTTCCTCGCCCACCAGGCACCGGTTTTCGCCGGGACCCAGGCAGAGTCGAGAGAATAGCTCCCGCTCATCGTCTCGCGGCTGTCGAATTCCCCCGTGAAATTCAAGTTTGTGGCATGGGTAAAATTGCCAAAGCGCACTTTTTTGCCTTCCACGGAATAGGAGCCATGACCAGCACCGTTGTATTCGCCTTTGGTTTTGCTCCCCTTGAAATAGATCCGCAGGGTGCGCAGGGGCTCTTCCGTCAGGTACAGGTCCATATCCCAGGTGCCGCGGATGTCGTAGTCCTTTTTCTTGAAAACCGTGAATATAAGGAAAGCTCCTGCAGCGGCTCCGGCAACGATGCCGCCGACAAGCAGCCAGGGGAACTTTCTGGCCGCTTTACCGACCTGTTTTTCCTGTTCCGCTTCCCGGAAGTGCGGCGTCTGACCGGTCTCAGCTCGGTCAAGGCCGGTCAACCGTTCAGAACTGCCCATACTTCGGTTCTCCGGCATTGCCGCCAAAGTACAGAAAAAAGTAATACCCAAGAACATGGAAATTGTCTTTTTTTTAATCATTGCTTCTCTCAGCTAAAAAATGATATCAATAAAGAATATTAATTTCAATGAACACTGCCAGCAAAACAAGTGGCGCAAAAATTCCCGGCTTGCTATACTGGGGCAAAGGTTTACAAACGGAGGCAGCATGTCATTGAAAAACACGGTTTCACTTTACCTGGTCACATTGGCCATTTTTTTTCTCATCGACATGATCTGGCTGGGGCTGGTGGCCAAGAACTTCTACCGGCGCCAGCTCGGGGAAATGCTGAGTCCCAAGGTCAACTGGGCGGCAGCCATATTGTTTTACCTGCTGTTCATCGCCGGCCTGCTGCTGTTCGTCATCGTTCCGGCGCTGGGCCGCGGCAATGTGCTGCAGGCACTGTGGCAGGGAGCGCTTTTCGGGCTCATCGCCTACGCCACCTACGACCTGACCAACCTGGCCACGCTCAAGAACTGGCCCTTGCCGGTAACAGTGGTCGACCTGGCCTGGGGAGCGGTATTGGGGGGAGCGGTCTCTTTATTGAGCACCCTGGCCGGCTTGCGGCTGTTCAAAGGCTAGAGCGTTCCGCCGGAGCGACAAAAATTCAGTAACTGATATTTTTCACCAGGATGACCGGCCGCAGATTGTATTTGTTGTTCTTGGGATTGCCGCTCACCTTAAGGGATTTGTCAGCGTCGAAATCCAGGATAATGCGGGTGGTGCCCCCGCTTAAAACTGAAAAATTGCGGTTGATCTTCACTTCGGAACTGGGGACGGTCAGGGGATAAAGCACACCCGAAATCTGGATCCGCCCCTCGGTGACCTGCAAGCGGATCTGCGTGTATTTCCCCTCTTCAAGCTTGACGTCAAAAAGCAATTCGGGATTATCCTGCAATTCGAGTAAATCGTATTCCCGTTCCCTTGAGAACACGGTAAAAAAAGCTCCCCCGGTCTTGTGCACATCGATGGCGCTGATGGTGACCAGAATTTTTTCCACGCCGGCGGGCAGATCGGTCAGATAAACGGCAAGATTTCCCGAACGGGCCTGGGAATTCTCAGTGGAAGGCTGCGTGCATGACAGCAAAAACACAAGCAAAAAAAATGCAACCCATTTTAACTTATTCATCATTCCCTCCCCGAGTCATTAATTACACTATATAATCAATATTAGCCCAAATCACGGCAAAATCAACTTAAAATCCGAAAAATTAGCTTTTCGCATATCCCCCGCGCGCTCTTGACATAAAGCGGCAACTGTCACATCATAGGGAAAAAAAATGCACCAGGAGGCCGGCCATGCTCTGGAAAGGAAGGAGGCAAAGCCAAAACATTGAAGACCGCCGCGGCTCAAGCGGCCGCAAGGTGGCGTTGGGCGGCGGCCTGGGCGCCCTGGCCGTGACCATCATCGTCCTGCTTTTGGGAGGCAATCCCGACGAGGTCATGCAGAACCTGCAGACATCGCCGGCCTCGGGCCATGAACAGGCGCGGACCCTGACGGCCGAAGAAAAGGAAATGGGGGACTTCGTGGCCGTGGTCCTGGCCGACACCGAGGATGTCTGGAACGGCATTTTCCGGCAAAACGAGGGGGAATACCGCGAACCCAAGCTGGTCCTGTTCAGCGGCGCCACCGATTCGGCCTGCGGCTTCGCCCAGTCGGCCACCGGCCCGTTCTATTGCCCCGGCGACGAAAAAATCTACATCGACCTGGACTTTTTCCGGGAGATGCAGCAGCGCCTGGGGGCGCGCGGCGATTTCGCCTGGGCCTACGTCATAGCCCACGAGGTCGGCCACCACGTGCAGAACCTGCTCGGCATCATGGAGCAGATGCAGGAAAAGCAGCAACGCCTGGGCCGCCAGGATTACAACCGCACCCTGGTGCGGCTTGAACTCCAGGCCGACTTCCTGGCCGGGGTGTGGGCCCACCATGCCCAGCGCCTGAAAAACATCCTGGAAGCGGGCGATATCGAGGAAGGGATGAACGCCGCGGCCGCCGTGGGCGACGACCGCATCATGAAACGCGAGCAGGGCGTTGTCGTCCCCGACGCCTTTACCCACGGCACCTCCGCGCAGCGGCTGCGCTGGTTCACCCTGGGTTTCAAAAGCGGCGACATCAGCAGGGGCGACACCTTTGCCGCCCGGGAACTGTAGCGGCCTCGGCTAGAAGATCTTTTTTTTCAAGAAAGGGGTCTTGCCTTTGCCCGCCGCTCTTTGCCGGCGCAGGTCGATCAGCTCGCGACTGGCGCCGGTATGATCATGGGCTATCTCCTTCACGCGCTGGAAGCAGCGTTCGGCCAGCTTCATCTTGCCCTGGCCGCGGTAGAGGACGCCCAGGGCATAAACGGGATCGGCGCTCCAGGATTTGAGCTCAACCGCTTTTTTCAGATTGATTTCGGCGTCATTTTTCATGATTTCCAACTCACTCTGGCACAAGCCCAGCAAATTATAAAAATCGCCCTGGCCCGACTCCAGCTTGATGGCCTGCTTGAGCAGGGGAATGGCCTTGGCGAATTCCCGCTGCTCGTACAGCTCCTTGCCGCGCAGCAAAAGTTCCCACGCTTTTTCATGGACGCCGTCGGTCAGCGTCGCGGCGGCAGGCGCTGCATCGGGAGAGAATTTCCGGGACAGGGTGGAGACCGGCAATAACGGTTCGACCTCCGGCGTTTTCTTCGCCTGGGCTGTTCGCGGGCTTGGCATTTGCTCCTGCAGGACCGGCTCAACCTCCAGACGCGCCGCCGCCACCTGCAGTCGCTGGCAGACCTGGCGGGCGATCTTCTTGATCTCGGGAGCGGCGGCCGAACCGAAGCGCTCGGGAGCAAAACGCTCCAGCAGCCCGGCCCGGGCGTTTTCGACCGCTGCGGCGGCGGCCGCAACCGGCAGACCAAGCAGTTCCAGGTCCGAAAAGGAACGGTCCTGCATTTTTTGGTTCAGTTCCAGCAGCGCTACAATGTCCTTGGCAATATCGTCGCCCGCCGCTTTTTTTTCGAATTCGAGTATGCCCAGCAGGTGAAAGGCCAGTATGCTGCGCCAAAAGTCCATGGGCAGGATGTTCAGCCGGGAAATGAGTTCGCGGCAGCTGCGCGAACCCTGGCGCTGCACCGCGCCATAAAAATCCCGCTCGCGCTCGGTGAAATAGATTTCGATATCCTGGGGGATCTCCTTGAAAAGAACCGGGACATGAAACTGCCATTTCCCGGCATAGGATGAAATGTGGTCGACGGCCCGGGCCCCCTCGATCAGGATGCCGGCCAGGGGGATCTCATAGTTTTCGCGCAGGGGCGGGTCCGGTTCGCCGGCCGTGAAGATCCATTTGCCCCGCGGCAGGGAAAAGGTGGAGATGGCGATGCGCCGCAGCTGGTAGATGCGGGCGTAATAGATGTCTTTCTTTTTGGCAAAATTGTGGTCAAGGAGGATCTCGGCCACCTGGTCGTCGGAAAACTGGTGCAGGCCGCCCAGGAAATTGTACTGTTCCTCGTTGATCCGCCCCATCAGGTGGAGGATGACCGAGAGCTTTTCGTCAAAACGCGTGCTCATGCCGTTGACCAGTATCCCCTTGATCAGGTTCAGGCTGATATGAAAACCCCGGGACATCACGTACAGGTGGCCGGACATTTTTTTCAAATAAACCTGGCGCAGAAAAATGGGCAGCGGCTCTCTTTCCACATCGTGGTCCATGAGCACATCTTATCACCACGGCAAGCAAAAAATCAAGACCGGCGAAGCGGCCGGGCGTTTTTGACTTGCCGGCAAAATCTGCTATGATGTCATTTCGGAAAGCAAGAATGAAACCCATTATCACAGCCCGGAAGCTTTGCAAGAAATACGGCAAATTCAAGGCCGTGGACCACATCTCCTTCGACATCAATGAAGGGGAATGCTTCGGTTTCCTGGGACCGAACGGGGCCGGCAAGACCTCGACCGTGCGCATGATCCACTGCGTCTCGCCGCTGACGTCGGGAACGCTGACCGTCCAGGGCATGGCCGCCAATATCGACAACCGGGCCATCAAGCAGAACACCGGGGTCATCCCCCAGGAGATCACCCTGGACAACGACCTCACCGTCAGGGAAAACCTGCAGGTCTTCGCCCATTTCTTCGACATCCCCAGGGCCGAAGCCGCAAAGAGGATCGCCGGGCTCCTGAAGTTCGTCGAACTCGAGAAAAAGCGCGACAGCAAGATCGACCAGCTCTCCACCGGCATGAAGCGCCGCCTGCTCATCGCCCGCGCCCTGCTCAACCAGCCGAAGATCATCATCGCCGACGAACCGACCACCGGCCTCGACCCGCAGGCCCGGCACCTGATCTGGCAGCGGCTGCGGCAATTGAAGAGCCAGGGCGTCACCCTGATCCTGACCACGCAGTACATGGAGGAGGCCCAGCAGCTCTGCGACCGCATCGTGATCATGCACCAGGGCCGCATCCTCAAGGCCGGGCTGCCGGCAAAGCTTATCGAGGAGGAGATCGGCCGCGAAGTCACCGAGGTCCGCGCCCCTGCCGACCAGGACGACAGGCTGCTGGCCGCCCTGGGACCGCTGGCCTGCGGCCACGAGCGCGTGGGCGACACCCTGTACTTTTATTGCCGCGACGGCCGCACCCTGATGAAGAAGGTCCTCGAGCTCGACCTGCCCGACACCGTGCACCGGCCGGCGTCGCTGGAAGACGTTTTCCTGAAGCTGACCGGGCGGAGCCTGATCGAATGAACTTCTCCTACCGCATCGCCTACGTTTTCTGGCGCAACATGATTTCCTACAAGCGCTTCGTGCTGACAACGTTCCTGGCTAGCCTGATCCAGCCCCTTTTTTACCTGATCACCTTCGGCATCGGCATGGGCGCCTATATCGGCCACTTCGGCGGCAAGCCCTACCTCTATTTCCTGGTCCCCGGCGTGCTGATCACCTCGGTGATGATGACGGCCAGCTTCGAGTGCATGTACGGCACGTTCGTCAAGATGGTCCACGAAAAACTGTACGATTCGCTGATCGCCACTCCGGTCTCGGCCGAGGACGCGGTGGCGGGCGACATCGCCTGGGGGGCCTTCCGCGGCCTGGTCAGCGGTGGCCTGATGATGATCGTGGCCATCTTCATGGGCATCCTGCCGGTGTCGCTGGTCAGCGTGCTGCTGCTCATCCTGCTCATGGTCTTCGTGGGCATTCTCTTCAGCTCGCTGGCCATGATCGTCACCGCCTTCGCCCCCAACTTCGATTTCTTCAATTATTATTCGGAGCTGGTGATCACGCCCATGCTCTTCTTTTCCGGCGTCTTCTTTCCCCTGGACAAGTTCCCGGGCTGGATGAAGACCCTCTCGCAGTTTCTGCCCCTGACCCACGCCGTGGCCATTTCCAGGGCCATCTTCAACGGCACCTACACGCGCGGGCTGCTTTTCAATTTCCTGGTCATTTTCGTCCTGGAAGTCATTGCTTTTTTCATCGGCGTCCGGCTGATGAAAAAGCGCCTGATCAAATAGGGCTCATTCGAACGTCGTCAGGTAGAGGCCACCGTCCATGGGTGTATTTTTTCTAATGTAGACCAGGAATGTCTTCCCCGAGGGATGGCGCACCGTATCGGGCGAAGTGGTGGCCAGCAGGCCGTCGGCACCGGGGATGAACTCGGGAATGGACCAGGTGCGTCCCTCTTCGGCGGAGCGCAAAAGGAACAGGCCGCCGTTCTCGGTCAGCACCACGTCGATGCCGTCTGGGCGGACGGAGAGGGCGGTCTTCTCGTTCACGGTGCGGCAGAGTTCGTGCAGTGATTCAACCTCACTCCATTCATGCCGCGAACCTTCGCGGCGCAGAAAAAAATTCCCGTTCCACGAGGTGTGCCCGGCCGAAGAACTGTCACCCCAAACGAAGTATCCATTGCCAGTCTCAGAAAGAATTGCCCGGGCCCTGGCATAGCCGTGAAACGGATAGATATTCGCGGTGGATACCTCTTGCTCTTGCCAACTGGCCCCATAATCCCGGGAAAAAAAATGGTAAAAGCCCTGGAGCTCGGTCATCAATCCGCCGTTGAGCAAACAGACATCACCGCCCGGCCCGGAAGCCAAGACCGGCTGTTCATTCCCCTGGTAGGATTTGGGCACATTGAAATTGGTAACATTCCAGCTCTTGCCGAAGTCGGAAGAGACGGACAAGCGGATCACGCTGTCGGACTCCATCCAGGCAAGAGAGACGTCGGCGCGATCGTTGACGGCGATCACGGGCCAGGTGCTTTCCGCTCCCGCGGCATTCATTTTCACAGGGAACTGCCAGGTGGCGCCCCAATCCAGGGAACGGCTGAAAAATATGCTTGACGCCTCGTCCACTCCCTCCCGCCAGACCAGGTAAAAATGCCCGGCTCCGTCCGCTCCCAGGTCGATCTCACCGACATTCTCCGCTGACCGGGAAATATTCAGCACCTGCGACCAGCCGGCGCCGGCATCGCGGGAAAAGGAAAAAAAGGCCTGGTACGTTCCGTTCAGCTTTTCCACCCAGGCCAGGTAGAGGTTGCCGTTGGCATCGCAGCGGATCACCGGCTCACTGGAATGGGTCCATTCCGGGAACAACTGCCGTGCTTCTGAAAATCGCGTTTCTCCCTTTTTCATCTCCAGGGCCAGCGGCTCGGATACATAGTCGCGGTATTTATCAAAAAAACCTGAAATATCATAATCCTCGTTTATGCTCGAGATGCGCACGCTGCAGGTGACGCCATTCGGGGAAGAGGCCAAGAGCTCAGCGATCAATTCCTTGGAGAGCATCCAACCCAAGGAAGTTCGCCAATACCCGGGAACATCCTGCCCGATCTTCCGGTCATTGATGTAAAGGACATATTGGTCGTCTTCCAGGTATTCCGTGGCGACATTCAGGAAAAAACCGGCGCCGTTAAACTGAACGGCGGCAGGACTAAGGCTTTTCAACACCGGCTTGTGCAGCCCCTCCAGGATGTCGTCGGGAACGATGGCCCGGTTGCAGGCGGCTCCGCAAAGCAAAAGCATGACCAAGACGACGAATAAAAAATTTTTTTTCATCATTCGCCTCCCCGCTTTCCAGCGGAATCTCTCATGCAATGATTGTATTCAGGCCTCACGAACAAATCAATAGTGAAAAATGTGCTGTTTTCAATTCAATAGCGATCATTATTTCGATTCTTGCGCAAGAGTTCGATCTTCTGCAATTGCACGGAAAACACAGACCCCGGGCACGAAAAAACGGATATGATGCGATCAGTCCCCGGCCACCGACAGGGCGTAGACCGCGAACGAGGCCAGCCAGTGCCCGCCCTCGTAGGAATCGGCCGTGACCGAGGCCAGGGAATGGCGCATGTGCTGGTCGGCGATCTTGCGCAGGTGACGGTAACTTTCCCGTTCCGCGCCGATACCGTACAGGCACCAGGCGCGGCTGAAATTCAGGCCGTCGAGGTGGACGAGCTTGCCGTCCTTGCGGTCGGAGACCAGGCCGGGGGCGAGTGAAAACTTTTTGCCGGCCAACTGCGGCAGGAATTTTTTAAGCCAGGACGCGAATTCCTTTTTGGGCAGGACGCGGCGCATGATGTCCGCCTCCTCCAGGCAGGGGGAGAGGAAATCGAAGCCGCTCGGTTCCCAGCCGAGCGGGCAGCCCCAGTCGTGCAGGTAGAAATCCCTGGCCCTCTTTTCAATGAGATCCTTGAGCTCCCGGTTGCCGGTCGCCTTGGCGTAATCCCAGGCGAAAGCCAGGCCGAAGGCGGTATTGCTGTGCTCGCCGACGCGGATCGGGTAATTGAGCTTGGGCAGGAATTCCAGGTGGCGCTGCACGACCAGGTCGGTCAATGGCTGCAGATTTTTCTCTATGTCCCTGGCCCAGGGATCATCATAGGTGTGAAGTTCCTCGGCGAGTTTCAGCAGCCAGGCCCAGCCATAGGTGCGCTCGAATGAATTTTCCACGCTTCTTTTGAAGTACTTCACCTCGTCGAGAATATTCTCGGCGCTCATGTTCTCGCCCAGCTTGCCGCGGATCATTTCCCAGTCCTTGAGGGCGGGAAAGGTCTTCAGCAGTTTGACCAGCATCCAGTGCCCATGCACCGAGGAATGCCAGTCGAAGCAGCCGTAGAAAGCCGGGTGCATGCCCCGCGGCGAGCCAATGTCGGCCGGCGCGGCCAGGGTCTCGCCCGGCTTGTTGGGGAACTCCTGCTGCATGCATTTCAGGGGCAGCTGCGCCAGACGCTCGGCCGCTTCCAGGGTGAGGATGATCCGGGACTCTGCCGTAAGAACGCTTCCGGCCGGGGATTTTTTTTCCTCGCCCCGCTGGGCAAGGCAAAATGCGCTCAACAATAAAACCGGGAGAACAAAAATCACAAAGCTTTTTTTCATGTGCTGATTTTGCGGAAAAACAGCGAAAATGTCAACTTGGGAACCAATCCAGGCAACAGAAAAAAAGGAAGGGGCCGGTGCCGGGAGCATATTGCATTCAACCGCCCACCGGGGTATATTGACACCTGAAAAAATGATGCCCATGAAAAATCTTTATTTTCTCGCCAGGACACTGTGGAAGCAGCCGAACATGATCAGGGTCCAACCGGCATTGAACATGTTTTTTCTGCGTTATATCGGACATTTCCGCATCAAAAACACGGCCGGCCACTGGACCGTCCACTCCCATCTGCCCCCGCTCAACCACCCGGCATTCGGCCGTTTCATAAAGGAGCACCTGCTGAAGCGTGTCAACGGCCCCTCGCACGCCCAGATCGGTCTGACCAATGCCTGCCCTCAAGCGTGCACCTATTGCTACAACCGCGAGCGCCTCGGCCGGGCCATGGACACGGAGACCATCCTGCGCACCGTGCGCGAGCTGCAAGAGATGGGGGTCTGCTGGCTGGGGCTGACGGGCGGCGAACCGCTGCTCAACCCGGAACTCGCGCGCATCGTCGCCAACGCCGCCGACGGCTGCGCGGTCAAATTGTTCACCACCGGCAGCACGCTGACCCGGGAAAAGGCGCGGGAATTGAAGCAAGCCGGACTCTTCTCGGTTTCGGTCAGCCTGGATCACTGGCTGCCGGAGATCCATGACCGCAATCGCGGCCTGGCCGGAGCATTCGCCACGGCTCTTTCGGCCCTTGAACTTTTTAAAAATGCAGGCGGCATTCAGGTCGGCGTGTCGGCGGTGATCGGCAAAGAAATGATCCGCCGCAACCAGGTGGAGGAATTCCTGGAGTTTCTGCAGGGACTGGGTATCGACGAGGCCTGGCTCTGCGAGGCCAAGCCCTCGCTGGCGGCATTCTGGGACAAAGACCAGGTGATCAGTGAAGCCGAACGCCTGCGGCTGGTCCGCATCCAGGACCAATACAACCGCCGCGAGGGCATGACGGTCAATTACCTCGGTCACTTCGAGGGCCCGGATCATTTCGGCTGCAACGCCGGGCACAAAATGGTCTACATCGATGCCTGCGGCGAAGTCAGTCCCTGCGTGTTCACGCCCATGACTTTCGGCAACATTCGCGACCACTCCCTTGCCGAGTTGTTCGGGAAAATGAAAACCCGCTTCCCGTCCGACCATGACTGTTTCATCAACAAGAACTACGCGCTGTTCCACGCTGCCGACAACGATCAGGGGATTCTGGATCCTGAAGCGTCCATGCAGCTAATGCAAAAAATCAAGTTCGGAGCACCGGCCGATTTCTTCCGCCTCTATCTTCGCGATAAAAAAAGGAAAAGAACATGAAAAACCAGTCAATGCGCATCTACCGTTCTTGCAGCCTGGCCATGGCCGTAACTTTCGCCGCCGTGGGCCTGGTTTTTCTTTTCTGGCCGGAAACGGTCCTCGATTTTTTCAACCGCATCTCCCCGCAGCCGGGCCTGGCCTCAGCCCCGGCCCATCCCGGAAGCTTTTTCCCCATCCTGGCCGTCGCCTACATGTACCTGGTCACATTGCTGGCCTGGCTGATGTTCAGAAATCCGCGCCATACCCTTTTGCCGCTGCTTTTGGCACAGGGGAAATTTGCCAGCTCGATCCTGTCACTGCTTTTCTTTTTCGGGCGGGCGCCGTACCTGGTCTGCCTGGCCAACGCCATCACGGACGGATCGATCGGGGCGCTGGTCATGTGGCTGTATTTCCTGCAAAAAAAACACGTTGAATCATGGCAAACTTGACCCTTAGGCTTTTGCTGAACTGCCTC
>DATKZA010000025.1:0-14881 GCA_035528155.1 Patescibacteria group bacterium | reverse complement strand
CCAGGAAGCGGTCGGGAAGAGAGTTGGCAAAGGGTTGGACCGAACGGATCCGGGCCGGATAAAGGCCGTTCGCCCGGGCGGTTGCCAATAATTCCTCCTGCCGGGCAAAGGGGAAGATCAGGCAAAGCTTTCCGCGCCGGGCCAGGATGGCGCTGCAGCCGGAGAGCAGGCCGGCGAGGGTGAGGGCGACCTCGAAGCGGGCCAGGCGGATGATCGGATCGGGGCTGAGCCTGCCCCGGCCGGTTTTAAAAAAAGGTGGGTTGCAAAAAACGGTCTGCACGTTGGCGATGCCGGGGTGAATGCGGTTGAAATCGCCGCGGATGACATGGAAGCGCCCGCTCAGGCCGTTGGCCGCGGCGTTGTCCACGGCCAGCCGATAAAGCGTTTCCTGGATCTCGATGCCGGTGACGGCCGGGAATTTATTCTGCTGCAGGGCCAGCAGGGCAATCACGCCCGCGCCGCAGCCGACCTCCAGGGCCGGTGACCGGGAGACGGGCAGGAAATCGGCCAGGATGGGCGAATCCACGGCGAAGCGGTAGCCGCGTTTCAGCTGCTTGATGATCACCTTGCCGTGATAGAAAGTATCGGTGGTGGTCAAAGGATCAGTCATTGTCGAAGGGTTCAAGGGTTAAAGGGTTGAAGAGTTAAAGAGTAGATGGGTAGATGAGTTAATGGGGGATCGCAAAGGGATCGAACTATTGCACTTTTAGTTTTCAATTCTTAACCCATTTACCCATCAACCCTTCTACCCATTAACCTCTTCTTTACTGACCTCTTTTAAATACTCCCTCAGTAAGTTCAACGCGCAATGAATGCTGCGCATCTTGACGATCTCGCGGCTGCCGGAAAAAAGCTGGCGGATGCCCTTGTCGAAATTTTCGGCGCTGATGTGAATGTGAACCAGGCCAACGGGCTTGCCCGCGGTCTCACCGCCGGGACCGGCGATGCCGGTGATGGCCAGGCCGATATCGGCATTGCACAAGCGGCGGACACCCGCGGCCATCTCTTTTGCCGTGACAGCGGATACGGCGCCGTATTTTTTCAACGTCTCCTCACCCACTCCCAAGACTGCGCTTTTCACACTGTTGGCATAGGCGATCACCCCGCCCAGGAAAACCTCGGAGCTGCCGGCCACGTTGGTGATCTGGTGGCCCAGGCCGCCGCCGCTGCAGCTCTCGGCCACGGCCAGGGTGAGCTGGCGCTGTTTCAATTCCCCGACAATGGCCTCGGGCAGCGATATGTCTTTTTCCGCATAAATGAAATCCTTCAGGCTTTCCCGCACCTTTTCGGCCAATTCATCGGTCAGGCGCCGGGCTTCGTCCACGGAATTCTTGGAACGGCCCAGGAAATGGAGCTCGATCACACCCGGAGAGGCCAGGATGGTGGTCACCGGGTTGCGGTACTTGCGATAGATGCCGGAGCAGCGGGCGTCGGTTTCCGATTCGCTGATGCCGGTCAATTTAAAGGTGCGGGTATAGATATGGTAATTGGCGTCGGGAGCGAAATATTTTTCAAAGACGCTTTCGAAAATCGGGATCATTTCGTTGGGCGGACCGGGGAGCAGCAGCACCTTGCAATTGCCGTCATCGACATACAGACCGGGCGCCGTGCCGACCGGATTGGCGATGACCTCGGCGCCCTCGATGACGAAAGCCTGGCGGGCGTTGATCTCGGGCATGGTCATGCCGCGGCGCCGGAAGATCTTTTCCAGGTCGGCCACGATCTCTTCCCGGAAGACCAGGTTTTTTTTCAGGGCCGTGGCCACGGCCTCACGGGTGATGTCGTCCTCGGTCGGGCCCAACCCACCGCTGAGGATCACCAGCTGGGCGCGCTGGCAGGCCTTCTTGACGATCCAGGCCAGGTTGTCCAGGTGGTCGCCCACCACCACCTTCATGTCCATCAGTATCCCCTTTTCGCGCAAACGCCGGGCTACGTACAACGAATTGGTGTCGGTGCGGTCCAAGTCAAGCAGCTCACTCCCGACCGCGATAAAAATAGCTCGCATGTTTTACCTTCTGGCCCTTATAACTGAAAAGACGATGACTGTCAATAATATATCATCCGCTCAAGGCCCGTGCTTATTTACTTTCGCTGGGGCTGAATCTCGATTGCTAAACAGAAACAAAGACAAAGATATAGGAATTTGCTTAATCAAATCCCTTCACAATTGCTACCATAGAAATCTCCTCACTCAGCAGAGCTGCGAAATCCACTGCATTGGGGGATAAGAGCTGCAGAAAATTTATTATAAGGCTCTAAAAATCAATCTCGACGATACGGTGCGAATGGCAGTTGATGTTCACTGCCACCGGGAAGGAAGCGATGTGGCAGGGGTGGCTGACGATGTGCACGGCCAGTGAAGTGGTGCGTCCGCCCATGCCCATGGGGCCGATGCCCAGTTTGTTGATCCTGGCGAAGATGCGTTTTTCCATTTCAGCATAAGCCGGTTCGGCATGGGCACTGCCCACGGGTTTGCGCAGCAGGGCTTTTTTGGCCAGCAGCGCCGAAGTATCGAAATTGCCGCCGATGCCGACGCCGACCACGGTCGGCGGACAGGGATTGGGGCCGGCCTTGGCGACCGTTTCCACCACGAAATCCTCGATGCCCTTGGCCCCGGCCGACGGGGGCATCATCTTCAGGGCGCTCATGTTTTCCGAACCGCCGCCCTTGGCCATGAAGGTGATTTTGAAAGCATCGCCGGCAACCACCTCCCAGTGGATAAAAACCGGGGTGTTGTCGCCGGTATTCTTGCGGCTGAGCGGATCGCAGACCGACTTGCGCAGGTAGCCTTCGCCGTAGCCTTCGCCGGTGCCCTGGCTGATGGCGTCGCGCAGGCTCTTGAATCCGGCATACTCCAACTGCACCGCTTCGCCCATCTCAACGAAAAAAACGGCCAGGCCGGTGTCCTGGCACATGGCCAGTTTCTCTGAGGCCGCGATGTCGGCGTTCTGCAGGATCTGCTTGAGGATCTCCTGGCCGACCGGCGCTTCTTCAGTGCTCAGACAATTCTGGACCAGCTTTTTTAAATCCGGGTCAATGTTGAAATTGGCGTCCTGAACGGCCTGTTTGATCTTCTCTTTCACTTCAGAAAGGTTCACTTTTTTCATTTTTCCCTCATGAAATTAAATTCAAGGCAGTAAGATGTACTTTATATTTTATTGGACCTTTAGTCAAGGATTTTTCATTTTTTCGAATCGCCATTCCTGACCTCACCCCCAACCCCCTCTTCGCCCATTCTCCCTCACTCCTAGCCTCACCCCCCAACCCCCTCTCCTGAAGGCGAGGGGGAGGACAACATTACAAAGTCCAAAAAAATATCGAGTGCCCTCATACCCCTTCTGCTTTAGGGAAATGGTGAGGGGATGGGGCCAGAATATCGTCTTATTTGCATAAATCTCGAATAACATCTTTGATCTTTTTCATAACCGCAGGCAACTCCTCATCTACTGAATTATTGTCAAAGCGGATTATCGAACAGCCTTGCGCCTTTAAGATTCGTTCGCGCTCCCTGTCCGCACTACGTTGCCTATTGTGAATGCTCCCATCGACCTCGACCACCAACCCCAGCTCGACGCAGTAGAAATCGACGATGAATTGATCGATCAGGTGTTGGCGTCTGAACTTGACCCCTAATTTTTTATCTCGCAACTCCTGCCACAAGATCCGCTCGATATTCGTTGGTTCCCTTCTCATCTTCACGGCCACGGGGGAGAGCGCTTCGTAAATTTTTCTATTCCGGGTCGACCCGATCACTTTAGGGAACATTCGGCCTTGGAAAACCATTGATCTCTTCGAACTCATTCCCGATTTACCTTGCTCCTAGCCTCACCCCCCCAACCCCCTCTCCTGAAGGCGAGGGGGAGGACAACATTACAAAGTCCAAAAAAACATGGAGTGTTCTCTTACCCCTTCTCCTTTAGGGGAAGGGGTGAGGGGATGGGGCCAGCCAGGGTTTACTTCACAGCCTCCACGGCCTTCCTGACCGCTTCCTCAAGCAGCTTGATATCCGGCTCCTTGATGAAATTGTTCTTCATCAGCAGTCCCATGGCGTCGCGCGCCTCCTTGATGTCGGCCATGGTTTTTTTGAAGACCTCGTCCCAGGTTTTCTCTATGCGGGCCACGCCGTTCTTGACGGCCTCGACCGCCACGTCGGCCGCTTCCTGGGCAAAAACCTCGGTCTCATCCATGGTGGGCATGATGCGTTCGGGATTGATGCTGCCGTGCTTCTGGGCGAAGTTGGCCATGGAATAGGCGGCGGCAATGGCCATCTCGTCGGTGATCTTTTTCGCGCGCACGACCAGCGCTCCTTTCAGGATGCCCGGGAACCCCAGCGAGTTGTTGACCTGGTTGGGGAAGTCGCCGCGGCCCGTGGCCACGATATACGCTCCGGCTTCCTTGGCCGCGTAGGGATAAATTTCCGGAACCGGGTTGGCACAGGCGAAGACGATGGCCTTGGCAGCCATTTTTTTGATCCATTCCGGCTTGACGGTGTCGGGGCCGGGCTTACTGACGGCGATGAGCACGTCGGCGCCGGTCATGGCTTTCTCGATGTCGGTGACACGGCCAGGGTTGGTCTTCTGGCAGAGTTCCCACTTGCGGTAGAAGGCCGGGTCGGCCTTGATGTCGTCGCGGCCCAGGTGCAGGGTTCCGGTGGTGTCGAACATGATCATCTGGGTAGGGTCGGCGCCGGCCTGGATGATCAGCCGGGCGATGGTTGTATTGGCTGCCCCAGCGCCATAAAAAACGATCTTGACATTCTTGAGGTCTTTGCCGGCGACACGCAGGGCGTTGATCAGCCCGGCCAGGGTCACCGACCCAGTCCCCTGGGCGTCATCGTGCCAGACCGGAATGTTGCACGCCTCGCGCAGGGTATCGAGCACTTTATAACAATTGGGCTGTGAGATATCCTCGAGATTGACCGCCCCGAAACTTGGTTCGGCCATCTTGACAAAATCGATGATCTTGTCGGGATCATGCTTGCCCTTGTCATTGTAGCTGTTGACGCACAAGGCCACGCCATCGACTCCACCGAGATATTTCATCAAAAAGGCCTTGCCTTCCATGACGCCCAGGCCTCCCGAAGGGGTACAGTCACCGTCGCCCAGCACGCGGGTGGAATCGGAAACCACGGCCACCAGGTTGCCGCGGTTGGACAGGTCGAACGATGTATCATTGTTATCACGGATGGTGATCGAAACCTTGGAGACGCCGGGAGTGTACCAGACATTGAACCAGTTGAAGCCGTACACACCGGCCTTGGGCATGGTGGCGATTTTACCGCCATAGAATTTGTGACAGGTATAGGCCAGTTCTTTCAAAAATACGGTCTTGGCCTTGGCCAGCTGTTCCGGAGTGAAATTGTCCGGAAACAGTTCGTTCAGGTTGGCTAATCCCAGATCGGGTTTCTTCATCATAGACCTCCTTAATGTTGTTAACAGATAAACTATTCAGCAGCCGCAAAATCAACTTTAAAGATTTTGTTTTAAATAGTCAAGAATTAAATTTATTTTTACAACTGGCCGGACCCGGGATCATTGGCCGCGCCAGCGCACGAAGCCGTCGCGGGCCAGCATGGCGAAAAACTGGGCCAGGCGCGGCTCAGCCGGTTCGATCTTGTCCGCGAATGCTTGCTTCAGGATGGCGGCGATCTGCAGGATGGTGCGCTGGCCATCGCTTTCGAGCCAGGCGGCGGAACCCAGATCGTCGAGATGGATGTGAAAATCCTGGTTGCGCCCCAGCCAGCCGATGATCTTTTTCAAGAGTTTGTTTTTTGTTTTTTCTTTGATTAAAAAAACCTTGCCTGTTGCACCCCGCTCCCATTGGCAGTTCTGCACCGGCACATATTCAAGGATATTGTTTTTTTTTTCCATTTTAAAAAGGCGGGGCAGCCGCGAGGGCTGCCCCTACCCTATTCTTTTCTTAACCGTAAACCGTACGCCGTTTGCCGTACACCGTTTTATTACATCACCGCCGGTGCCGCCGGTTCGTCGGGATCACCGGCATTGGCCAGGGGCAGTTTGACCAGCAGGTAGCCCAGGGCCAGGAATATCGCCACACTGATCAGGTACGTAGGCTGGCTGATGTTGAAAAATTTCTCAGCCAGGTTGGGAACGCGGCCATCGTTGAAAAAGGCGATGGCGGCAAATACCAGGCCGATCAACGCTTCGCCGGCGATCAACCCCGAAGCCAGCAGCACGCCGCGGTTGTCGATGCGCGATTTCTGGTTGTCGTTGTACTTGCGGCGGGCAATCAGCGAGTCGACCACCCAGCGGATGATGCCGCCCACGAAGATCGCGGCCACGGTCTCGAAGGAGAGGTACATGCCAACGCAGACCAGCATGGGACTCTTGACCTGGACCAGGATGAAGCCGACGGCCATGAGGATGCCGACCACGATCAACGGCCAGACCATCTCGCCGCCGACGATGCCCTGGGAGAGCTTGGCCATTAATCCCGCCTGGGGAGCGGCCAGAACCTCGCCGCCGAAACCGCCCTTGTAGCCTTTCAGGGCAGCCATTTTCAGGTCGCCGGCGTTGAGGATGAACAGCGGGATCCACATCACCAGGGCGGAGATAATCACGCCTATGAGGTCACCGACCTGCATTTTCCAGGGGGTGCCGCCCAGAATATGGCCGACCTTCAGGTCCTGGAGCATTTCGCCGGCAACGGCGGCAGAGACGCAGATGACGCCGGCCACTGCCAGGACGGCCGTCACGCCGGGAATGCCCTTGGCTCCCAGCAGCACCATCAGGATGGCGGCGATCACCAGGGTGGAGAGGGTCAAGCCCGAGATGGGGTTGTTGGAGGAGCCGATCAAACCGACCAGGTAACCCGAAACCGCGGCGAAAAAGAAACCGGCAACCAGCATGACCAAGGCCGCCACCAGGGCGGGCACGAAGTTGGCCTGGTTGAAGCCCATGAACCACCAATAGACGATGAAGGTGAGTAGCGACATGCCGATCAAACCGGCAAAGACGAACTTGATGTTGATGTCCTTGTCGGTCCTGAGCGTGGCCTGCTTGCTGGTGGCCGCCTTCTTGACGTCGTCAACCGAGCGGCGGATGCCGCCGATCAGGCTCTTGCGCATGCCGAACAGGGTGTAGGCCGCGCTCATCAGCATGCCGCCGATGGCCACGGTCTTGACGATGTTCTGGAAGATGGCATTGGAGACGTCGGCCCAGCTCAAAAGCCCGGCGGCTACAGAGGGGGCATACTGGGGAGCGAGCAGCAGCGTCAGCAGCGGCACGAACAGCCCCCAGGACAGGACGCCGCCGGCGAAGTTCAAGGACGCCAGGCGTGGGCCGATGATGTAACCGACACCCAGGAAGGCCGGGCTCAGGGACGGCGTTTTAAACAGGAAACCGCCGCCGGTGGCCACGCCTTTAAAGTTCTCGCCGAGTCCGGTGCGCGGGATCACCTTGGCGGCGAAGGCGCTGAATTTCTGCCACTGCGCGGCCAGCAGGCTGAAGCCTTTGAGCAGTTCGATGAATCCGCCGATGCCCATAGCGTAAAACAGGTACTTGGCGCCGGTGCTGCCACCGCGGCCGGCCTTGTGGATCTCCGAAGCCGCGACCGATTCGGGGAACTTCAGCTCCGGGTCTTCGACCATGACCCGGCGCAGCAAGGTGACGAAGAGGATACCCACGATACCACCGACCAGCATGATGACGGTGGATTTGAGGTAGCCGCCAAAGCTGCCGAAGTATTCCGGGCTCCAGACGCCGGCGATCAGAAAAGCCGGCAGCGTGAAAATGGCGCCCGCGGCCACCGATTCGCCGATGGAACCGACGGTACGGGTGAAATTCTCCTCGATGATGTTGTTATCTTTGAACAGCCGCAACAGGGCCATGCCCAGGACGGCGGCCGGGTAGGTGGCGGCGATGGTCATGCCGGCCTTCAAACCCAGGTAGGCATTGGCCGCTCCCAGCAGGACCGCCAGGACCAAGCCGATCAGCAGGGCGCGGAGGGTGAATTCCTTCAGGTTGGTTTCAGCGGAAACATACGGTTTGAACTCATTGCTCATGGATATCTCCTCTTGAAATATTTGAAAAGACATTATACCGGCGGGAAAACAAAAAAGTCAAATGCATTTTCTACCCCGTGCCGCGGAGCAGGATGACCTGCAGGTCCATGACATTGGTGCCGCTGGGGCCGGTCTTCAGGTGGTGCTGCCCGCCACTCAAACGATCCAATTCAGCAAAAAAAGAATAGGAATCGTTGTTATCCAGGAAAGCCCGGGCATCGAGGCCTAGCCCGGCAGCTTTCGCTGCGGTGGAGCCGTCCACAATTGCGCCGGCCGCGTCGGTCGCGCCGTCGATGCCGTCGCTGCCCGCGCTCAGCAGTTCGATCCCCTGCCGGCCGGTGACCGCCTGGGCGAAAGCCAGGGCCAGCTCCTGGTTGCGTCCGCCGCGGCCGCTTCCGCGCACGCTCACCGTGGTCTCGCCGCCGCAGAGCAGGCAGAATTTCCGGCCCGGCGCCAGCCCGGATTGGATTCGCATGGCCTTGGCGGCCAGGAAAGAGGCCGCATCCCGGGCTTCACCCTGCAATGCCTGGGTAATGATTTCGACAGCGATTCCCATAGACCGTGCTTTTTTCCGGGCCCCCTCCAGGGCGGTACGGATGCTGCCTACGACCAGGTGAGCGGAACGGGCCAGGCTGGGATCACATTCCTTCACTGTCTCGCTTTCCAGGCCGGCCAGTCCCCGTTCAAGATATTTCCTTGCCCGGACCGGAATCTTATTTTGCAGGCCGTATTTTTCGATCACGGCCCAGGCGTCGGCAAAAGTGCTTTCATCAGGGACTGTGGGCCCCGATCCGATCACGTCGAGCCGATTACCGATCACATCGGAAAGGACCAGGGTCAGGATCGTCGCCGGAAAGGCGGCCCGGGCCAAGCGTCCGCCTTTGACGGCGGACAGGTGCTTGCGCACGGTATTGAGTTCGCCGATGGCTGCGCCCGATTGGATCAGCAGAGAGGTTATTGTCTTTTTGTCGGCAAGGGTCACACCGGCGGCAGGAGCCGCCAGCAGCGCCGAAGCACCGCCCGAGAGCAGGAACAGCACCAGCGTTTTTTCATCGGCAGCGCCGAGCATTGCCAGGATCTTACGGCCGGCGCGCCGCCCGGCTTCATCGGGAAACGGGTGCGCGGCTTGCACTTGGGCCACATGGCGGAGGGCAGCACGGACGCCTTGCGGCATGATGAGCAGCCCTGCGGAGATCCGCTCGTCCAAAACGGCTTCGACCGCCTTCCCCATGCCTGCCACCGCCTTGCCGGCTCCGACAACGAGGATATCCCGGAAACGATCAAGGTCAAATCGATGCGGCCCGGCGGCCAATCGACCGCGCTCAAGCCTCAAATTCGCGGCCACGGCGCGGACGGGATCGGCAGCAGCCAGGCCGGCTTGGAATATCTGTAAAATTTCGGACATCGGCGCCAACAACGATTTATTAAAGAAAGAAGGCAAAAAAGGAACTGCCCCCCTTTGAAAGCCTTTGTCAGCTCGGCTGGTTTTTTTCGTCCAGCTGGGTCTGGATCTTGCGCTCCAGGATCTTGTCGAAAGAGAAATCCTGGATGCCCAGGTAATAGAACGCCGATTCGATGAAAGCGATCTCCGGGATCAGGCCGATCATCTCCACCTTGCGCACGGCCACGGCGAACCTTCTGGCTTCGGCGCGCAGCATCTCCAGCACGCGGTACATGGGCATGTCCCGGTAATTGGAGATCGTCACCGTGATCTGTGCCTTTTTGTGCTCGCTGTCCATGCCGGGGTTGGCGGTGATATGGGCCAGGCCGCCGCTGGCATGCTGGATGATCCGGCTCACGTATTCGGCGACGGCCTCATCACTGGTGTTCAGGATCGCCTTGAAACTGATCATGGGATAGCGCGCGCCGACAACCGTGGCCCCGGAAGTGGGGTTAAAAACAGCCGGCCCGAAATCGGGTTTCCAGCGCGGGTCCTTTAATTTCTGCTCCAGGCCCTCGTACTCGCCCTCGCGAATGTTCTCGATATAGCGGCGCATGGGAAACCGCGCCGACTCGCCGTAAAGGAAAACCGGGATATTGAATTCCTCGGCCACTTTCTGGGCAAAGGCGGTCGACATGGCCACGGTCTCCTCCAGGGAGGCGTCCTTGAGGGGGACGAAGGGGAAAACATCGACGGCGCCGATGCGCGGGTATTCGCCCTGGTGCTCGCGCATGTCTATATGGGCGAGGCTCTCGCGGTAGAGCATCAGCCCGGCTTCAAATATGGCTTCCTGGGGACCGGTGAAGGAAAAGACGGTGCGGTTGCGCACGCTGTCGCGCGACACGTCCAGGACAGTCAATCCGTTCACGGCATTCAGCTTTTCCACCAGGCCGTCGATGAATTTCTGGTCCTTGCCTTCGCAGATATTGGGAACACAGGTAATGATCTTGTTCATGGTCTCCTCCGTAAATCAAAAAATTCCCAGCAGGATGCCGGCGGCGATCGCCGACCCGATCACCCCGGCCACGTTGGGGCCCATGGCGTGCATCAGCAGGTGGTTGTCGGGATCGAACCTGCGCCCGACCATTTCCACCACCCGCGCCGAGTCGGGGACGGCCGACACGCCGGCCGCCCCGATGAGCGGGTTCACCTTGCTGCCCTCGCGCAGGAACAGGTTCATCAGCTTGGCGAACAGCACGCCGCCGGCGGTGGCCACGGCGAAGGCCAGGCAGCCAAGGACGAAAATCATTATGGAACGCGCGTTGAGAAAGACCTGGGCCGTGGTGGAGGCACCGACCACCAGTCCCAGCAGCATGGTGCTGATATCGATCAGCGAAGAAGAGGCGGTCTTGGCCAGGCGGCCGGTCACCCCGGACTCCTTCAAAAGGTTGCCGAAAAAGAGCATGCCCAGCAGGGGGATGGCGCCGGGAGCGATAAAAGTGGTGACGATGAAAGCGACAATGGGGAAAATGATCTTCTCGGCCCGGGTCACCTTGCGGCTGGGCTTCATGCGGATGCGCCGCTCCCTGGCCGTTGTCAGCAGCTTCATGATCGGCGGCTGGATGATCGGCACCAGTCCCATATAGGAATAGGCGGCGATGGCGATGGGTCCGATCAGCGCCGGCGCCAGCTTGGAAGTGAGAAAAATGGCCGTGGGGCCGTCGGCGCCGCCGATGATGCCGATGGAAGCGGCCTGGGCCGGGGTGAACTTGAGCAGCAGCGCCCCGATGAAGGTGGAGAAAATGCCGATCTGGGCTGCGGCACCGAGCAAAATCGTCTTGGGATTGGAAAGCAGGGTGGAAAAATCGGTCATGGCGCCGATGCCGAGAAAGATGAGCGGCGGGAACACCCCGGAAGTGACGAAGGAATAGATGATCCCCAGCACCGAGTTGCTGGTGGTGTTGAACACGTATTGGTGGGTCACCGGGTCGATCATGTAGACCGACAGGCTGTTGAACAACTGCACCGGCAGGGGGATGTTCCCCACCAGGATACCAAAGCCGATGGGCACCAGCAGCAGGGGTTCATAATCCTTGCGGATGGCGATGGTGATGAACAGCAGGCCGACGATGATCATGATCAGGTTCTTATAGGAAAAGTTCATCAGGCCGCTGGAACCGGCGATCTGCTCGACGTAATTCTGGAATCTGCCGCTGACCGCGTCGCCGGGGCCCATGTTTACGTTCAGTGAGGTTACCGCGGCAATGGCCCGGTCTTGCTCAACGGCCACAACTTTGAAAAATCCCGCCAAAGCACCCTCAGCGTTATTGAGACGGCCCTTCATGCCGGAACGGACCGCCTGGCGGCTGCCCCGGTCCAGGAACAGGTAGGTCCCTTTCGCCTCAACGCGGAAGCTTACCTTGCCCAGGGCGGGAAACGTCATTTTGACCGCGTCCAGCTCCAGCATCTGCCGGCCGGACAACAGGTGCACCTTGGCCAGGGCCAGGGCCAGTTCGCTCTCCATCACCGTGCAGGCACCGATCTCTTGGTTCAGGCTGTTGAGCAATACGCCGCGGCCACCGGGGGTGATACCGCTTTCCTCGCCTTTGAGCAGGCGGATTACCGGCAGATCGAACGGGGTCACGGCAAACGTGTCCGCGGCCGGGACGGTAAGCGGCGCGGCCAGGATGAACAGCAAGAGAATCCATTTTTTCATGTAAACCTCGAAAGGCTCTGCCCCGTTCCTACAGAGTGGTCATGAACGGCCGGGATATTTCGATCAACTTATCGCCTTCACTGATATTGGCGCCTTTTTGCACAAATATCTTTTTTACTGTGCCGTCGAATGGCGCCTGGATCTGGTTCTCCATTTTCATGGCTTCCATGATCAGCAGGGATTGGCCGGCCTTGACCACATCACCTTCCCGGACCAGCAGGTCCAGGACCAGCCCCGGCAATGGAGCCGGAATCGTACCTGAACCCTCGGGCGCAGCGGCAGCGCTCTGCGTCGGTTGAGCCATGACCTGGGCGGATTCTCGAACCGTAGCGGCGGCGGATGCATGGGTTGGCGGCTGGACAACGCTGCGGGCCAGGCCGCTGAAAACGCTTTGGCCGCTGCCCAGCTGCTTTAAAATCACCTTGTATTCCGTATCATCGACCTGCACCAGCGCGTATTCCGCGTTGAGTTCCTTGATGCCGGCGTGAAATTCCTTGCCGCCGACCGACATGACATACTCGCGCATTATCTTGCTCCTTTTATGGATGGATTGGGCGGGGTGCCAATCTCTTCCCTCCAGCTTGAAAGCGCCGGGTCACGCCTGAAAGTGAAACGGCTGAGCCGGTCGCCTCCGTGCAAACGCATTTCCACTTCCAGCAGCGCCGCGATCACGGCGGCCGTGTCGGCAGGCGGCACCGGCAAGATGACCGGCGCCAAGGTCTCCTGGACGACGGCAACGGGCGGGGGGGGCGCGACCAGCCGGCGCCGCTCCAGCCAGACCGGTACCAGGGAGATGGCCGATATCAGCAAGCTGGTGATCAGCAGTCCGCCAAAGACCACGCCAATGCCTACCAGGGAAATAATGAACCCGTCGCTGATCGCCATCTGCTCCTCCCGTTACAGCGGAATGTTGCCGTGCTTCTTGGCCGGATTGCCGTCGCGCTTGGCGGCGAGCATTTCCAGGGCCTTGATCAGGCGCAGCCGCGTGCCGGCCGGCTCAATCACATCGTCAATGTACCCTTTACGGGCAGCGCTGTAGGGATTGGCGAATAGGCTGCGGTATACATCCTTCAACTCCTCTTTTTTCTTGCCGGCGTCCCCGGCGTTTTTCAATTCTTCGCTGTAGATGATCTCCACCGCCCCGTCCGGCCCCATGACCGCGATCTCGGCGCTGGGCCAGGCCAGGTTGATATCACCGCGGATATGCTTGGAACTCATGACGCAGTAGGCGCCGCCATAGGCCTTGCGCACGATGATCGTGATCTTGGGCACCGTGGCTTCGGCAAAAGCGTACAGCAGTTTGGCGCCGTTGCGGATAATGCCGTTGTATTCCTGGTTGGTGCCGGGCATGAAGCCGGGGACGTCCTCGAAGATGACCAGGGGGATGTTGAAGGCATCGCAGAAGCGAACGAAACGCGCCGCCTTGATCGAAGCCGAGTTGTCCAGCACGCCGGCCATGACCTTGGGCTGGTTGGCCACGATGCCCACCGATTTGCCGTTCAGGCGGGCGAAGCCGACGATGATGTTGGCGGCAAAGAGGGCATGGATCTCGAAAAAGTCGTGGTCGTCCACGACCTGGGTGATGATCTTCTTCATGTCGTAGGGCTGGTTGGGATGGTCGGGGATGATCTCGTTCAAATTGGTGTCCAGGCGGTCCAGGGGGTCGCTGCATTCCAGCTGCGGCGCATGGGCGGCATTGCTCTGCGGCAGGAAGGAGAAGAGGCGGCGCAGTCCATCGAAACAATCGTTTTCATTGGCATAGACCAGGTGGGCCACGCCGCTCTTGCTGGCGTGCACGCCGCTGCCGCCCAGCTGCTCGGTGGTCACGTCCTCCTGGGTCACCTGTTTGACCACCTTGGGGCCGGTGAGGAACATGTAGGACGTTTTTTCCACCATCAAAACGAAATCGGTAATGGCCGGTGAATAGACGGCGCCGCCGGCGCAGGGGCCGAGGATCAGCGAGATCTGCGGCACCACCCCGGAGTAGAGCACGTTGCGCAGGAAGATGTCGGCATAGCCGGCCAGCGAATCGACACCTTCCTGGATGCGGGCGCCGCCCGAATCGTTGATGCCGATGATCGGCGCTCCCATCTTGGCCGCCATCTCCATGACCTTGACGATCTTTTCGGCATAGGCCTTGGAGAGCGAACCGCCGAATATGGTGAAGTCCTGGGAAAAGACGAAAACCAACCGTCCCTGGATGGTACCGTAGCCGCTGATGACGCCGTCGGTCAGGGGCTGGTTCTTCTGCATGTCGAAATCACTGCAGCGGTGAGTGACGAACATGTCAAATTCTTCGAAACTGCCCGCATCCAGCAGTTTTTCGACCCGTTCCCGGGCCGTGTATTTCCCCTTGGCATGCTGGCTGGCGATCCGTTTTTCGCCGCCGGCCAGGCGGGCTTTTTCCTTGCGGGTCACCAGGTCGAGCAGTTTTTTATCGAGCGCCATCATGCCTCCGTTATTAATTTTCTTTTTAACATAAAACTTCAAGAACCACCAAGAGGCCTTACTGTAAAACATTTCACGGTCAAAAGTATCAATAAAGTATCATTTCGAGAGTTTTTCACTTTGTCCGTTTACATTTTAACGTTATTGGCCATTCGTGTCAATATGATAAACTCTGGCGTCACCCCATTTTTTCATAATCCATACTCCAACTCATAAGCAAGAGCCGTTGGGTTGATAAGGAATGGGAGCATGGGAGGGATGGTTTTAAGCAAAGCCTTTCTGGCTCTTTGTTTCCAGCGGAAAAGGAACATTC
>DATKZA010000024.1:0-3982 GCA_035528155.1 Patescibacteria group bacterium | reverse complement strand
CGATAAAAAAAAGGCATATTGCAACTGGGAACGAAATTCAATATAATGAATTCCCGGCCGGAGAGGAAGCCCCCTCATTCCGACTGGCAAACCATAATGAAGCTTCGCAAACCTGGATTGACACTGAGTCTCCTGCTGACGGCGCTCCTGCGGCTCGGAGCCCAATCGGTCACCTTGATCGTAGACCAAATCCCCATTGACGACGACTCTGGAAAGAAGGAGATCCACGCCTTGTTGCTGGACAAGACCGGGTTCCTGTGGATCGGTTCTCAAAATGGGCTGGCGCGCTACGACGGCTACCGGGTCGTCTCCTTCCCCATCGCTGATGATGCAGAAGGCGGTCTGCCGGTGCGCGGCCTGTGCCAGGACCCGGAGGGCCGGCTGTGGCTGGCAACGCCCCGCGGCCTGAGGCGCTACGACCCAACAGGGGGAACCGTGGTGCGTTTTCGCCACGATGCCGAGCGTCCCGGGACCATCAGCTCGGACGACCTCACCTGCCTCCACGTGGCGCCGGCGATGCCCGGACGGCTTTGGGTCGCCTCGGCTGCAGGCACCCTCGACGAGATCGAGATGGCCAGCGGTCGCGTCAGCCGCCGCCTTCCTGCGCCCGGCCCCTATTCCCGCCTGCGCCCGGGCCGCATCCACACCCTCGGCAGCGACGCGGTCGGCGTCCTGTGGATCGGCTCCGAAACCGGCCTCTATCGCTTTCTGCCCATTGACGACCGGCTGCAGCCCTGCTCGCTGCCGCCGGCAGGAACCGCGCCGCGCAAGCCTGCTGCCGTCAGGGCCATTTTTGCTGAGTCCGGGTCGACCGGGCTCCTATGGCTCGGCAGCGAGAGCAGCGGCCTCCTGCGCTATCTGCCGGCGGCGGGAGCATGGCAGCACTGCCAGGAAGCGGGCGATTTCGCCAGGCCCGCCGACGAGGACGTACGCATCAACGCCATTGCCCCCTTCCCTGGTGAAGCCGAGGACCTGCTGATCGGCACCGCGACCGGCCTGTACCGTTTCAAGCCGGCTTCGGGCCGCTGCAGCCGCGTGCCGCTGCTAATCGATGGCAATTTCGTCCAGGGCGGCCGGGTCGTTCAGCTCATTTACCTCGACCCCAATGGCATTTACTGGATCGGCTCGCGCGATGACGGCCTTTTCAAGTGGAGCGCGCTGCGCAAGAAATTCTCCAGCTTTCTCCCTTTCAGAGAGACCAGGCCCAGCCCAATGGCCAACTGGGTGACATCCATGCAGGATCTCGGCAACAGCGAGATCCTGCTCACGACCTACGGCGGCGGCGCCCTGTTCTTCGACCGGCAGCGCAGCGCTTTTCGCCCGCTGCTGCTCGATCCCGGCCGGCCCGATCGCAAGCTCAATCGCTTCATTACCGACTCCCGTTTCACTCGCGACGGCAGCCTGTGGTTCGCGACCGGCGAGGGAATGGCCCGCTGTTCCGCGGCCGGGCGCCTTCAGGAACTTCATGCGCTCAGCGCCGACAAGGACGAAGATATTCTCACTTTCGCCTTCATCCAGGACAGCCGGGGACTCATCTGGATCGGCACCGACCGCGGCCTGGTGCGCCTGGATCCAGTCAATGGCGCCCTGCGCCGCTTTCGTCACGATCACCTCGACCCGCAAAGCCTGAGCAGCGACCGAGTCAACACCGTCATGGAGGGGCCGGGGGGGGATATTTGGGTGGGGAGCGAAGATGGATTGAACCTGTATCGGCCCCGGGAGGATCGTTTCACCGTTTTCAGGAACGACAGCACCGACCCGGCTGGACTGGCCGGCAACCAGATCAACTTCCTCCTCCAGGACAGCCGGGGCCGCATCTGGATCGGCACCGACCGCGGCCTCGACCTTGTGGAAAGGAAGGACGGCCGGATCGTTTTCCGGCACTTCCGTGCGCCCGGGGACGATCCCAACCAGAACCTGTTCCGTTCACTGGCCGAGGAGAACAGCCGCCGCTTCTGGGCCGGCACCAGCGCCGGCCTGGCGCGCTTCGACAGCGATCGCGGCACCTTCACTTTCTATGACCGCCGCGACGGCGTGGAGGCCGACGGATTGCACGAGGTCTTCTTCTTCATGCGCGGCCGCGATGGCGAGATCTTTTTCGGCGGCCGCGGCGGCTTCACCGTCTTCCGCCCCGACGAGATCGCCCTCAATCACCACCCGCCGCCGGTGATCATGACGGGTTTCCAGGGCGGCGGCAGCGGCAATGCCGATGCCCAGTATCCATTCTTCCCACTGACGCCGGGGCGTACGCTTCGCGTCTTCACCACCGGCGGGCAGGCCTCGCTGAGCCTGGAGTTCGCCGCTCTCGATTTCGTGCGCCCGGAAAAGAACCAGTACGCCTATCGCCTGGAGGGCCGCGACCGCGACTGGATCTACCAGGGGACCAATCGCGTGGTCGAATTGCAGGGGCTGGACGTCGGCGTTCATATGCTGTATGTCAAGGCGGCCAACAACGAGGGTGTCTGGAATGAGAACGGGATGGCCCTGGAGATCGAGGTGCGCTTGCCGTTCTGGCGCCCCTGGCGCATCGCCCTGCTGGCCGGGTTGCTGCTCGCCGGGGCGGGATTTTACCTGGTATGGATCCGGCGCCAGCGCCGGCGCTGGATGGCGCATGCCGCCATTCCCGAAAACCTCGACCAGTTCACGAAACGGTTCGCCTTGTCCAAGCGTGAAGTGGAGATCCTGCACCTGCTGCTGGCCGGCAAGAGCAACAAGGAGATCGAGGACGAGCTGTTCATCGCTATGGCCACGGTCAAGAACCACGTGCACAACATCTTCCGCAAAGTGAAGGTCAACAGCCGCATGCAGCTCATGCTGCGCGTCCAGCAAGAGGTCAAAAAATCCCTATAGCGCAAACCCGGCCTGCTTGAAATGAAAGAAAAATCAGGTATTTATAAATTCAAAAATGCAAGGTCTATTTTTCGGGAAAGTTTTCGTAGACGATGAACTCATTCAGTTCTTTCTTGGCGGGAACCTTGGGCCACTCGCTGGGCACTCCGATCGGGGTGATGCATACCCGCTCGTAACGCTCGGGGATTTGTAAAACCCGACGCGTTACATCATCGGGAATGGTGTCGGTGTAAAAAACCGTCCCGTATCCCAGCGCCCTTGCCGCGAGCATCAGATTGGCGGCGGCCATCGGCCCGTCGAAGTGGTTGTAGTCGGGGTACTTGGATTGCTTGTCGACCAGTACGACCACGAAGAGCGGTGCACTGAAACAGGTGTCATAGTATTCCTGAAGTTTCCTGGCCTTCTCCTGCTTTTGGGTTGCGTCCAGCCCGGCGTTTGCCTGGATTCTCACCATTCCCTGTTCCAGGCAAGCTTTTTTCAGCGCACCCTTCTTTTGTTCCTCGCGGACCACGAGGAACTTCCAGGGTTGCTGGTTTCCCGAGCTCGCCGCCATGCGCGCCGCGTCAAGTATCTTCAACAAATGGGCGTCGCTGACCGCATCGCTCCTGAAGCTGCGCACCGAGCGCCGCCCGGCCACGGTCTCGAAAAAGAACTGCTGGCCCGGCGATAGTGCCGATGTCTCTTCCGCATTGACATTTGTCAAAGCCAGCAGAACAAATGCTGCCGCAATGATTGTCTTTGTCATTAACTTTTTGATCATTTTACCTCCGATTTATAGTCAGAGCTTGACCCTGACAGCTCACTTATTTCAATCTGGTTTTTCCAGGCGGCGCATTACCTTTTCCCAGGAGCGGGTGATCACGAAACTTTCTTCAAGGTTGTCGATCATGCGCGTGAATTTCTTCATGGGTGCGGCAAAGGTCAGTTCATCGGCTTGGACGCAGGGCCGGGCCGACACGTCGAACATCCCCAGCACGCACCTGGGATTTTCCTGCTGGTTCTCCAGAAACGGGTACTGGATGACGGTGCCGCAGCCCGCCGAAAAAGGGGAGATCACTCCATACGGGTCGGTCTCCTCGAAGTTGGCCAGGGTGAACAAACCGGAAAGGATATCGGGCCTGGCGAAAAAAAC
>DATKZA010000023.1:0-16833 GCA_035528155.1 Patescibacteria group bacterium | reverse complement strand
GACCTGGACACGGTCATGCCCGGATATGTCCACTACGATTTCGGCGACGCGATTCGCAGCGGCTGCAACCGGGCCCGCGAAGACGATTCGGACTTGGAGCGGGTGGGAATGGACATTCATCTTTTTGCCGGCTATGCCAGGGGGTTTCTCGAATCTTTGCCAGGCTGCCTGAGCACGGTGGAAATATCCCATCTCGCTTTTTCGGCCAAGCTCTTCGCTTACATGATCGGCCTGCGCTTTTTCAGCGATTATCTGGCCGGAGACCGCTATTTTAAAATCAAGCACCCCGGCCACAATCTGCAACGGGCCAGGGTACAGTTCAGGCTGCTGGAAGACATGGAGCGCCAGTTCCGGCAAATGGAGGATATTGTCGGGCACTGTGCCAAGGGAGAATAAAGAATGGATATGGATCAGGGGGAGTCAATATGAAAACCATGCAAATTTTATTCTTGTTTTGCTTCAGCGTCACAATGGCCGCTCAAGCTGTGGCAACCGTGAATTGTGATGTTTTACAAACAGCGGCCACAAAGACCTTCCGTCTCAGCAATACCCGGACGGCTATGACCCTGACTTTTGTGGATGGAATCCTGCAGTCAGAGTTGTTGGAATCTGCAGCCGCCGGCCCTGCGGATTCGCGTCCTGTCCGCAGCCGCCTGGAAAGCGACGGCGATTTCCGTCTGCAGGTGGTCTGGACCGACTGGTTGGCCCCGGGAAAAATGAACAACGGTGACAATCCGGTTATTTTAAACAAACGCGATTTCCGCTGGCAACTGTACAAAATAAGGGAAGAATCAGCTGGCGCCAAGGAGATCGAGTTTGTTCTCGATGGTGTCAACCAGAAACTGGAATTGAAAATCATTTACCGGCTGGAACCCGATAAGTTTTATGTGCGACGCAAGCTGGCATTGCGTGATGCGGAAACCGGCGGACACTTTTTGGAGAAAATCGTCATTTGGAGCGGCAGCAGGCGAGTGCTCCAGCCCCCGGCAGTTCAGCAGGCGCCAAAAGCCCGCATTGAAGGTTCCAGTGAAGCGGTCGCCATGGAGCAGGTGAATGATGGATCTCAAGGGCAAGAAAAGCCTGTCCTGGTTAAAAGTGGCGGTTTCGGGCAGCCGGTGGCTTTGACGGCCGGCCAAGCCGGTGCCTTTTGGGGATTGGAATATCCCGCCGCTCACAACCAGGTGGCCGCAAAAAGCGGGGACAGCGTAGAAGTGAGCTGCTGGCAGGACTTCGGCCGGAAAATCGAAGCGGATTGGCTGGAATCGGCATGGCTGGTCATGGCCTTGACCCCTGATCCGTATGTTAAAAAATGGTTTTTCGACTACCTCGACGATATCCGCGTGGCGCCATTGCGGCCGTATACCCTGTACAACAGCTGGTACGACCTGCGCTCGGCTGAATATCCCCGTGTTCCGGAAGCCAACGTGATGAACGAAATCAATGTCAGGCGCATGATCAACCTGGTGCGGGAAAACATGATCGAAAAACACGGCATCAAGCTTGACGCTTTCGTTCTGGACGACGGCTGGGATGTTTACGAAAGCGACTGGGCGTTGCGTTCAGCGCAATTCCCCAATGGCCTGCGGTCGATCGCCACCGAATTGGCTAAGACCGGCACGGCTCTGGGCCTGTGGTTCGGACCGGCCGGTGGCTATTCATTCCGCATGAAGCGCATCGACTGGATGAAGGCCCATGGCTACGAAGTGGTGGGACAGGGGAAGAACCGGGCCATGCTGTGCCTGGGGGGAAAGAATTACAGCCAGTTGTTCGCCAAGAGGACGGCTGACCTTGTGGACGACGCCGGCGTAGGCTATTTCAAATGGGACGGCGTTCAGTTCTCCTGCAGCGAGCCCGATCACGGCCACCCCATTGGCATTTTTTCCGGCCCGGCCATCCTGAATTCCCTGATCGAAAAGTGCCGGAATGTGCGCCAGAAAAAAAACGATATTTTCCTGAATATCACCTCTGGAACCTGGCTGAGCCCATGGTGGTTGAAATACGCCAACACCATTTGGATGGACGGCGCCGATTACGCTTTCGCCGGTGTCCCTTCACCGACCGGACGCGACGGGGCCATGACTTACAGGGACTATGTGCTGTATGATGATTTTCATAACAAGGGGCTGTGGTTTCCCATCGCCAACCTGATGACTCATGGCATCATCAAGGGCAAGCTGGAAAGCATCAGCAACAATGAACCCCTGGAAAAATTCACAGACGACGTGCTGCTCTATTTCGCACGCGGTGTCTCGATGTACGAGCTTTATATCTCTCCGGACATTCTCAGTCCCGGAGAATGGAACGCCATCAGCCTCGGCCTGCGCTGGGCCCGCGACCGCTTCCCGATACTAAGCCACAGCGAAATGATCGGCGGTGATCCCGCTCGCGCCGAAACCTATGGTTTCGTTCATTTTACCGGCAAAAAAGGCATCATCGCCGCCCGCAATCCCGGCAGCAACGGTTCTTCATTGGAAGCGACCCTGGATCCCGCCTATGGTCTGGACACCGATGCCGCCTCCCTGGTCGTGGAACAGGTTTACCCGATACGACGGGTCTGGCCGCAATTGTTCTCCGCCGGCGGCCGGTTGACGATCCCCCTCGATGCTTTCGAAACCGCCATTTACGAAATTTACCCCCTAAGCGAGGCGGCCGGACCTTTGCTGGCGGGGATCACCTGCAATCATGAAGCCGCTGGCGGCATGGAAATCATGGCGAGTTTTTCCGATCCCGCAGGGGACGTCCGCCTGCTCAATCCTGAGATCGTGCGGGAGATAAGGGTGCAGGACCGGGTGCTGGCAGTTTCCGACTTGGGAAAATTGTTTCCGCAGGCGCCGCCGGCGCTGACCGATGTCCTCTTCAAAGGGAGGGGCGGCAGGAAGCACGCCAGGGTGGAGACCGCATTCAGTGTCGACCCTTCTGTCTCGCAAGCGCAATTGGCTATCCTGCTCAGCCAGGATGCCGCCGTTGGGGGAAAGGTCTTTCCGGAAGTGGAAATCCGCATCAACGGAAAAAAAATCACGCCGGCAGTTGAAAAGCAGGATGGCGCCTACTCCTGGTTCATGATCGAAATCCCTGCCGGCCGTCACCGGGTCGTGATCCAGGCCAAACCAGCCCCGGGTCAACGGCGCTGGTCCGGCAACCTGACTGCCTGGGCCAATATCCGCCAAAGAGCAGCGGCTGTCGAAATCGTCTTTGCCCTGAACAAGCCGGCGCCACCCCGAATCCTGCCGCCCGCTGCCGGCGGCGCCCGGCGCAGTATCAAGCTCGGTCAGCAGAAACTGGAGTTTGATAAATAGGCGCAAGCAAGCTTTGGAAAATTTTCTGGTTAGAAAATTATTTTTTGATGAAAACCGGCTGGCAAAAGGCCGTTTCGCCGTTGGAAGCGAACACCTTGGCGCGCACGTAGAGTTCGTCGCCACGGAAGGCGTAGGCCGCGTTCAAGCCGTCTTCCTTTTTCAGGATCGTGCCGTCCCTGCCGATGAATAAAGTAGTGTAGGCCGTATCGCTGTACGGCTTGATCGTCACCCGGTATTCCCGGTCCGTGACCTGCACGTCGGCCAGCTCCACTCCGGTGGAGGCGTAAAAGTCGCCCTTGTCCAGAGCGGCGCAAACCGCATCCGCGCTCAGCTCGGCGACGCGCGCGCAGACCCAGCCCTTGCCGGGATACGCTTTCCCGGGAGTGAAGTCCCCCAGGTAGTCATGGGTGTCGTCGCTGGCCACGGCATAGAAGACCAGTCCCTTGGAAAGCAGGGCATCCCACAACTCCTCGGCCCCGGGCCTGCCGCCGGCGGAAAAATTATTGGAATCGCGGTTGACGTTGAACAGTTCGAATAAATGCACGGAGCGCAGGTCTTTCATCTCCTCGCTGCCGAACGACCATTTCCAGTTGGGATGGTTGAGCTGCGGGATGGCCCCGGCCCGGCGCGCGGCGTCGATGCCGTTCTGCAGGGTTTCCGTCAGGGTTTGCCCCGCTTTGGCTTCGATCGGCCGGCCCGGGTTCAAGGCATTGACGTGGGCCGGATACTTTTGAAAATAAAGGGTGATCTCTTCGCCCGGGATCAGGATAAAGTCGTCGGCGTTGCCGTCGGCATCCAGGCTGTCGGTCTCGGTGATCATATCGTGATCGGTGATCACCAGGAAATGGTAGCCGTAATCCCGGTACCAGCGCGCCACCCGGCGCGGCACTTCGTTGCCGTCGGAGTTGCTGGAGTGGGCGTGGGTGTTGCCTTTGACCCAGCGGGTCTGTTGCGCGCTCCACCCCCACAATGCCGTTATAAGCATGAGAATCATGACCGTTAATTTTTTCATCTGCTTCTCCTTGTCTTGGTCGTTGAAGATCACAAATTTTAAATGAAAAATCGCGTCAAGTCAAAAATCAGGAAAATCGCAAAACGGTTGCAAAAAACATTTTTCATTTGCTAAAATGGAAAGCATGGGGGCGAAACATGCCAGGAACAATCATTGTAGAAAAAACTTTCAGCGGCGGGCAGACATTCACGGTGGTGGTCAATGACATCTTGTATGAACCGGTGCAGTGCATCGTCAACGCCGCCAACGGCATGCTGGCGCACGGCGGGGGATTGGCAGCGGTTATTGCCGAAGCCGCCGGCAGCGTCCTGCTGGCTGATTGCCGGGAGATCATTTCCAAGCGCGGCCGCATCCCTTCGGGGCACGCCGTGGTCAGCAAGGCCGGCAACCTGCCCTTCAGGGGCGTGATCCATGCCGTGGGGCCGAAAATGGGTGAAGGCGACGAGGAAAAGAAAATCGTCCAGGCTCTGGGTGAGGCCTTCGACCTCGCCGAGGAACGGCGCTGGAAGTCGCTTTCTTTCCCGGCCATCAGCTCCGGGATATTCCTTGTGCCGTTGACGGTATGCGCGAAAAGTTACCTGCGCGCAGTCAAAGAATTTTATGAACAGAATCCGGGAGCGCAGCTCCACAAGATCCGTCTCTGCCTTTTCATGGGGCCATTGCTGGACGAGGTAAAAAAAGAGTGGCAAAAAGTTTTCGCGAATTGACAAGCCCTTTTATTCCCTTTATACTGCTGCGGGTGCAATCATTTCAACTGAGGTGACACGAGCCAATTGAAAATTTCACTTGAACATATAAACGGATTGGCTAGGAAACGTTTCCAAGAATTGTTTTTCAATCGCGGATTTCGGCGCTGCCTATTCATGTTGAGATTGGGCCTGGCGGCCGGATAGGAGGGTTACATGGCTTTTACCATTCCCGAAGCGTTTGAACCGGCCCCCACGGCTACCATTATACATGCTTACAACAGTGAAGGCGTATCGCTGATCACGCTCAACGACGAAGAGATCTGGTCGGTGATCAAGGCCTCGGGCGCCAATCTGATCGGCAAACCCAACATGCAGCCGCGGGTTCAGGTCATGGACCGCTATATCGAGGAAAGGGATATCCAGATCAGCCAGGTCGAGCAATCTTTGGCCATCGAGGAATCCCATGCCAGCTATTTCTGGGAAAAGCAGGTTTCGGGAAAAAAATCTTTTGAAATGGCCTGTATGGAGGTCAACACCTGCGGCGATTCGTTGAGCCCGAAAGTGCTAAGCACTTTTCTGGACGCCTGTGATTACCCGGAATTGGTTTCATTCATTTATTTTGCTCCCACACCCTTGCTCAAGGATTTAAAAATTTCCGACCGCGAATCGCTGCGCAAGCAATGCTTCACGGTCCCCGTTGACTGTTATTCGCGCTATATCATCGATATTCAGGCTCCCATCGAAATTCCCGAGGGCAAGATGTTCATCGCCAATCTCTACCGCAAGGACCTGGGCAACATGGTGGAGCAACTGCGCGAAGATGTGATCAGGAGATATTCCCAGCATTCGCTGAAACTGTCGCGCAGCGACCGCAAGCTGAAATTGATGGTCAATTCCCAACAGGAAGAATACCTGGCTTGCGCCTTCTACGACTGTGATCAGAAATTCGTCAATTCCCTGTGCAACCCCCATGTGCGCGAGGATGAAGCCCTCTACCTTCTGGAAGACTGTTTTGACGACGTGCTGCTCTCCACCGACACGCCTTTCGTTTTTGAGCACGATTTTGACCCACCCGGCTACACCAGTGTTTTTCTGACCGGAGGCACCGGCTATATCGCTTTGCATGTCACCCCGAATCCCATCGGCCAGACAAAGAATTTTGTTGAATTCTGCTCATATATCCATCCCAGCATGTGGGTTTTTGAAAGGGAATCATTGGTGCATGTCATGTGGCCGATCTTGAAATTATTCCAGCCCGAACGGGCCGAGATACATTACCGGGTCTCCTCGCGCAACATCACCCGCAGCCGCAACCTCCACCAGAAGTTCATTCGCAAGCGTCTTATTGGTTTGGGATATTCATACGAAGAATTCATTTCCTTTTACGACGAATATTTCGGCAGGACTTTTTTCCACCTTAACATAGAAAAAAAATAGGCTTTCAGGTAGCGCAGCGCCTGAAAAAACAAGAGAATTGCCGGAACCGTCAATCAGGATTTTCCTGATTGCATTCTTCCACAATTTAAACTAATTTTATATCAGGAGAAATGGGGCGTTGAAAAACGTGTTCCTAAAAAATTCAGATGCGTTTCCGGTTTAGTCTGCAGGCAATACCCGTATCCATGGCAGGCCTGGGGTTGTGGGCCTTCATCGGAAGCTGGTATCTCGCCATTGCCCCGGTCAACCTGGCCGGAGCGGACAACATCGGCATCGTCCTGTCCATTTTTGGCATTTGTCTGTTCCTGGCCGACCGCCTGGCTTTTCTTTTGTTGAAACTCGATTGCTGGGTGATCCTCTTCAAGATCTGGGTCTGGGGATTGGTCTTTGTCGTCTGGGGTCTCCTGGAATGGCTGCAGGCTTTCTCAAAAGAATATGTAACGGTTTTTATCGCCCATTGGCTGACCATTGCCCTGGTTATTGCCGTCTCCAGTTTTCTGGTCCGCCGCCGGCGGCGTCAAAGCGAATAGAAAACGCGTCCTTACTTTTTCAAATGGAAAGATTCTCCCTGGGGTTCAATTATAAAAAGTTTCCCGGACAGGAAGTCGCTGACCCAGATGCGCTTGCCGGCGTCGGTTTTGATCTTGCAAAGATCATAAAGGCAGTCGCCGAACTGGCCGCGGACAAAAAAGGAGCTGTTGTTCCCGGCAAATGAGGTTTCTGCAAACGGATATTTTTCCCTGTGCAGCAGCAAGAATTGTTTTGATTTCAGGTCGAAAGCCAGGATCGACAGTTCCCCGGCGCTGTGGCTGGTGATCAGCAGCGAACTTTCATGGCAAACGACCTGATCGGGTTTTCCGGCAAAGGGAATTCTGTATACTCGTGGGGTTGGGCCGAGTTCCGACAAGGTGTTGTCGCCGTGGTTGATGACATAAGGGATGCCGCCGGCCAGAGCGAATTTTAACGGATTCCTGCCGCAGGCGACATCGCGGCGCTCAAAATCAGCTTTGCGTATAATGGTCAAGCGGTCGGCATCGAAACTCAGGACATAGATGTTTTCCCGGTCCACCGCCAGCGCAGTCGGTGTGGGTCCGATCTCGAAACGCTTCATGACCTTTCCCGCCTTGGCATCGATGACCTGCAACACGCCGTTGTCCGGGTCCTTTTCTCCAATACGGGCCAGGCACAGCCAGCCACTTTCCTCGTCGAAGGCCAGCAGGCGCTGGCTGGTTTCGCGGCTGACCGTGTCGGGCAGCTCGAGGCGCATGTCGCCCTGGTTGGGGCTGCGGACCTCGTCGCCCAGGGAGATCAGGAATTGCTTTTCATCTCCCCAGTTGTTTTGCAGGGCATACAGGACCCCGGCCGGGGTGAGTACCATGCCCTGGGAGAGACGCGGGATGCGGCGGTCATAGTATTCCAGGTCGCGGCCTTTCATGCCCAGGATGCCGTTACGGGCCGCCCAGATGTATACGACCGGCCAATAGGACTGGTGCGGACCGTAGGCAAGATAGACATTGCCCGCCGGCGTTGCCAGCGCCTGGTGGGGATAAGAGACCGGCAGGGTATGGGTCGTGAAGTTGCCGTCGGGCGTCACCCGGGCGAATTGGTCCTCGTTGTTGAAAACCAGGAAGGCATCGCTCCCCGGCTGTGGCAGCAATTCCTGCGGCGCCCAGCCGGTATACACTTTGTCCATGCTGCCGTTTCCCGGATCCAAAACACTGACGGCCGCCCCGAATGAACCGTTGACCGCCGTGGCGCCCAGCGGCAGGTAAAGCTTGCCGTTGCGGCGATTGAAAGCCATGTTGAACATGTGCGGCAATACCGCAGCCTGAAAAAAGCGCTTGCGCAACTTCCGGGACTGCAGATCGATCTGGTCGATCTCTCCGTACGCCCAACTGGAAACATAAAGAAGATCGCCTTGCTCATCGAGTGCGGAAGCATCGTTACCATAGGCGGGAAGCATGACCTCGCTGATCCGTCCCTTGTCTTTGAAATCGATCACATGCAGGCTGGCATGGTTGTCATAGGGGATGTAAAGTTCATCCCTTTTTTCGTTGTAGCTGATCCCTACGGCTTCTGTGTAACCGGGAAGAATGATGATTTCGTCGGCTTGCCCGCTGGCAGAAATTTTCGCCGCCTGGATCACCTGGCGCTCGGCGGTTTCCACCACCAGGAGCAGGGCGTGTTGACTCTGACTGTAAGCGGCAAAATGCCAACGGGCGCCTGCGACCAGGTCGAGTTGGCGCTGAGCCAGACGTTTGCCGCTGGCCGCTGCGAAGACATGCAAAGTGGAAGTATAGCCGTCCACGGCCAGGACGCGGCCTGCCTCCTGGTCGCAAACAACCTTGCGAATGGGCGGCGGCGGTGTCTGGTTCAGATTCACGGCGATCTCTTCTTTTTCACTCCAGGGGATATAGCGGACCCGGTTTTTTTGCAGATCGACGAACGCCATATCGCGACTTTCCCTGCCGACCAGAAAGGCATTGCCGCTGCTTTCGTCAACGGCCACCATCTCAAATTGCTTGTTGGTGGGGAAATGGCGTGCTTTTTTGCTTGCCGGGAAAACCACTTCCAGGGTTTTGTTGCCGATGACATAAGCATTGCCTGTACGGGAATCGACGGCCAGTGCTTCGGATTTCAAGTATTGCGGAACGCGGCTGCTGATCGGGATATTGCAGACGGAATGGCTTTCACAATCGATGATTGTTACCGAGGATGTCAGCGTGTTGGCCATGACCAGGCGGTTGCGCTCCGTGTCCATTCTGATCAGCAGCGGACCGGCCCCATTGACCTTGAGCCCGGCCGCGGCCAAAAAATCGACTTTCCTGACTTCAACGGCGGCAAAGACGCCTAGGCTTGAAATGAGCAAGATGGACAAAATAATTTTCCAGCGCATGCATCCTCCTGGTTATCCGCGGCAGCCGTTTTATGGGCCGGCAGCTGCGCGAGTGTGACAAGATGGTATAATGGCCGCAATTGGCTGTCAAGTTCGCCCCGGGAACCAGGCCGCTACTTGTTTAAAATGTAGATATTGGCTATTATCCAGGATCAGGTATGGTGGGTTCGGATCCGGGACATGACGTTGTGAACCCGTTCCTGAATATGAGATGAAAAAGCAGAAAAAAATCCGCCTCGATCAGGCCATGTTGATGAGGCAATTGGCTCAAGACTTGAAAGAGGCCCAAGCCCTGATCATGGCCGGGGAAGTGCGGGTTGACGGCCAGATGGCTGACAAACCCGATCGCCAGGTCGACGGCGGCGACGCCATCCAGATCGAAAAAAGTCATCCCTATGTTTCCCGGGGGGCTTTCAAGATCGAAAAAGCCATCCATGAATTCTCGATTGAGGTGCAGGGGCTGAAAGTTCTTGATCTCGGCATTTCAACGGGAGGCTTCAGCGATTGCCTTTTTCATTTCGGTGCCGCCGAGATATGCGGAGTGGACGTGAATATTTCCCAGGTGGATTACGGCTTGCGCCAAAATCCGCGGCTGTGCCTGTTGAAAAAAAACGCCCGTTTCCTGAAGAAGGAAGATATCCCCTTCGAACCGGACCTGATCATCATGGACCTTTCTTTCATTTCCATCACCAAGATCCTGCCGGTCCTGGCCGTGTTCAGCAAAGCCAGGATCCTGTCCCTGATCAAACCCCAGTTCGAAGCGTCCAGGGGGAGCGTGGGCAAGGGGGGAGTGGTCCGCGACCGGGAACAGCGGCTGCGGATACTGCTCAGGCTGAAACATGAAATTGAAAGCCTGGATTTTGCCGTCCTGGGGTACGCTCTGTCCGGGATCAAGGGCAGAAAAGGCAACCAGGAATATTTTTTTCTGCTGCAAAGCGGGAAAAAAAATTCCATTGATGATAAAATGATCAGCGATGCCTTCGAAATTTAGACAAGCAGCGATCGTGGCCAAACCTCATGAGGGCGTGGTTCACTATCTGCAGGAGACCATCGCCATTTTGAACGAGTGCGCCATAGGCTATACCCTGGAAAAAACCGCCGCCCAGTTGCTGCAGATCCGGGAATTCTGCACCCGCGAGGATATCGCCCGCCAGGCTGATCTGATCATTGTCTTGGGCGGCGACGGAACCTTTTTATCCATCGCCAGACAAGCCGTAGAAGCCCAAGTGCCGGTGGTCGGATTCAATCTTGGTTCGCTGGGATTTTTGACCGCCATGAAAAAGGAATCACTGGCCCAAGGCCTGCGGCACATTTTCAGCGGTCAAGCCGAAATATCCTGGCGCAAACTGCTGCAGATCGATTTTAACCGCCAGACGTTCACGGCCCTGAACGACGTGGTCATCAACAAGGGTACCATTGCCCGCATCGTCAATCTCCTGCTGAAAATCGACGGAGATACCGTGGCCGAAGTGAAGGGGGACGGCCTTATCATCTCCACTCCCACCGGGTCCACGGCCTACTCCATATCCGCCGGCGGGCCGATCGTCAATCCGGCCGTGAACGGCATGGTCATCACTCCCATTTGTCCACATTCATTGACGTTTCGTCCCCTGGTCGTTCCGGACGGCTCGGAGATCTCCGTGCAATTGCTGACCGCACATATGGATACCTATGTGACCATCGATGGCCAGACCGCGCTGCCGATCGACTTCGAAGAGTCCATCCGCGTAAAAATCTATCCCAAGCAACTGCCCATGCTGGTCGCACCGGAAACGAATTATTATAAACTGCTGTATGACAAATTGAACTGGGGCCTTTAAAACAAGACAGTGTGAGTGATAGTGTTAGTATTCAGAAAAAACCTCGACGAAATCTAAAATTTAAATACTGATCAAAGATGTGAAATCAAGCATAAGGAATCTTCTTATCATTGCTGTTGCCAACACTAGTACGAACACTTTGAGTTCGTTTCATCCCTCGCCAAGTTCTTGCCGATGATGTGCAAGCTTATCTCCCGGCAATTCAAATTCCCGACAATGAATGAATTAACAAAAAAAAACAGCCTGTGCTATAATCAATGTCGAGGTACAAAATGAAAAAAGCAGGGATTTTATTGGTTTTGGCGCTTCTTAGTACGGCGGTTTATCCTGCCAAAATAAACGATGATTTTTCCCGGGCCATCGCTTATTATCTGATCGGCGATCCGGATCTGGCAAAAAAAAATCTTGACGCCTACTTCACCTACCGTCCGCAGCCGACCATCAAACTCGGCTTCGTCCTGCTGTTGCAGAATGAGAAATGGGAAGCCGCAAAAAAATTCCGCGATTATCTGGAAAACAACCACCGTTCACTGGAAGCGCTTACCGGCATCAGCCTGGCGACCGCCGACATGAAAAACTCTTTGGCCGTTGACAATCTATACAAAATATTGCGCATGAATCCTGGCTTTGCGCCTGCCTATCTCTGCCTGGGGAATGAATATTTTCTGCGCGACAACTTTCCGGCCGCCGAAGAAAATTTCAACAGGAGTCTGCAGTACGCCGCTGTCCCGGAATTCAAGATACTGCTGGCGGAATTGTTTTTAAAGACCGCACAGCCGCAGCAAGCGCTGGATCTGATGCGTCCAGAAGCCGAAGCGGCGGCCGGCAATTATTATTTCGCTTTCATGACCGCCAGGGCCTGCCTGCGCCTTGACGATTGCCGGGAAACGGACACTTATATCAATCGGGCGCTGAAGCTCAAACCGGAATCGCTGGAAGCGCAACTGCTGAAAGGACAGTACCTGCTCAAAACCGGCGAACTGCGCAAAGCCAAAGCATTGCTGGCAAAATTGAAGTTCAATGTTTACAACCCGGAATACAGTCTGACCTTTGCCGAAGTGCTCTATCAGCTCAACGATCGCGGCGCCGATAAATATCTCTACGAGGTTTTTTCGCAGAACCAGTGGCATCCCGGCATTAACAAGCTTCTGGGTTTGTTCCATGTGAAGAAGAAGAACGTCAATGTTCAGAATTGGATCACGCGCACCATCCTCAGCGGCCAGGACCCTCAAAGGCTGCAAAAAGAATTCCCCGCCGCATTCAATTTTCCGACCTATCCTTTTTCGCCAATTTTCGCAGTCAAGAAAATTCAATGGCTGCGAAACAGGCGCATCCTGGTCGCCGGCATCGTGCACAGCGGCGAAAAGGAAAAACTGCTGGTGCTGGACGCTGATTCCCTGAAAACAATCAAATCCTTTGCATACGAAGGGACGATACAGCAATTTTTCCCTTCTCCCAAACTGGACAAGGTCATTTTTTCGACCACGGCCGTCGAGAACGAAAAAGTGTACATTTATACCCTGATACCCAGCGCCAACAGTTACACTTTGAAGCCGGTCATCGGCTATGCCTTGAAAATGCCCACCATACTTGCCGCTTTCAATGACAGCGGCACGGTGGCCTATTTCACGGACGGCAGTTTGTCCGAACTTGCATTTTTGTCCCCATTTTCAACGGTATCGGCTTACGGCAGGAAAGTGGGCGTGTATCCCAAATACCCTTTCCCGGTTTATCAGTACACCTACGCCAATGATCGCTGGACCGAGATCAAGAACCGGGAATTTTTGCGCCGCATTCAATTGCCGCCCCTCCAGCGATATCTCCAGGTGGCCGCTGCCTGCCAAAATAACCCGGAAGTGGCGAAACTCGTGGAAAAAGGGGAGAATATCAGCATCACTTCTTCCGAAGAAATGAAAATTCATTTTGACGGATCGGCCAGCCATTTCCTCATTCATTTTTCGGACCTCAAAAACGCATTCCAAGCCTGGGCGTATGACGGCGACCGCAACAAAGTGATCCGCTTTGATGAAACCATGTTTCTGGGTGAAAAATATTATGCCGAACTCAATATCCATGATTTCCACCCGGAGAAGAACGAGATACTGGTCAGCACCAGGGACAAGGAAAAGAACCTGATCCTTTTTAATTACAGGACGCTGCTTTATAAAAAACTGGGCAGCGGCGTACTGGCGGCGCGCATGACTCCGGACAGGGATGCTGTTTACATACTCAGTGAAAGGACCAAGCATTTTTACTTCAGCGAATCCAGGCTCGAGATCATCAGGTTTTCCCCATATAACCGCAAAAAAGTCAATTCGCGTCGCGATTTGAACGGCATTATTTCCTGTTCAGGCGAGAATGGAGCGTATTTTTCGACTTACAACGGCGAAATGCTGAAATTCGATGATACGGAAAAATTTTCCAACCTGCAGGTTTCCCTGGCCGGAGCAATCCACCAGGTATCTCCCGACAAGCATCAGGTCGCCGCCTTCATCAACGGCCGCTTCTACGTTCTGAATTGGTTTGATTGAACCACGCCCGGGGCCGGAAAAAAACCATCGGGGTTGACGGTATGTCGACGCGCAGCGATTTTAAAAAGGCCAAGTATTTTTGCGGCCTGATCTTCAGCCAAAGCCGGGCCGCCGCCGCGGCGCTGGAAATGCTCCGCGAGTTCCTGCCGACCGTGGACAGCCGCTCCGCCGTCATTCCCTTCACCGTGACCGACTATTACCGGGAGGAAATGGGCGAGCCCCTGTTCCGGCAATTCGTGTCATTCAAGGAGTTGCTGGCACCGGAGCAACTGCCGGAAATCAAAATGGGCACCAATGAACTGGAAGAGCGACTGGCCGCTGGGGGGAAAAGGACCGTGAATATCGATCCCGGCTACCTGTCTGACGCTAACGTCATCATCGCCACCGCCAAGAACCATTACCACCGCGTGCCGCTCCGCGACGGCATCTACGCCCATATCGAGTATGTGCTAAAGGATGGCCGCATCAATTTCCTGCCCTGGACCTATCCCGATTTCCAGAGCGAAGCCTACCTGGATTTTTTCAGACGCCTGCAGGAGCGCTTCAAGCTTGCCAAAAAGGGGAGGTAGACGGAGGGTGGCCGGTTGTGAGGAGGTCAGCGGCTGACGCCGACCGGCCTGGCGCTGTCGGCATCCTGGTTGTAGATGGAAGCGTTCACCTTGGCGATATAGCCGCTGTTGTTGTACTTGTAGCCGTTGTTGTACAAAAAGAGGGTGCGGCCGAGATTGCCGCCCGTTACTTCATGATACTGCTTCAGTATTTTCAGTCCCAGCTCGATGTTGTAATCGATATCGAAAATCCTTTTCATGTCGATATTGAGTTCGTCTTTCCAGACCTCGTAGCGCACCTGCATCAGGCCGTAGGCCCCGGCCGAGGAAACGGCCGTGGGGTTGAAGGCGCTTTCCACCTGGATGACCGAGAGGACCAGGTTGGGATGGAAGCCATAGGCCTGGCTTCTTTGGTAGGCGACGTCGACGATCCTGGCGAAATCGGGGAATTTTTTCTTGAAGGTGGCGTTCTTGTATTCCAGCAGGTCGAGGCGCTCGTATTTCTTCCTGTCGGCCAGCTGTTCTTCGTTCAACTGCAGCAGCTGTTCATGCAGGTTGCCGAGGTGAGCGGCCAGGAATTGCACATGGGCCAGGCTGCGCTCGTAATTGCGGTTGGATTCGACCATCTGCGCCAGCAGCGAGCCGATGGCCAGCACGGCCAGAAACGACAGCGTCACGGCGAACTTTTTTGCGGAAAATTTTTGCATTGTATGCCACCTGCTTAAAAAGCCTGGATATTGTAAAGGGTTGAAAACAAAAAAGCAAGTCCCTGCATTGCCCAGAATTCCCCATCAAGTTTGAGAGTACACGGGTTACAGGTAAAAGCATCATCATTTTAGGTTATTTAAGCCGTAGTGAATGTAATTTTGTTTGACCACCTCAGGTAAAATGACACTTTAAATGGTTTTTTAAGACGACAAAAGATATTTTGAACAAACCTCTTCCGATCGATTTTGTGAACCATCCGCACATATTTACCGGCATTATCCGGAAGCCGGAGCTCTGGCCAGCGTCATCATCCGGGTTCTGGCGCGCAACAGCGCCGAGTAAGTATCTGTTCCGGCGGCCACGCGGATAATCAAGCGGTTGGCGTGCAGCAGCACCCGCGCCGGCAAGTGGATCAGATGAAAACGGATGGCCTTCATCCGCTTGTTCCGCCAGTGCGCATCCAATACGAGCTGCTTCATGGCCGACTGCACATTGAAGGCCAGCGCCGCATACCACCACCAGGCCGCATTGGCGCCGAACTTGCCCGAAGGGAACATGCCGCCGGCCAGATCGTTCTTCAAAATCGCGTGCGCTTCCTCGCTCTTGCCGCAGCGCTCATCATGCCAGCCAATCATTTTTTCCCCTGCCCAGTTCAGGTTGGATACCACGCCGAACACCTTATATCTTTTCTGTTTCATTTTCAGCACCGGAAACGGAAACTCCAGTTGTTCCTCGATCCCGGGCAACGGCCGTTCCACCAGCTCCTGCCGCGTGGCAAAGTAGCGGTACTCCCGGCCCCGCTTCTTGTGGCCAATGGCGCTGGGAACGAAACATATTTCCGCCCATTCCCGGCCGCCGGGAATCAGCTTCCCCGTCCCGTCCACATCCAACGGCAGCCATTCCGTTTCGGCTACCTCATATACCGCTGTTTTGTATGCTTCGGTCACCGGACAGCTTATGGCAAAACCAATCCGGCCGAAACGCTCCTTAAGCCGATCTATCTCAACCTCATCGTCCATGTAACCCAATAAATCATGCTGGTAACTCGCACAATCGGACCGGTACAGCACCTCGGTAACTCCGGTCGGCAGCAGCGCCAATGCTTCCTTAAAGATCCGCAAAATATCATGATTGGCGGGTACATTACCGTCCCGAAACTCCGTGTGCAATATCATCTCCATCTCCCGCCAAAACACGTTCATCGGCTGGTAACCCTTGCCACCCTGATAGGTGTACAGGGCGGACTCTTTCCAGGTCTCCGCCACCGTGGCATCGCCGTCCAGCGTCGCTGTCTTCTCCACTTTCAATCGCTGTACCTTGGCGATCAATTTGCGGTTGGCATTTATAAATCCACGCAGATGCCTGTTGCTTTCGGGAATGATCGCCTGCCCTTGCTCTCGCGGCGCTTCCTGGTGAAACGCCTCCAGATAGCGGAACACCGTCGAGGCCGCTGGTAACTTCCGTTGTGACTTGCGCCGAAATCTCTTTGCCAGTTTGCCGCGCCGCTCCAGCTTCTCCCATAACCGGCAAAAACCGTCATCCTGCTCTAATCGCTCTAAATCTTCCACGCAATCTCCACCAATTATGTTTAACAATATCAATAACAATCCGATCTGTCTATCTGCGTATCCCTGATCTGAATCACGAATCCCGATGCTGCTATCCAAAATATGACCAAGTTTGAGGACTCGAAACATATCTAAATATAATCCAACCCCGCCCAGCGCCGTCAACCCACCTTCTCTTTTCTCTATCTCATACTTGAATGGAAGTAATCCTTGTGACATAATATCTTCACCTCGTTGGTTATGGATTTTGCTTGATCTCAAAACCCATTATACCTTGTTCTATCAAGGCCAACGAGGTTTTTTTATTTTTTTTGATGGGGAATCAGGG
>DATKZA010000022.1:0-12572 GCA_035528155.1 Patescibacteria group bacterium | reverse complement strand
TGTTCGACCTGGAAAAAGAGATCAGGGAATGGAAAAAAGGGTTCGGCAAATATGATTCGTTCGAGGACGGCCTGGTCGCCGACATGGAGCTGCACCTGCGGGACGCTTTTTCCGGACTGAAAGAGCAGGGGCTCAGCGACGGGGAAGCGTTCCAAAGGGCCGTGAAGCAGGTCGGCACGGCCGAAGCGATCGCCGGGGAGTACCACAAGAACCGCGAGCTGGTTCTGGACCGCCGCGCCCCCTGGCGCCCGGCGCGCTTCATGCCGGCGCTGCTCTTGAATTATATCAAAGTGGCACTGCGCAAGATGCGGAAGCAAAAGGGGTATGCATTCATCAACATCTTCGGCCTGGCCATCGGCCTGGCCTGCACTCTCTTCATCCTGCTTTGGCTCCAGTATGTTTTGAGTTTTGACCGCTTCCACGCCAATGCCGAGAATCTCTATCGGGTCGAGCAGGAAATCAATCTCAGCCAGGGCCTTATTCATGTCAGCAGCACGCCATATCCCATCGGGCCGATCTTAAAAGCCGAGATCCCGGAAATCATTGACACAACCCGAAAGGCCGGATTGGGCACCTTACTCATCCGCTATGGTGAGAATGCCTTTTATGAAAGTCGAGTCTCTGCCGTTGACCCGCAGATTTTTCGCATGTTCACTTTCCCTCTCCTCCAGGGCGACCCGGCCACGGCCCTCCTCCGCCCCGGTTCCCTGGTCATTACCGAGGCGATGGCCAAGAAATATTTCGGCAGCACCGATCCCCTGGGCAAAGCCGTGACCATCAACAATACCCACGCCTTCACCGTCACCGCTGTCCTGAAAAATATCCCGCCAAACTCCTCGCTGTCGTTCGATATGCTGGTCCCTTTCGAATTCGTCAAGACCCTGGGGCTTTACAACGACGATTTGAATCTTAACTACGTGAATACATTCGCCCAGCTTCACGCCCAAAGTAAAATTGCCGCAGTGGGCAGGAAGATCACCGAGTTGGTCAACAGTCGCATACTGGAAAGGATGCGGGCCAATCCGGAAACGCGCGGCCAAGTAAAAAAATTCCAGGGCATGGACTACCTGCTGGCGGCCCTGGTCGAATTCAACAGGCCGGCGCTGCAGTCGGTCAAAACCTTCGCCGCCGTTGCCCTCTTTGTACTGCTCATCGCCTGCATAAACTTCATGAACCTGGCTACGGCCCGCTCGGTAAGCCGGGCTAAGGAGATTGGGCTGCGGAAGGTCGTTGGCGCCCAGCGCAAGAGCATTATCGGCCAGTTTTACGGCGAATCCATCCTTACCGCCTTCCTGGCCGGGGCCGTTTCTCTGCTCCTGGTGATCCTTCTTCTTCCGGCTTTCAATACCCTTTCCGGCACGATGATCGCTGCCAACGTCCTCCTGAACAAAAATATTTTGCTCGGCATTTTTGCGCTCACCCTCACCACCGGCATCGCCGCCGGAACCTACCCGGCATTCTTCCTCTCTTCTTCCCAGCCCGTCAATATCCTGAAAGGCGGATGGCCTAGAAGCGGCAAAAGCGCCCTGCTCCGAAAAACGCTGGTCGTATTCCAGTTCAGTATATCCATTCTCCTTCTAATCGGCATGGGGGTCGTCTCGCGGCAGTTTGAATTCATGCGCAATACGAAGCTCGGCTACGACAAAGAGCAATTGATCTACCTGCCGATGCGAGGCGAGATATCCTCCTCTTATGCCGCCTTCAAAGAACAGCTAAACCTGAATCCCGGGATCCTTGACGTTTCGGCAAGCGATCAAGAACCGACCTTCATCCGCAAAAGTTACGGAGGCCCCGACTGGGACGGCAAGGACCCGGACCTGAAATTCGTAACCTATTTCAGCCATGTCGATTTCGATTATCCCGAAACCCTTAAGATCGAGATGGTCGCAGGACGGACATTCTCAAGGAAGCATGCAATGGACAACGGGCAAGCTTTTCTTGTCAATGAAGAAATCCCGAAACTCATGGGGCTTGACGCCGCAGCGGCGGTGGGAAAAAGGTTCAAGGTATACCGGCTCGAAGGCACGATCATTGGAGTAATGAAAAATTTTCATTATAGCTCTCTCCGCTATGCTATCGCACCCTTGCTCCTTAACGTCGATCCAAACCAATTCGACTTTGCCATCGTCCGGCTCAAGGCGGGAGAGGTCCCGGCCTCCCTGAAGGCCGTCAAGGAAACCTGGAGGCGGGTCTTTCCGCAATACCCCATCGAGTACCATTTCTTCGACGAAGACTTTGGCCAGATATATCAAGCGGACGAGCAGACGGCCTTGCTCCTTAAGGTCTTTGCCGGCCTGGCGGTGATCATTGCCTGCCTGGGCCTTCATGGACTGGCTTCCTACACGGCCGAACAGCGAACCAAAGAGATCGGCATACGCAAGATCATGGGCGCGTCTTCACCTGGGATCATCCTGCTCCTTCTGAAAGAGTTTGCCAAATGGGTCCTGATCGCCAACCTTCTGGCATGGCCTATCGCCTATCTGCTAATGCAGAACTGGCTCCAGGAATTCGCCTTTCGATCGACTCTTGTCTTTTGGTTGTTCGCCCTGGCGGGCACCGGCGCCCTGGCCCTGGCCCTGTTGACCGTCAGCTTGCAAGCATTCCGCGCCGCCCGCGCCAACCCGGTCGACAGTTTGCGATACGAGTAGCATGCAGGAGGAAAAAATGTTCGACCTGGAAACAGCGATCAGGGAATGGAAGAAAGAATTCGGCAAATACGAATCGTTCGAGGACGGCTTCCTGGCCGATATGGAGCTGCACCTGCGCGAAGCGTACGAAGCTATGAAAGCCGAAGGCCTCAGTAATGAAGCAGCTTTTGCGAAAGCCGTTGCGCAAGTGGGAACGGCCGCAAATATCGCCCAGGAATACCGCAAGAACCGCGAGCTGGCCCTGGACCGCCGTTCCCCCTGGCGCCCGGCCCGTTTCATGCCGGAGCTCGTCTGGAATTATGCCAAGGTGGCCATCCGGAAATTTTATCGCGAGAAGGGCTACTCCATTATCAATATCGCCGGGCTGGCGACCGGATTGGCCTGCTGCATCCTGATGGTTCTGTATATCCACTCCGAACTGAGCTATGACACTTTTCACAAAAACGCAGAGCGGATTTATGCACTGGGAGTTCAATCGGAATGCGATGGATACGAGTTCAAGGGAACGAGCAGTAATGCCACGGCTGCCGAAGTTCTACAAAAAGAATATCCGCAAGTGGCTCAAGCGGTTCGGTACGGTTATAAAACAGGTTCAACCTTTGATTACGAAGGCAAACGCTTTGCCCTGAAACTCGTTCTCTATGCCGACGAGAATGTATTTAAGGTGTTCACTTGGCCGATGATCAAAGGAGATCCGCAGAAGGCTTTATCAGCTCCTCATACCATCGTGATCACGGAAGAAATCGCCGAACGGTGCTTTGGCAAAATGAATCCCCTGGGCAGGATTCTGAAATTCGGTGAAGAGGATGCGTTTGTCGTGACCGGTGTTGTAAAAAATGTCCCAGACAACTCATCCATTAATTTTGACGCCCTCTGCTCCTTCAAGACGCTCTATGCGCAGGAATCGCTGCAGCGGATTCTTACCGATTGGCTGTCACACAATTTCAGTACATATTTGCTTTTAAAAAAGGGAATCAAGCCCGGAGATTTGGAAAAAAAGTTTCCGGCACTGCTGGAGAGATTCGCAGGCCCCGAAATGAGGGCGAGGGGAGCGACGGAATCTTTATTTCTTCATCCTTTTACGAAGCTTTACCTGGATCCACCCTGGACTTCTCGGGGACCGATTTTCTATGTCAACATATTTGCCTTAGTGGCTTCTCTGATTTTACTGATTGCCTGTTTTAATTTCATGAACCTCTCAACGGCACGGTCGGCAACCCGCGCCCATGAAGTGGGGATAAGAAAGGTGTTCGGCGCATCCAAGAAAAACCTCGTCGCCCAGTTCATCCTCGAATCGCTTTTTTTCAGCTTTGTCTCCCTGCTGTTGGCAGTCGCACTCGTTCAATTGCTTCTACCCTCGATCAATTCGCTGACCGGAAGGGCATTGAGCCTGACCAGGCTCGATCTTCCCGGGCTGATCTCGGGATTTATCATTCTGCTGCTTTTTGTCGCCCTGATGGCAGGAAGCTACCCGGCCTTCCTCCTTTCACGGTTCATGCCCGTGAAAACTTTGAAAAGGAGATTGGGTTCAGAGAAAACCAATCTGACATTTCGGCGGGTACTGGTAGCGCTGCAATTTGTCATTTCCATTGCTCTGGTAATATGCGCCGTTATAATCACCCGCCAGCTTTTTTACATGCAGAATATCGATCCAGGTTTCGACAAATCAAACGTTGTTGTGATTCCGGCAAAGGATGATGTGATCAGGAAATCTATTGCTGCCGTCAAGGAGGAATTCAAAAAAGATCCGCGAATTATCCGCGTCGCGGCTTCTTCGACCATACCGGGAGGGGGCTATGCAAATACCATAAAGATTCCGGAAGGATATGCGGAATCGGCAGCAGTTTTAATGGACGAAATCAATGTCGATTACGATTTTTTATCCACCATGGGCATAAAACTTGTGAACGGAAGAAATTTTATGAAAGAATCAGGAGCGGATGAGCTTGACTCCGTGCTGATTAATGAAACGGCGATGAAACAGTTCGGCTGGGATAATCCCATCGGCAAGACGATAAAATCCAGAGATCCGAGAAAGCCTGGCAACCAATACAAGGAAATGACGGTTATCGGCGTCGTCAAAGACTTTCATCTTCGCAACCTGAATCAAAAAATAGAGCCAATTTTTATAGGCAACGATTCCACCTATCCGTTGCCTTTTAATTATCTGGATGTGCTTTCGGTGAGGATTCGTCCGAACGATATTTCCGGCGCTATTGCTTTTCTGAGGGAAAAATGGGAGAAGCTCTTTCCAAACATGCCCTTTGAGTACTATTTCCTGGATGCCCTATTCAATGAACAATTCAACCAAATCGATCGTTCCAGAAAAATCTTTTCTTATTTTTCATTCTTGGCCATATTTGTTGCCTGTTTGGGACTGTATGGGATGGCTTCCTTTTCGGCCGCTCAGCGCACCAAGGAGATTGGAATACGAAAAGTGCTGGGAAGCACCATAGTCGGCATAATAACCCTTTTGGGCAAAGAGCTGATCGGATTAATCTTACTGGCAAATTTGGCCGCCTGGCCCCTCTCGTTTTTTTTGATGAACCAATGGCTAAGCAATTTTCCCATTAAAACAAAAATCGGAATGGAGATATATTTGGCTTCATCTCTTGGAATATTGCTCATAGGTTTGCTGACGGTTTATTTTCGAGCCATCAAAGCCGCTCGGGCCAACCCGGTGGACAGCCTGAGATACGAGTGATTGCCAGGAGATAAAAGCATGTTCGACCTGGAAAAAGCAATCAGGGAATGGAAAAAAGGATTCGGCAAATATGAATTGTTCGAGGACGGCCTCATCGCCGACATGGAACTCCATTTGCGCGATGCCGTCGCCGCGCTGCAGCAAGCCGGGCTTGGCGATGAAGAGGCGTTCCGCAAAGCCATGGCCCAGATTGGAACCGCCGAACACATCGCCGCGGAATACCGCAAGAACCACGAGCTGGCCCTGGACCGCCGCGCCTCCTGGCGCCCGGGGCGCTTCATGCCGGCATTGATCTGGAACTACGCCAAGGTGTCTTTCAGGAAATTCCGACGCGATAAGGGCTACTCCACCGTCAATATCGCCGGCTTGGCGATCGGGTTGGCCTGCTGCGTGTTCATCTCCCTCTGGATTCAGGACGAGATGAGCTTTGACCGCTTCCATCCGAACGCCGACCGCATCTGCCGCATCACCATGGAGCACCAGGGCCAGTGGGATGTGGAAAGCCCCTGGGCCCTCGGTGATATATTGGGGCGGAATTACCCGGAAGTGCTCTCCCGAGCACGCATTCGATACGAACCCATCTCCATCATCGCCGGCGACAAGTCCGTCAACGTGCTGGCGGCGCTCACCGAGCCGGAATTCTTCGACATCTTCAATTTCCCCCTCATCGCCGGTGATCCGGGCAGGGCCCTCCAGTCCGGCGACTCGATCATCCTCACCAAAACCCTGTCCCACTCACTCTTCGGAAGCAAAAATCCGCTAGGGGGATCGTTATCCGTTCTCGATACCAAGATGCCCGTCGCCGGTGTGATCGATGACCTCCCCGCCAATTCGCACATCCAGTTCAAAGCCCTGCTCTCCGTCAGGCTATACGGCGAGGACCGCATCCGCTCCTGGGCTTGGGAGCCGAACACCTACCTGCTGCTGAGAAACCGGGACGATCTGAGAAAGCTGGAACGAAAGATCGTCAACCTGCCGCGCCAATATAATGTCGCGGGCAATCAAAAGTCGGAAATCCACCTCCAGCCCATGGTGGATGTGCACCTGCGCAATCCCGGTGGCGGCGGCCGCATCGTCACCATATACCTTTTCACGAGCCTTGCCGCTCTCATCCTGATCATCGCCTGCATCAATTTCATGAACCTGTCGGTAGCCAGGGGCGAAACCAGGGCGCGGGAAGTCGGGCTGCGGAAAGCGTTCGGCTCCCAGCGTGGACAGCTGGTGCGCCAATTTTTCGGCGAATCCATCATGCACTCCTTCGCGGCCATGGTGCTGGCCCTGGGATCGGTACGGCTGCTGCTGCCGGCCTTCAACCAGTTGTCCAGGAAGCAGATCGACGCGGCGTTCCTGCTTTCCCCAGGATTCATGCTCGCGGTCTGTGGCATCACCCTGGTGGCGGGCGCAATCTCCGGAAGCTACCCAGCCTTCTGGCTGTCAGCCTATCCGCCCAGCAGAACCCTCAACTGGGGCCCTCGGACATCGACCGGTCGTTCTGTCCTGCGCCAGGCCCTGGTGGTCCTGCAATTCGCCCTGGCCGTCGTCTTGATGGTCGGCGCGGTGATCCTCCACGGGCAGCTGTCATACATCCAGCATAAGGACCTCGGCTACCAGCGGGAGCAAATTATCACGCTGCCGATAGATCGCCCCCAGCGATCCAAGCTCCGCTCCTTCAAAGACGAAATCCTACGAAATCCTGCCGTTGCCTCGGTGACGGCGGCAACCCATCCTCCCAACAAGGTCACCGCGATCAACCCGGTGAGCTGGGAGGGCTTGAGCCCGGGCCAGTTTCAAACCGTCAACTGGCAGGCCGTCGAATTCGATTATCTGAAGACCTTCCGGATGAAGCTCGCCGCCGGCCGTGATTTCGACCGGGAGCGCTCGACCGACCGCCGCCACTTCATCGTCAACGAAACGCTGGCGCGCCGAATCGGCAGCAAGGAGGTGATCGGGAAAAGGCTTTCCATATCGAACGACAAGGGCGAGATCATCGGCGTCGTGAAGGACTTCCATACCACCTCCCTCCATGGCCAGATCCAGCCGCTCGTGCTGATGCTCGTCAGTCCCAATTGGCCGGTGGACCACGTCTTCATCCGCGTTCAGGCCGGCCAGGTGGAAAAAATCCTCGGGGATTTGCGGGAGGCATGGAAGCGCACGTTTCCCCAATACCCTTTCGATTACCGCTTTCTTGACGACCTTTTCCAGCAGCAATACGCCGACGACCGGCAAATATTCCAGGTGTTTCAAATCGGCGTCGTCCTGGCCCTGCTGATCGCCGGCATGGGGATTTTCAGCCTGGCGGCGTTCATGGCCCAAAGAAGGACCAAGGAGATCGGCATACGCAAGGCGCTCGGGGCATCCGTTCCGCTTATCGTCAAACTTCTTTTTCGGGAATATGTCGCCTTGGTGGGGCTGGCCAACCTCATCGCCTGGCCACCGGCGTATCTCCTGGCGAAACGACTTCTTCAGGACTACGCCTATCGGATCCCGATTTCCCCGTGGCTCTTTGTCTCCGTAGCGGCGGCGACGTTCGTGGCCGCCTTTCTCTGTGTGGGCATGCAAGCCATCAAGTCGGCCCGAGCCAACCCGGTCGAGAGCCTGAGGTACGAATAGCCTGCTTTCTTCTGTCCGCTTTTGAACGAAAAGTGTCCGGCTGCGGACAAGGCAAAAAAACCGAAAATCCCGAGAATCCCAATAGATAAAGGCAATTGACTTGGCACGCCGAATGCATACATAGAGGGTCAAGGTAACTTGATGAAAGAGGTAAGCAATGATACCCAAAGCACTCATGGCGGCATCGACCAAGCCCATCATCCTGACCATCCTGAAAGGCGGTGAGGATTACGGCTACAACATCATCCAAAGGGTCAAGGAACTTTCCGGGGGCGCACTGGAGTGGTCCGACGGCATGCTCTACCCGGTATTGCAGCGCCTGGAAAAGGAGAACCTGATCTCCTCTCAGTGGATCATTTCGGACGAGGGCCGGCACCGGAAATACTACAAGATCACCGTGGCAGGCCGTGAAGCGCTCACGGTGGAGATGGCCCATTGGCGGAGCATGATCCGGGCCCTGAACCTGATCTGGAAACCCATGCTCGAAACGGAGTAAAATCATGTTCGAACTGAAAAAAAATCTGAGATATGTATGAATAAAGGATATCAGAAAAGGATCCCCCCGGCTTCGCCACCCCCCTTACCAAGGGGGGTCGGGGGGATCGAGATTACGGAGACAGGAAATAGGAGAGATGTATCATGTTTGATCTGAAAAAAGCCATAGCCGAATGGAAGAGCTCCCTGCGCAAATTGGAGTCGTTCGAGGACGGAGCCATCGCCGAGCTCGAGTCGCACCTGCTCGACGAGTTCGACAAGCAGAAGCGAAACGGCCTTGTCGATGAAGAAGCTTTCGCCAAGGCCGCTGATGTTGTCGGCCGGCCCGAGGATGTGGGCGGCGAGTACTTCAAGGACAGCCGCCGCTCGCTGCTGGCTTCGCCCTCCTGGCAAAAATCGCGCTTCTGCGCCGGCCTGCTGCTCAACTACCTGAAAGTGGCGCTGCGGACATTTCGCCGCCAGGCGGGGTATTCCCTGATCAATATCCTGGGACTGGCCATCGGCATAGCCTGCTCCCTGCTGATCATGGTTTGGGTTCGCGACGAATTGAATTTCGACAAGTTCCACAAGAACGGCAAGGACATTTACCGGGTCGTCACCATCGGTAAAAACGGCAATGATTTCAGCTCCCCGGCGCCGTTCGCCCCGGCCGTGACGGCAGAAATTCCCGAAGTGGTCTCCGCCGTGCGCATCGGCAGGATTCCCCGTATCGTCCTGCAATATGAAAAACGCGCGTTCTACGAGGGTATGGGCATTGCGGCCGACCCGGCGTTGTTCAACATGTTCACCTTTCCCCTGCTGCGGGGAGATAGCGACAACTCATTCGCCGCTCCTGAAAGCATCATCCTGTCCGCCGGCCTGGCCAAAAAATACTTCGGGAATGACGATCCGATCGGGAAGACACTGCTGGCGGAAGGCCAGATCCCCCTGAAGGTGGCGGGAGTCATGTCAGACGTTCCCCAGCAATCCCACTTTCGTTTTGATTGTGTCATCCCCTTCAAGCTCGCCGAGGCCCTGAACATGTGGGGGATGGGATGGGGCGACTTCAACTTCAAGACCTATATCCAGACAAGACCGCTGAAAAACGAGGCGGCGATGGTCCGCAAGTTGAACGAGGTTGCGTCCGCGCACCTCGGGCCGAACTTCAGCAAGGTGGCGACTTTTTCCATCCAGCGATTACGGGATATCTATCTCAACCCCATCGGCCCCAACGATATCCCCTTGGGCAGCAAGACCCACGTCTATCTGTTCTCCTTTATCGCCTTGTTCATTATACTGATCGCCGGCATCAACTTTATCAACCTGGCCACCGCGCGCGCGGAAAAAAGGGCCAAGGAAATCGGCCTGCGCAAGGTTGTCGGGGCCGACCGCAGGCAAATCGTCGCTCAGTTTTTTGGTGAATCGCTACTGATCACCGTGCTGTCGCTCCCCTTGACCGTCATCCTGGTTTGGCTCGCCCTGCCGTATTTCAGCGAATTGACAGGGAAGGTGTTCTCGCTGCAAACGCTCACGCCCGGCATGCTGTGGAGTCTGGCGGGCATCGCCTGTGTCATCGGTCTCCTGGCCGGCGCTTTTCCCGCCCTTTATCTCTCTTCTATCCAGCCGGCTTCGGTCTTTAAGGATTCGCTAGCCTCCCGCTCTGCCAACAAAGGCCGCCAGGCGTGGGTGAAGCACGGGGCCTTGCGGCGGATCCTGGTGACATCGCAATTCATCATCTCCATCACCCTGATCCTGGCTACGCTCGTCGTCGCCAGCCAGTTGCGCCTGATCCGACAGAAAAGCTGGCATCTGGACCAAGACCAGATCATCACGATTCCCATCAAGGAGAATATTGGCAAAAAATACGATCTGGTCCGCAGCGAGCTGCTGAAAAATAAGGCGATAACCGATGTGGCAGCCAAGGATTGGCTGCCGACCGGTTATGGAACGAGGAACGACACCAATGGGGTGACCTGGGAGGGGAAAACGGAAGATCAGAAAACGATCATGATGGGTACGACGCAGATCGATGTCAATTATTTCACGACCATGGGGATGGAGCTTATTGCCGGACGCGGGTTTTCCGCCGCCTTCCCGGGAGACAGGGGAACGGCGTATGTACTCAATGAGCAGGCCGTTGAAAAGGCCAGTCTGAAGGATGCCGTGGGGAAATCGTTTGCCGTTGGCGGGCAGAAAGGGACGATCGTGGGCATCGTGAAGAATACTATCTTTCACTCCCTGCGCCAAGAGCCGCGGCCGGAGGTCTTCTACCTGTTTAATGATCTCGCCGGAGACAGCTCAGAAGGAACGGTGTTCATTCGCGTGAAAGGCGGCAGTCCGCTGCCCGCCGTCATTGCGCACATCCAGAAGGTTTGGAACAGCGTCAATTTCTATGCCCCCTTAGAATACCATTTCCTCGACCAGCAGATCGACGCCCAATACGGGAGCGAGCAGCGGCTGGGAAAGTTGTTCGGTACGTTTGCCATACTGGCCGTTTTCATATCCTGCCTGGGGCTTTTCGGCCTGGTCTCCTTCATGGCCGAGCAGCGCACCAAAGAGATCGGTATTCGCAAAGTACTGGGGGCCTCCGTTCCCTCGATCATGGCCCTGTTGACCAGGGATTTCGCCAAACAGGTCCTACTGGCCAATCTCTTGGCCTGGCCGTTAGCCTATTTCCTGCTGGAAAAATGGCTGCAGGGATTCATCTACCGCATTGCGATCGGGGCCGGCCTGTTTCTCATTTCCGGGATGTTGGTGCTGATTCTAGCCATGCTGACTTCCAGTTTCCAGGCGGTCAAGGCGGCACGGATGGATCCGGTAAAATCACTGCGCTGTGAGTGAAATGAAGCATGTTACTGAATGGAAACAAAATATCAAAGGGAGAACCAGGCAATGAAAACAAAAATTCAAATTAAACTCGTGGCGGCGACCGCGTTCTTTCTTTTTTTCGGCGGCGACCGCGGACAGATGCAACTCGGAGCTGAGATCACCGTTAACGATATTTTTCTATATCAGCCCGCTGCTGCCGATTATCAAGGCACGTGGCGGACAACGGGAAATCGTGACCTGAGAATTGTTTTGTCGGGCGTGTTGGACACGAATATTGAGATGGGCGGGTTGTCAGCACAAGCCCTGCGGAAAATTGTCGGCTCTTCGAAAAAGGGATTTGAGATCCGGCGCGATGCCGGTACATTTCTTTTCGAAGGTTGCATTTCGAATTCGCGAAGCGGCTCGGGAAGGTTTTACTTTCACCCGGATACGGGATATGCCGTCAAAATGAATCATCTCCTATCTTCCGGTTCAAGCAAGGACAATGTCACTCCAGATTCTTCCTTGTTCTATTGTGCCGTTCATAATTTAACGGTTGACTATGCAGCAAGAATAAGGGACGCAGGCTTAAAAATAATTTCCATAAATGATCTACTGGTTCTATGTAGTACGGGAGTTGCTCCGGAATATGCAAAGACGATGATCGGAATCGGATACAGGGATATCTCTCCGGATGATTTGATCTTATTGACTGTTCAAAAAGTTCCCACGGACTTTATCAAAAAAATAATTGGCACCAGTGACAATCTGCCCACAGTTCGCGAATTGACTCTGATCTGGATGTATGGCGATAAGGTTTCCGATTTTAAGCACCATAAAAACTAAATAAAAACATGGGTGCGCCAATAAGGAATCAAGTATCTGGATTATCGCGCTATTGCTTGTGCCAGCGGTTCATACGACTGCACATGCCGATCAAGCGGATATGCTTATCAGTCGCGACAGCAGGGACTGCAATGCTGCCCGCGGTCCTGCTGACCATCAGCGGACAGGCGTTCCGCGCCGCCCGCGCCAACCCGGTGGACAGCTTGCGCTATGAATAAAGAAGGTGAATTATGTTTGACCTGAATAAAGCCTTGACCGAATGGAAACGCTCCTTGCGCAAGCTGGAGTCGCTCGAAGATGGGACCATCATGGAACTCGAGTCGCATCTGCTCGACGAGTTTGACAAACAGAGACAAAACGGACTGGCCGAAGAAGAGGCATTTTCTGCAGCGATAAAAAAAATCGGCCGGCCCGAGGATGTGGGCACGGAGTATTTCAAGGAGAGCCGCCGCTCGCTGCTGGCTTCTCCCTCCTGGAAACGG
>DATKZA010000021.1:0-7590 GCA_035528155.1 Patescibacteria group bacterium | reverse complement strand
TCATCGCCGCCCGGGAGATCCTGGGCAAGCGGCATCCCGACACGGTCCTGCTGCTGATCGGCGAAAACCACGGCGTGCCCGAGAGCGCGTTGAAAAAGAACACAGCGGATGTCCGCTGGCTGCGGCGCCTTCCCGAAAACGAGCTCAACGCCTTCTACTCTTCGCTTTCCCTTTTCCTGTATGTATCCGAATACGAGGGCTTCGGACTGCCGCCCATGGAAGCGCTGAATTGCGGCACCGTATCGCTGCTTCTGCGCCGGAGCTCCCTTGAGGAATTGTATGGGGACATCGCTCTCTTTGTGGACCGGCCCGATCCCGAAATCGTCGCCGCGGCCATCTCCCAATTCCTACGGCCGGAGCAGGATACCAGGCGGCAGCTGCTGGCCAACTGGCAGGTCCGCAAACCATACTTTTCCTGGAAAAGAGCGGCGGAAGAATACCTCCGGGAAATTGAAGGCATGCAATGCAAATCATCATAGACGGCCGTCCCTTGCAGACCTATTCCGCATTTCGCGGCATCGGCCGCTATGTCAGGAACATTGTGCAAACCTTCGGCCGCGATGAGCGTGCCGCATTTCTTTATTTCCGGGGCAATGACACCTTGCCCGCCAGCGCCCAAAAAGTATTCACCGCCGCCCCCAGGCGCATGATCACGCTGACTGACTCCCTTTTCCTGCCCGGCATCTTTTCACGCCAACACCCTGCCTGCTACCACTCTACCGCCTACGCCCTGCCGCAAAGGACCCGGAACGTCCGCTATCTCCTGACCGTCTTCGACCTGACCCCCCTGAAGTTTCCGCAATTTTTTCCCCTGCGCCACCGGCTGGTCTTCAAAAGGATCATCAAATCAGCCTTGCGCGCCGATAGCGTGCTGGCCATCTCCACTAAAACCGCAGCTGATCTGCTGGAATTTATTCCCATCGATGAAAAAAAAGTCGAAATCCTGCATTGCATGCTTGACGAACAATTCACCTCCAACCAAGCAATGAAACCGACCGCTTCCTACCCTGGCGAATTCTTGCTGTACACCGGCGGGGCCGACCGGGTGAAGAACCTGGAGACCCTGTTGCAGGCGATCTCACGGCTGCAGGTCCCGTTGCTCATCGTCGGTGAGATCACCGCGACCAGGGCGGCCCATTTGCTGGCCGCATTGCCGGCACACGACCGCCGGCTGGTCACATTCACCGGCTACGTTCCCGACGGCCAGCTGGCCTGGCTGTATAAAAATGCCGCCGCTTTTGTCTTTCCCAGCCTGAATGAAGGGTTCGGCTATCCGCCGCTCGAATCCCTGCAATGCGGAACCGCGGCCATCGTTGCCCGCGCCGGATCGCTGCCTGAGATACTCGATGATGCGGCAGTTTTTGTGGACAATCCGCTCGATGCCGATGAATGGGCGCAAAAGATCAGGCGCCTGCTGGAGGATGCGGAGATGCAAAGGACATTGATTGCCCGCGGACAAAGCCTGTTGCGCAAATATTCGCCGTCGGAATTCAAAAAAAATCTTGAACGCGCTTATTTCCAGACCGACTGAAATTACCTCGGTGTTTTTTTAAATAAAAACAATCAACTCTCCGAAATTTTGATATATCCCATTCGCATCTGTTAAAATGTCTGTCAATGAAGCATAAAAAAATTCTGTTTGTCATGGTGCTAGCGTTGCTGACTTTTCTGGTTTATCTTCCGGGATTGAACCACGAGTTGATATGGGATTCCAAACCCATGATCCAGGAAAATGCCCTTCTGCAAGGAGAATTTTCCCTGACCGCCCCATTCCAAAGCGGCTATTGGGCTTCCACCAGCCAAAGAAATTCAGGGTACGATTACTACCGGCCGCTGACTATCCTCTCCTTTATGATGGAAAAAGCAATTTGGGGATTGTCCCCCTTCCGGCTGCGCCTGGTCAACTTGCTGCTCTTCATCACCGCCCTGCTGATACTCTATCTTTTTCTCCGCCGGCAGACCGCCCATCCTGGAGTGGCCGAAACAGCCGTTGTTCTCTACGCCCTGTTTCCCCTCCACCTCGACAACATCAACTGGGTCGTGGGCCGCTGTGACCTGCTGATGCTGCTTTTCGGCGTGCTCTCTCTGCTTCTGTTCGACCATTTCCTGGAAAAGAAGTCGTCGTGGCTGGGGTTGCTCGCCCTGGTGAGCTATGCCTTGGCCCTCCTCGCCAAGGAACAATCCCTGTTCTTCCTCCCGCTATTCCCGCTCCATGAACTCATGCGCCGGCGCCGCCTTTCCCTGCCCTTCTATATCCTCCCCCTGCTTGTCACCGCGGGTTTCTGGCTGCTCAAGTCAGCGGTGATCGGCCGCGGCGGTTTTCCCATCCGCTCCTTTCCCACCCTTTGGGAAAATGTCCTGCCGGTGCTGGGAACGCTTGGCTACTATGCCCGCTCGCTCATCTTTCCGTTCCACTACGACATGTTCCTGCCGGTGGACGCGGTACAAACTGTCTTTTACCTGGCCGCGGGTACGGGCTTGATCCTCTTTCTCATACTGTTACCCATTTGGGGCCGCAAGCGGGCCGGACTCCTCGGGGTCTGGTTTTGGATCGCCCCTTTCCTCGGCGGTGCCCTGCTGCTGGTCTTTACACCCATCCATCCCTTCAGCATTTCCACCCGCTACCTAATGGTCCCGGCCATCGGCTGGGCCTGGCTCCTGGGTCATTGGCTGAACGCCCTACGCCCCTCAGTGAGAAAGGCCGCGCTGGCCACCCTGCTGGTCGCTTCGGCCTCGGCTGTGATCGTCCATTCGCAAAAATACCACAGCGAAACGGATTTCTGGAAAAGCGCCCTCGCTTCCTGCCCGAACGACAGTTTTTTCCTCAACAAGTACGCCGGCCAACTCCGGGAGAATGGGGATTTCATCCGCAGCGAAATCCTCCTGCGCCGCGCCCTCTCATTCAAGATGAAAAATTCCACCGCCGTCGCCATCGCCCTGCAGCTCTCCGACATCGCTTTTGCAAAAGCCCACTACGAGGAGAGCCTGGGCTGGCTGGAAAAGATGCGCTCCCTGAAGCTCGATCCCCTGTACGCGAGACAGCGCCTGCACCGGCTCCTGAAGATCCACCTGGCCCGCGGCGACCTGGCCGGGGCGGAAGCAGTGCTCCGGGAAGCGGCCGCGGCCTCTCCCGGACTGCAAGCCCCAAAAAGCCGGATCGAACTTTATTTGGCTCTCGCCGAATGGGACAAGGCCCGCGAGGCGGCACGGGTCCTTTCCGCTCCCCTGGCTGCAGAATGGTTAAAAATGATTCAAAAAGAAGAGAGCGTTTTTCGCTCGCTGGGGCCTGGTCAACAGGCCCGGTTTTTCATCAGCCGCGGCAATTTCGGTTCAGCCTGGGACATTTGGCCGGGCAAGGAATCCTCGGGCGTTCCCGAGCAGCTGCAATCGGCCAAACTGGCTATCCTGGCCGGGCGCGCTGAGGAAGGGGAAGAGAGGATCGGGCGGCTGGTAAAAAAAAATAAAACGGATTTCAAAGTACTCAACAGCGCGGGCAACCTGCTTTTCGACCTGCAGCAGGCCGATGAAGCCCTGGATTTCTACCAGCGCTCGCTGCAGTTGAACCCCGATCAACCCGCATTGATCGAGCGCCTCAAACGGATCGGCCTCCTGCAGCGCCGACCGATCGTTCCCTGAGTCCGCGCCGTTCGCTGCGAATTGACTGGTTTTTTTCTTTGTGCTTAAATCCAGCTTATGAGACTCCTGGCTGCAATGAAAAGAAAGGATCTTCTTTTATGCCTAGTGCTTTGTTTCATCGTGGCGGCCGCGTTTTTCCCCTCCCTGTCCAATGGCTTCACCAATTTTGACGACAACGCCTATTTGACTGCCAACCCGCTGGTCCGGTCGCTGGCGCCCGCGAATATCAAGCGGATCTTTACCACGACCCGGCCGCATACGATTTTCGTGCCGATGGTCACGCTGACATTCGCGCTGGAATACCGCTTGTGGAAATTGGATCCGCGGGGATATCATGCGGTCAACCTGCTCCTGCATATTTTCAACGCCCTCCTGGTGTTCTTTTTGATCCGCGGCGTTTCCGGTTCGCTGGCCGTGGCTTTTTTCACCAGCCTGTTCTTTGCCCTTCACCCGCTGCGTGTGGAAAGCGTGGCCTGGGTCACGGAGAGGAAGGACCTCCTGTTCACTTTTTTCTTCCTGCTGGCACTGCAATTCTATATCCGCTATCTTAAAAAGGACTCCGGCCGGGATTACCTGCTTTCAATTTCCATGTTCGCCTTTGCCATTTTTTCCAAAATGAGCGCCCTGGTCCTGCCGGCGGTCCTGCTGCTCATGGACTGGAAAGTGGAGGCCCGGATATCCAAAAAACGCTGGCTCGAAAAGATCCCCTTCGCCGTCATCCTGCTTTTGTACGCCATCAGCAGCTGGAACAGCGTGCAGGCCTTTTCCGTGCAGTATTCCGGGCAGTATTCCGGCGGCCGGCATCAAGTTATAATGAAAAACTCGCTGTGGGTCATCCCGTTTTATCTTCAAAAAACCATCTGGCCGTCCCGCCTCTCCGCGCACTACCCGACAGACATGCGGTTTTTCATGCCGTCATTGTGGTTCTCCATTTTTTATTCGATCATCTTGATCGGCGGATCCTTTTTGTTGCTCAAGAAATTCCGGCGCGAATGGCTTTGGGGCTGGGGCTTTTTCCTCATTGCCCTGCTGCCGGTGTTCGGCCCGGTCTGGCAATTTTTCCCGGTGGCCAACCGCTATTCCTATTTGCCGGCCATCGGCCTGTCCTATGTCCTGGTCATGGCCGTCTCCCTGGCCGGCGAAAAATTGGCCAGATGGAAAAATCTAAGATCATTGTGGACGGCCCTTGCCGTTTCAACCCTGATTATTCTCGGCACGGCCAGTTTTCTCCGCTGCCACGTATGGAAGGACAGCATTTCGTTGTGGAATGACGTGATCGGGAAATATCCGATGATCCCGCTCGCCTACAATAGCCGGGGCAATGCCCTGCAAACCGCGGGACGCCTGGATGAGGCCCAGGAAGATTATTCCCGGGCGATCCAGCTTATGTCCCATGGCAGCTTTTATTGGAACCGCGGGTTGGCGCGGCTGCAGAAAAACCAGGCCAAAGAGGCAATAGAGGATTTTTATGCAGCTATTCTTAAGGACCCGAAATACTTCCAGATGTTTTGTCAAATGACGGTTGACACGCATGGCCGATCGGGATATGAGCGGGTTATTTACATGGGCAAGCGGCTCATCGCCGCCCGGCCCGATTCCCGGGTCCATATGAAAATGGCGGAAGCATTCATTCGCTTGCGCCGCTGGCAAGAGGCGGATTTTCATCTGCAGGAGGCCGTGCGCCTGTCACCCCATGTGGAAGAATACCGGCGCGCCTTGCAGGTGTTTCGCGAAGCCTTGCACCTGCCCTCGCGTCGATTCGAGGAAAAATGAATCAAATGGATTTTATTGAAAAACGGAAAGTCCACTGGAACGCAGTGGTCAACAAATGGGGGAGACGCGAAGGACTGGGGAAGTATTACCACCGGAGAGTATTGAAGATCCATCAATTCTTGGTTCCTCCCGGGCGGAAGATCCTAGAACTAGGGTGCGGGTTCGGTGACCTGCTGGCCGGTTTGAAACCCGCCATCGGTATCGGAGTCGACTTTTCAGCGGGCATGATCGCCCAGGCCAAGTCCAAGCATGCCGACTTAACCTTTATTTGCGCCGATGCCTCGGACTTGGAATTGCATGAAACCTTCGACATCATTCTTTTGTCGGACCTGATCAATGACTTGTGGGACGTGCAAAAAGTCCTGGCAACCGTTTCCCGGCACGCGACCCCCGGCACCCGCATCATTTTGAACTTTTACAGCCGCTTGTGGGAAATGCCGCTGCGGCTGGCCCAAAAACTGCGGCTGACAAAGCCGACGCTGATGCAAAACTGGCTGACTCCCGAAGATGTACTCAACCTGATGAACCTGGCCGACTTTGAGCACATCCGGCACTGGACTGAATTCCTGTTGCCCGTCCAGGTTCCCCTGCTTTCCTTTTTTGCGAATCGTTTCCTGGCCAAGCTTTGGCCTTTCAATTGGTTGGCCCTGTCCCATTTCATGGTCGCCAGGATCAAGCCGGGCAAAAAGGAGGGGGAGCAAAAGCGGTCCGTTTCCATCATCGTTCCGGCCAGGAACGAGGCGGGAAACATCAAGGAGATCTTTGCCAGGACACCGGAAATGGGAAAATGGACCGAACTGGTTTTCGTGGAAGGGCATTCCCGGGATGACACCCATGCGGCTATCCAAAGGGAGATCGAACTCCAACCGCAGCGGCGGTGCCAGCTGTTGCAGCAGGCGGGGATCGGTAAAGGCGACGCGGTCAGGCTGGGCTTTGAACATGCCAGCGGAGATATTTTCATGATCCTCGATGCGGACCTGACCGTTCCCCCCGAGGACCTGCCGCGGTTCTATCAAGCGCTGACCTCTGGACAAGGCGAATTGATCAATAGCGTGCGCCTGGTTTATCCCATGGAAAAACAGGCCATGCGCTACTTGAACTTCCTGGGAAACAAGTTTTTCAGCCTCGCTTTTTCAATGCTTCTCGGCCAGCCGATCAAGGACACCCTTTGCGGGACCAAGGTCTTGAGCAGAGAGAATTACCTGCAAATCAAAAAAAACAGGGCTTATTTCGGGGATTTCGACCCTTTCGGGGATTTCGATCTCATTTTCGGGGCGGCCAAATTGAATTTGAAGATCATCGACCTGCCAATCCGTTACCGGGAGAGAGTGTACGGACAGACCAACATCCAGCGCTGGAAACATGGCTGGCTGCTCCTGAAAATGGTGGCCGTCGCCGCCAGCCGCATCAAGTTCATTTAACACCAAGGGGTTATTTCAACCATGCGGAGGCCGGAGAGCACCAATGAGCAGAGAACCGGCAAATTCACGAAAAACAGGAATTTTTTCAATAGAGTGGCCGAACTTCTGAATCAACGGCACCAGTTTTTCCGGAGTGGCGGGATGCAACCAATCGAAAGGAATGATCTTCACATTTTCAAAACCGGTTCCCAGCAGAATCCTTTTTAATCTCCATCGTAAAAATGCTGTTTCGTCACTTGAAATGTAGGGGAACCATTTCCGGCATTTTCGTTCTAAAAAAACCTGAGGATTCAATAGATTAGGCTCGGCAAAAGCCATGATTCCTCCCGGCTTGAGCAGACTGAATATTTTCAAGCAAGAGGGGAAAAGATCGAGATGATGCAAGACTGAAGATCCGATCACTGCGTCAAAAGGGCCTTCGAGAGCGCAATCTTCAAATCGCTTTTCAATAAATCGGACCTGCAGGGGAGGCAGGTCGCGTTGTTGTGCTTTTTGCAGTAGCTCCCCCGATATGTCCACCGCCACGAGCCGCGCCCCGGTTTTGGCGAACATCGCGGTGAACAAACCCGTGCCGCAGCCGATCTCCAACACATGGCTCCGGGAGTTCAGGCCGGCGCATTCGACAATCAAACCGGCCCTTCGTGCCGCCCTTAACTTTCCGGCAGGCGAACCCCAGCCCCAGACGAATTCCGTATCATTTTTCGCCAGTTTTAGCCCATGCTCGATTTCACGGCTGGCCCGTGAATCATTCTTGTCTTTT
>DATKZA010000020.1:0-42145 GCA_035528155.1 Patescibacteria group bacterium | reverse complement strand
CGACCCGTACGACTGAACCTTGCAGCGGCCGCTGAAGCCGATATCCCCGAATTGCACGCTTGCCGCCGCTGCCAGAGTGGCGCCGTACGCATAGTAGTAGCCATAGTTCACCAGGGTGGTTTTCATTCGCGGCTCATAAATGTCATGTTCGCGGGAATACGAATTGAGGGCCAGGGCATTCACCAGTGCGAAATCGACGCTGGCGGCCAGCGAAAATCGAAATCGCGTTGGACCGGCATAAATATTGGCGTCGAATAGCGGACCGATTAAATTGACGACAGCGAATTTGTCGGTAAACCCGGTCGGTTGGGGAACCCTTTCGTCGGCAGCGAAATCGACATGAAATTCCCCCTTGTCATAGTAGGCGATTGCTGCTTTTTTGAACAGGTCAAAGGAAGTGGCCAGACCCACAAAATAATTGCTGCCAAGCCGAGACTGCATGGGAGCCGGCTTCAGTTTCTGCCGAAAATAACCGCCCAAAACCGCCCGTGAGAAAAAACTGAATTCTTGCACCCGGCCGGCGCCAGCGGTTATATCAAGAGAGATCTCACTTAAAAGGGTTTTTTTGATCACTTCACCGACATCGCCCCTTTCCGGATCACCGTAGCCGGGGATCGTGAAGTACTCGGCATCCAACCAGAAACGAAACAACGGTGAAGCGGCCTGCGTCCCACCCTTGCCGTACCGGCGTTGTTGCCCGACGCCCAGATCCAATCGGGGCTTTGCTGACTCCGCGCTCCCGGCCCGTACTTTTTCTTTTTTCCCGGAGAGCAGATCATTGAAGGCAATGACCGGGTTGAAGGCAAAGCCGATTGCTTTGTTCAGTATGCCAGGCCGGCGGCTGAAATAGCTGCCTATCTGGAACAAGGGTTCGGCCAGCGAAATTCCGCCCACGCCGCTGAAAAGATTGTCGTTGATCGAGATGACTTCCCGCCACTCGGTCACATATTCCCACCACAACGACGAACCGAGGCTGACCAGCAGGGATTGCAGTTGATTCAGATTGTAATAACGCGCCATGCTGTAGTACAGGTGTCCGGAGATCAAATGGGTCCAGTTGGTCACAAAGGGATTCGAATCAAAACGGTTGGCCTTCAGGGTGAAAAAGCGGATTTTTTGATCATCCCAGGTAAACCGGTAATTCCAGTCCTCCCGCCATTTTTTGCTCTCCACCCAATATCTGACCGTTTCGACAAGGATGCAGCCCGAAAGAATCAGGATCGCCCGGCCGAACTTTTTCTTCTTGGAAACATCGGATGCAACCTTCCGAGGATTCCAGTCGGCCGCCGCGGGCCAGGCCCGGATTTCCTCTTCTGGAATCGCTTGCGCCTCCCCGAATTCAAGGGAAAAATCAAGCTGGGGGGGGGACAAATGCAAATGAAATCCCTTTTCCAGCCAATCCGGAAAAAAAAGGTTTTTCCCGGCTTTGTCTGCCTCCTCGTCGGCTCCGAAAAGGATGCATGCCGCGAATAACGACAGTAATAAAAATAAAAACAGTTTGTTTCTCATGCCGAATGGATAACGATCCTAAATATGGCCATTCTGCATGTACCAATCGATCGTGATCTGCACCCCCTTTTCCAAAGGGTAGCGGCATTGAAAACCGAAATCCCGTCTGGCCTTGCTGGTGTCGAACCGCCAGTAGCGGTATTTAAAATATTGGCTGAGTTCCTGACGGGTCATAACCGGGGTGGAGTTCGTCAGCCTGGAATAGATTTCAAGAAAAAACGAAAAGAAGAGAAGCAGGAAATAGGGCATCGGCAATTTGACGGGTCGCTTTCTCAAAATGGAGGAAATCGCATGATATACTTGGTTTAAATGATAGACTTTGCTTTCCCCCAGGATGTATATTTCCCAGCGCGCTTTTTCATTCTCAGCAGCATCGATCATCCCCTGTACCGCGTCCCAGACGAAACAGACCGTTGATTCCAAATTGCCGACATCCAATTGGATGCGCTTGCTTATCAATCTAAAAAAAATGTACATGCCGCCGTCGCTTCCAGGGCCATAAACCAAGGGCAGGCGGACGATCGTATAGGGCAAAGCGTTTTTCAAGGAGGCCAGGTATTCTTCCGCCAGCAGCTTGCTTTTGCCGTAATTGCTTACCGGTCGGCATGGAGAATTTTCATCTAAAAAACCGTTTTTCCCCGACGGTCCCATGGCCGCCGTGCTGGAAACGAACAGGAGCCGTTCCGGCCTCACGCCCTGCTCGCGGCAGGTTTCGATAAGATTTTTCGTTCCTTCATAATTCACCCGCAACATTGCTTCGGGGCTGACCCCGCCCAGCAAAGCCGCCAGGTGAAAAATGTAATCGGCGCCGGTTACGGCCTCAACAAGAGAAGATTTTTCAGAAAGATCCCCGTAAACAATCCGGCAATCGAGAGCCTGAATCCTGGAAATGTCTTCGTCGGGCCGGACCAGGCAAATCACCCGGCTGCCCCTGCGCAGCAGTTCGGGCACGAGATGGCTGCCGATAAACCCGGCTGCGCCGGTCACCAGGATGTTCTTGTCCCGCAGGCTTATTCTCGAGTCATTCCCGTTCGTGGAAATTATTTCACCCATGATGAAATTTTACAAAAAAAAAGTTGAAATGGCAATCATGGCCCGGACCTGAATAAAAAGGAAAACAGCAGGCGATCAGTAGCCGAAAAAATCGAGGCTTTCGCGGCCGATGCGCTGGCTGCGCTTCAACGTAAAATAGGGAGTGCTGAAGCGGATATGGCTGGGCCTTTCCAGCACGATCAGCCCGTCGGCCTTCAGCACCTTGCGCTTGTGGATGACTTTCAGGGGGTTGGCGTATTCGAGCATGGCATAGGGCGGATCAAGGTAGATCAGGTCGAATTGAAAGCCGTCCTTGCCCAAGGCGATGATCGAACGATTGAAATCACCGCGAATCACCCGGAAGAAATCGGAAGCAATGCCGATCTTTTCGGCATTGTGCTGGATCACGCGCACGGCTTCCGGCAGGTCGTCGATGAACACCGCGTATTCGGCGCCGCGGGAAAGGGCCTCGATGCCGATGTTGCCGCTGCCGGCGAAGCCGTCGAGAAATATTTTCTCCCTGATGTCGTTCTGCAGGATATCAAAGTAAGTGAGCTTGATCTTGGACATGGTCGGGCGGATGAGCGGATTTTTGCCGCCGCGCAGCACCCGTCCCTTATAAAGCCCGCTGCTGATTCTGATCATGGCCTGAGGATACATGGTTTTGGCGGACCGGTCAAGAGCATTTTTGCCAAGCGGTTGATATCGCCACAAATTGATATATAATATATAAAAATGATCAAACGCTTTCACGAACTGCGGGAAAAAATAGTAAGCTATTACCCGGAAGCCAACATCGAGTTGCTGAAAAAAGCCTACATGGTTTCCACCAACGCCCATCTGAACCAGAAACGGGCCTCCAACGAGCCATACATCACCCACCCCTTGACGGTGGCCGGGATCCTGGCCGACATGAAGCTGGACGAAATATCCATTGCCGCCGGTCTGCTGCACGACGTGATCGAGGACTCGCAATACTCCCGGGAAGACCTGGCCAAGCTTTTCGGCCAGGAGATCAGCGATATCGTCTGGGGGGTGACAAAAATTTCCAAGATTTCCGAAGTGGATGTTGAGGACGCCCAGGCTGAAACCCTGAAGAAAATGATCATTGCCATGACCGCCGACGTGCGGGTCATCCTGATCAAGCTTGCCGACCGCTTGCACAACATACGCACCCTGGCGCCCTTGAGTGATGAAAAACGGGTCAAGATCGCCCGCGAAACCCTGGAAATTTATGCCCCCATCGCCTACCGCCTGGGCATGGGCAAGATCCGCGACGAACTGGAAGACATTGCCTTCACCTATATGCATCCCGAAGAGTACCAGCGCATCAAGGCCGAAGTCAGCGACAAATACGGCTGGGCCATGAAGCAGGTGGAATCTCTAAAAAAGCAAATCCAGGGGCTGCTGCATGAACTGAAAATCAAAGCTGAAATCCAATACCGCATCAAGCGCGAAATTTCCATCTACCGCAAACTGCAGAAACAGAACATTGACCTGGAGAATGTGTACGACCTGCTGGCCCTGCGCATCATCACCAACACCGTGGCCAACTGTTACGTCATCATGGGGGCCATCCACCAGCAGTGGATCCACATCCCCTCCCGCTGGCGCGATTTCATCACCAACCCCAAGATCAATTTCTACCAGTCGATCCACACTACCATTATCACCCGCGAAGGGGTCAAATTCGAGATCCAGATCCGCACCCGCGAAATGCACCGCAACGCCGAGGAGGGCATCGCCGCCCACTGGAAATACAAGGAAGGACTGGCTTTCCTCGAAAACGACCACCGCCTGGAGTGGTTCCGGGAAATGATCGACTATCACAAGACCAATCCCGATCCCAAGGAATTCCTCACCCTGGTCAAGCGCGACCTGACCCCCAATGAGATCTTTGTCTTCACTCCCAAGGGCAAAGTCATCAACCTCAAGGCCGGATCCGGACCGATCGACTTCGCCTATGCCATCCATTCGGAGGTCGGCGATCACTGCAAGAACGCTATCGTCAACGAGAAGCTGGTGCCGCTGCGCACCAAGCTGAACTCGGGCGACGTGGTCGAGATCATCACCCAGAAAAACAGCTCGCCCAGCGCCGACTGGCTCAAATTCGTGGTCACCACCCGCGCCAAGAAAAAGATCATGGCCTTTATGCAGAAGGAAGAATTCGCCTTTGCCAAGGAAAAAGGCCGCCGTATCTGGCAAAAGGTCCTGCGCGAATACGCCAAAAAATCCCACCTCAAGTTGAACGAACAGGACATAGAAAGAAGGCTGAAAGCGATCCATTACACCGACCTGGAGACATTTCTCCAGGACGTGGGCAGCGGCAGAAAAGCGCTGGACAGGCAGGCGCTGAAAAGCCTTTTCCCCGAGATGAACGCCGCGGAGATCAAGCCGGCCAAGAAGCCCGCTGCCTCCCGCAGAACGGGACTGCACAAATTGATCCGTGTCGAAGGCCAAGCGGACATCGACTTCATTTTTGCCAAATGCTGCAACCCGATCAAGGGCGAAGAGATCATCGCCTATATCACCAAGAACCGCGGCCTGGTCGTTCACAAAAAAAAATGCCCCAACGTCAACCTGGAGATCCCTTCGCGACTGAAGCGGGTCAGCTGGAACGAAGTGTCCGACCACTCCTACCAGGTCAAACTGCAGCTGCTGGCAGCCGACAATCCGGGCATGCTCAGCACCATCACCGGCATCACAGCGGCCAGCAACTCCAACATCAAAAAACTCGAGCTGGAGCAGGCCAGCCAGTCCATGGCCCGCATCACCATTATTTTTGAAGTCAAGGACATGTTCCAGCTGAACGAGATCATCCAGCGCTTCAAGGCCCTGCCCGGGATCTATTCCCTCAACCGCAAGAAAATAGCGGAAAAGTAGGCCCGGCGCGCACTCCTGGCTGGCAAAGCAACTCGAAATCCATCTGGCCGAGCGCCGGAGAGACTAGAAATGGAACCCGAATAGGAGACCGATCCTCCAACCGCCGAGGTTGTACGTTCGGCTCGCGACATCGACGGTCAGCGCATCGAATTGCATGGGACCGCCGTGATAGGCATAGTACCAATATGGGCAGTCGATGGCGTACCCGCCGCAGCGGAGCGGGACATATTTGTAGTCGGCGCTGATCCCGAGCGACCATTGCGGATTGAAAAAATGCATCAGCTCCGCGACGAGAAGGGCGCCGGCGCCGGATTTCGTAAAACTTTTTCTGTCGACGCCTTGGTCAGGGCTGGTGTCTTGATAACTGGTATCATACGTGCAACCGTAATAGTCCATCGCCATTTTCCCGTAACCGATACCGGCCGATAATTTCACGCTGGTTTTCTTCAAGAAGGCGTCGGGAACGGGAAAATAGGACGCCGTCAGAAAAAATATCCGGCCCCGGTATGACCCGACGAACTGTGTTTGGGGAAAGGTGTCTGGGCGATAATCCTTGCCCGGGATGACACGCCAGCCGCTGACGGTATGTTCGCCGAGTGGAGCATAAGCCAGCCCCAGGGCGAATTCCCTGCTTAAGGAGTATTCGACCCCGATGTCCTTGATGAGCAGCACGGGATCCTTCATCACATGGGGATATTCTATGATAGTAGCTCCGGATCCGAACCAATCCCCAAGCGACTTGGAACCGGCAAACCCGATATCTCTTATAAGATTTCCAAGTTGGCTTACTCCGGACGACCGGAAATACCCGGGAGCAAGGCTCAGATGAAAGCGGGAGTATTTCCCCGGCGGGATGGGCCGGCCTGGTGCCTGACCCGAATTCTCAGCCAGGCCGGGCGTGGCTCCTACTTCGGCTGGCTTCGCCCCTTCGGCGCTGATCGGGGCGGGTATAATTCCAACCGCTGCCGGGACTTCTCGTGAGTCGCGGGCATATTTTTTCAATTTGCCAAAGAGCTGGATCAGTGCCGGGGGAGACAATGATCCGCAGTTCATCGATTCATCGATGCCCTTCAATGCGCCACCGATTCCCCCGGCTATCGCTCCCAAACCTCCACCCAGCACGGCCCCCAAGCCGGCTTTTTCCCCGGCCGTGTAGGAGAACCAACCATCCGGATCATCTCCGCTTAGCAATCCAACCAGGGCGCCACTCGCCCCGCCGATCAGAATCCCCAGGCCCAAAAGCTTAAAAAACTTCGCTTTCTTCTGGACCCGGATCTGGGCGACGTCTCCGATCCGGACCTCCTTGCCGCTCAGGGAATTCGCGTCGAAAATGACAAGCCGGTCGTCCTTGACCGCCAGGAGCTCGCCTTTGGCGACGCCCCCGGTCTTCAAGGTCAAAGTCAATGTGTGCCCCGATTTTTTTTTCGCGGCCGGGACGTTCCCGGGAAAAAGCAGGACCGCGATCAAGAGGCCGGCCAGAGTGCCCTTGATCGGGGAACCCCGTCTCGCATCTTTCCCGTTGTTTTTTCTCATTGCCTCTCTCCTTTCACTCCTTGCCCTAAAAAACCGTTTCCCATCGGAAACTGACAGGCAAATCACCGCCTCACGTTGTCGAATCTCCGCGAGACATGCAGCGCTGCCATTCCCTTGCTGGCATCCTAAAGGATAAGTATTTGTGATGTCAATAGTCCACAGTTATTCCATTGGGAAATTGTTGAACGAAACTGCTCCTCATTATCTTTGAAGTCCGGGACATGTTCCGGCTGAACGAAATCATCAGCCGCTTCAAGGCCCTGCCCGGGATCTATTCCCTCAACCGCAAGAAAATAGCGGAAAAATAATTCTACCTACTTGGCAGTTAACTTCTAATGGGTGTCCCCAATTCTTCCCTTCCCACTTCATGATTGTCCTGTTGTCTCCCCTTCCCTCCGCTTCTCCTTGACAATCAATTCTAAACCTGCTAGCAATAAAATAGTGCGGGGTGGGTATCGTATGAAAATCATTGTCCTGAACGGCAATCCCGATAATAAAAACATCAAGTTTGATAATTATCTCACCGAGTTGGCAAATGATCTCCAGAAAAAAAATCATGGCACCAAGATCTTCACCTTAAGAGATATGAATATCAACCATTGTGTCGGCTGTTTTGACTGCTGGGTGAAAACCCCGGGAGAATGCGTTTTCAAAGACGATTCCGCTGAAATATGCCGCAGTGTTGTCAACGCTGATTTTGTCCTTTTTTCATCCCCAATAATGATGGGATTTACCAGCGCCCTGCTGAAGAAGGCCAATGAGAAACTTTTGCCCATATTTCATCCTTATTTCGAATTTTTAAATGATGAGACACGTCATATAAAAAGATATAAGAAATATCCGCCCATTGGACTTCTTTTGGAAAACAATGAGCAGACCGATAAAGAAGATGTTTTTATTATATCTGAAATTTACAGGCGAGAGGCCATGAATTTTAAATCATCATTCTCTTTTACCAAGTTTACAAGCGATCCAATAACGGAGCTGGCATATGAAATTAGCCGTATTTAATGGTTCACCCAGGGGGAAAGGAAGCAATACGACAGTTCTGCTTGACAATTTTCTCGATGGCTATATGACAAACGATGGCAACTCGTATGAATTAGGATACTTGGCTAATGAAAAAGAAGCGGACAAAAATATTGAATTGTTTAAGGAAGCCGATCGCGTGTTAATTGCCTTCCCCCTCTATTTCGATTCGATGCCGGCAAATGTCAAAACGTTTATAGAATCACTTGCGCCGCTCTGTCTCAGATCCGGCAATCCAGGAATTGGATTCATCATTCAGTCCGGCTTTCCTGAACCGGATCATTCAAGGTACGTGGAAAGCTATCTTGAAAAATTGGCCAGACGTTTGGGCTGTATATACAGCGGCACGATTATCCGTGGCGCATTTGAGACAATAAGGGTACCATTTATGATAGACAATATTTTTCATAAGATATTTATTGCCGGTGGTAAAATTACCAACATGGGTCGGGTGGGACATTTTTTTAATACCAAAAAACTCTACAAGAAAATTTTCAGATTGGGCATGACATTTGGCAAAACCGGTGAATTTGATAAAAAAATCGTTCAGCAATTGGCCAAACCTGAAAAACTGTCCCGGTTTGGCTCCTGCTTATTCAGGTTTGTTGGCAAACATCTATACTGGAATATTTTGCTCAAAAGAAACAATGCCTACGATAAACGATTCGACACACCTTACGCTGATCAATAAATGTCGATCAGCTCTTGACTAATAACTGCAGGACAAACTATGAAAAAATTTGTAATTATTAGTTTAATATTTTTAGCATTAATTATCATTTTACCTTTTATTACAGGCTTACTTTATTCAGCAAACAATAAAATTCCCGGAAATTACATTGGTAAAAAATTAGAAGTTAAAGGTAGGATGATGCGCTATTATCAAACCGGGAATGGTGAAAATATTTTTTTTATTCACGGCAGTATGGGAAGCGTAGAAGACTGGGAAAAACTATACCCATTGTTAAAAGACAAGTACAGAGTGACGGCGATAGATAGACCTGGTATGGGTTTTAGTGAGATTAAAAAGAACGATTATACATTAGATGGAAATGCAAAAATAGCGCGGGAGATAATTAATAAATTAGATTTAAAAAATGTGATAATTGTTGGACATTCGTATGGTGGAGCAATTGCTTTAAGAATGGCAATTGACTATGATAAGAATATAAAAGGTTATTTATTATTGGCTCCGCTTGGATATGAAATTGATGATCCCAATTCCGGTATTTTTACTACGAAAATGATTTCTATCCCTATTTATGGAGAAGGATTATTAATATTCCTTGATCCAATTATTGGGGAGGCCATGGTTGAAAAAAATCTATTAAGGTATATGAAAGGCGATGAATCGCTTTTCCCGGAAAATTTTATTCCATTTAGGAAAGAGTTGTGGAATAAAGCAATAGCTATGGCCACAAGAGCCAGGCAATCGGATAATTATAATACAGAAACAGTGAAATACTCCCACAAATACCGCGGCATAAAACATAGTGTAAGTATCATTGTAGGCGATAATGATAGAAAACAATTGCTGTTGCAATGCGATAGACTGGCCAGAGAAATCCCCGATTGTAAATATGTAAAGTTAAAAGCAGTTAATCATTATATTCAATATGCCAGGCCAAATGAAGTTGTAAAAGCATTAGACGAATTGAGTGAAAATAATTAGCAATAGTAAGCCCGTTGCATCCGACCAGGGGGACAGAGGCGTTTTTAATGTTGATTGGAGTTAAAGAAAGTTAACGATATCTCGGAACGGATTCTCTCTATTTTTTAGTGGCGAAGTAATTCACGATGCGCTTGAACAGGTTGGCGGAATTTTTATGGAGAACGGCACTGTCGGTCCTGCGGTTTTTTTCGCTGAAAAGCCTCATCTCCTCCTGGCGCCGGGTGATCACCTGCGAAAGCTTCAAGGCCATTTTTTCGTTCATGTCGATGAGTTGCTTAAAGCAAGCCGACGACACCAGGATGATGACGCTTTCGCGGTCGGCCGTGACCGTGGCGTTGAATTTTTCACCGGTAACCAGGGAGATTTCACCGAAAAAGTCACCGGCCCCGAGCCGGGCGATGACCTGGCCGCCCTTGAGCACATTTACGGCGCCGGAATAGATGTGATAAAAATAGTCGCTGCAGTCGCCTTCGCGGATGATGGTTTCAGCGCTGCCGAAGACCTTGTATTCGGCCGCCGCCAGCAGATCGCGGAACTTCTCCGTTTCGATTTCGCGCAATACGTCGTTGCCTTGCAGAACTTCGACCAGGGCCTGCCGGGGGATCTCGGTGCTTCGCTCCTGCTTCATGTACACATCGCGCTTCGGGTAGGGGATCTCGACACCCTGGCGCCGGAAAGCGTACCAGATGCGACGCCTGGCCTCGGAGGCAATGACGTTGTGCCGGGCATAGTCGTCGATCCAGAACTTGACCAAATAATTCAGCGCGAAATCGGCGAAATCCGCCAGCTGCACTTCCGGGGGCGGCTCACGGCGGATTTCGGGCATGGATTCAAGGGCCTTGAGGATGGCGGTGCCCACCCGGTCGGGGCTGTCCTGGTAACTGGCCCCCACGCCGATTTTCAGGCAAACGGGCTGCCGTCCCGAACCGTAGATCAGGACCTCGGCTTTCGACGCCGTCTGGTTGGGGATGACGATCAGTTCCCGGTCGATGGTGCGGATCTTGAACGAGCGCCAGCCGAACTGCTCCACCCGCCCCTCGCGGTCGCCGATGCGCACCCAGTCCTCGAGCTTAAAAGAGTCTTCAAAATTCAGGACAATGCCGGAAAACAGGTTGCCCAGGATGTCCTGCAGGGCGAAGCCGATCACCACGGTCAGGACTGCCGATGAAGCCCAGAGCGCCGTGGGCCTGATGTTCAGGTAGTAATTCAGGATCAGCAGGATGCCGACGATATAGAGGACAAAAACCACCACTTCCCTGACCAGTTTGGGGTAGCGGATCCGCTGCTTTTTCAGGACCAGGAAATCGAACACGAAATAGGCCAGGATCCTGACGGCCAGGATCAGCAGCGAAAACCAGAACAGCAGCCAGAGGATGAACATCAGGTGCGGCGAATAAAAAAATCTTTTGAGCAGACTGCTGCTGAGCAAGGCGATCCCCGCAGTCAGGACGATCAGCAGCAGCAACTGCGGGAGAGTCTGCCGGATCAGGTCGCCAGCATGTTTTTTGCTGCCCATGAAAAACAGCACCAGCAGCAGCAAAATAAAAAAAACGGGCAGGGCGAACAGCCAATTCATGTGGCAAACCTCCGCTGGAGCGTCAGCGCCGCAGCCGATCAGAAAGCGGTCTTCATTCGGCGGGGAATGGGTCCGGCTGGATCGGCTCGGCCGAGGGGACCATAGTCTTGGCCTTGTCCTTGGCCTTGGCGCCCAGCTTGTTCATCAATTCCTCGGACAGGGAAAAGGTCAGTTTGATGTGGTCGGCCGCTGAACTCAATTGGATGCTGTTGAGCAGCTGGGCCAGCTCGGGTTCCTTGGCGGAGCCCATGGCGCCCAGCGATTTCAGGCCGTTGAGCATGTCGGTGATCTGTTTGTTCCCTTCCTCATTAAAAGAGATCAAACGGAATTCTCCGGAAAAATTCTTGTTTTTGTAATCCATAAAAGCGGTAAACGCTTCAGCCTTGCTCAGATCCATGGGCATCATGCCGCCGCTGGGAGCGCTTTTCATTTTGTCCGGGATATTGCCGATGGCCATCCAGAACATGCTTTTTTTATTAAGCTTGTCAACGTATTTCATCAGGTTGGCGGTCTGCAGAACGCTCTTGCCCTTGTCCAGGTCCAGATCAATGGTCTTTCTGACCTGGAGCGGAGAGCCGATGACAATATTGGTCTTGTTCAGGAAAGCCAGGCGGGTATCCTTGGCGGAATCCTCATTTTTCAAAGTGTACATATTACGGTCACGGTATTTTTCTTCGTCCGTGAGCGCCTGGTTCTGTTTGAGCACGGCCAGCAGCTTGTCGGCATCATATTTCAGGTTGACAATTCCCAATATTTCCTGGTTTTCGCTGTCGACGCCGCCGTACATGGCTCCGACCACCGCGAAGACATCCTTTTGCAGATCGATGCCGGTCTGCTGTACGAAATCCCCGTAATTCTTGAAGGGTTTGCCGGCTTTGGCGTTTTTCTGCCAATCATCCTTGATCATTTTGTCGAAAAGATCCAAAACGGCGAACTGCTGAAAATTGAAAGCCATAAGCATGGACGGGCCTTCGGGCACCATGGCCAGCATGGCCTCACTGCTTATTTGTCCGGGCGCCTTTTTCTTGCAGGCCGGGACCAGCAGCAGCATAACAAAAACAAAGGTCAAAGCCAGTACTTTCTTTTTCATGATTGTCTCCTTAATAAATTTTGCAAATGTCATCACCGGGAAATATAGCACAATCAAAAAAAAAATCAACCTAACCGACACAGTGGCGATGAACTTTTCCGCTGCGGCTTGCGTATAGTCACCATCAGGCATAGAAGAAATGATCAAACTGGAAAACATCAGTTTCAGCTACGGAAACATTGAGGCGATCCGCAATGTTTCGCTGGCCCTTCCCGCCGGCATTTTCGGCCTGCTCGGCCCCAACGGCGCCGGCAAGACCACGCTGATGAAGCTGCTGCTCGGTTTCCTGGTCCCGGCTTCGGGCCGGGGCGAGATCATGGGCCAGGCGCTGGCCGAAAAACAGAAATCCCTGCGCCGCGGCATCGGCTACATGCCGGAAAGCGAATGCCTGATCCCGGGCATGGACGCCGTCGCCTTAACCGCTTACCTGGGCGAATTGAGCGGCATGCCGCGCCAGGAAGCCATGAAAAGGGCCCATGACGTCCTTTATTACGTGGGCCTGGAAGAATCGCGCTACCGTCAGGTGGAGACCTATTCCGCCGGCATGAAGCAGCGGCTGAAACTGGCCCAGGCGCTGGTCCACGATCCCAAGCTGCTGCTGCTCGACGAGCCCACTTCGGGCATGGATCCCGCCGGACGCAAGGAAATGCTGGAACTCATCCGCGACATCGCCAAAAAGGAAAGCATGAACATCATCATTTCCTCGCACCTACTGCCCGATATCGAAAGCACCTGCCGGCAGGTGGTCATCATGAACAAGGGCCGCATCGTGGCCGAGGAATCCATCGCCGGGCTCAAAAAAGACAACTTCAACATCTATGAGATCAAGGTGGTCGGTGAGCAAGCGCCTTTCTTCGCGAAACTGCGGTCCCTGAACTGCGGCGTAGAGGAAAAAGACCAGGCGCTGTTCCACATCCTGCTGCCCGGCGACGTCGCACCGGCCGCTCTGTTCCGTGCCGCTCACGAAACCGGCGTGCAGATCCGCCATTTCAGGCAGAGCCGGACATCCCTGGAAGACGCTTTCATGGACGTCATCAATGAAGCAAATGGACATTAGAGAGAAAGGCTACCGTCACTGGGAAGGCGAATTGAAGTCCTCCCACTTCAACTGGCTGCCCATCACGCTCAATGGCGTAAAAACCGTTTTCAAGAAAAAATACGCCAAGCTCATCTTTTCCCTGAGCGCCTCCACTTTTTTCGTTTTTCTGGCGGCCGTATACGTCTCCACCAAGCCCGAATTGAAAATTCTCAGTGAGTTGGTCCGCCTGCTCAAAAGCGACGCCGAACTTTTCAAGACATTTTACGCCAACGGATTTCTGATCTTCATGCTGGTCATCCTGAGCATTTTCAGCGGCGCCGACCTGATCTCGGCCGACCTGAAATCCAAGGCCTTTCCGCTGTATTTCGCCAGGCCCCTGTCGCGGAGCGATTACCTGACCGGGAAATTCTCCATCGTGCTTTTTTACCTGCTGTCTTTCACCCTGGTGCCGGGGATCCTGCTGCTGCTGTTCAAGATGATTTTTACCGGCAGCCTGTCATTTTCGCCGCTGCTGCTCTTGGGCATCATTGCTTTCCCGCTGATCGCCTGTGTCTTCCTCGCTTCCCTGACGCTGGCGCTCTCCATACTCAGCCCCAACACCAAGTTCATCCAGATCGCCATCTTCCTGGTCTACATGTTTTCCAACAACCTGGCCCAGATCCTGAGGGCCATTTTTAAAAGCGATTATTTTTTCCTGGTCTCGCTGCCCGGCAACATCCAGCAGTTGGGATGCTTCGTCTTCGGCACCAATCCGGCCTACCACTTCCCGGCCTGGCTTTCAGCGCTGCTGCTCACCGCCATTTCGGCTCTGGCCGTCTTTTGGCTTTCCTGGCGCATCAAGAAAGCGGAGGCACAGACATGACCGCCGTTTTAAAGGCCGAAAAACTCTCCAAGTGGTACGGCAACATCCTGGGCATCAGCGATATCAACCTGGAAATCGGCAGCGGCATCACCGGACTGCTCGGTCCCAACGGCGCCGGCAAATCGACGTTCCTGAAGATCGCCGCCGGCCAGCTCAAACCCAAGATCGGCAGCCTGACGGTATTCGGCGAAGCGGTATTCGCCAACCATCTCCTGTTCCGACGCATCGGTTTCTGCCCCGAGCACGACAGCGCCTACATGGAAATGAGCGGCTGGCAATTCATCCTGCTGCTGGCCCGGCTGCATGGCTTCGACAGGAAAGAAGCCGGGGCAATGAGCGAAAAAGCTTTGGCCACAGTCGGCCTGCTGGAAAGCAAGGACCGCGAGATCAAAGGCTACAGCTTCGGCATGCGCCAGCGCCTGCGCCTGGCATCCAGCATCCTCCATGAACCCGAGATGCTGATGCTGGACGAACCGTTGCGCGGCGTCGATCCGCTGTGGCGCATCAAGATCATGAAGCTGATCAAGGACTATGGCAAGCAGGGACGGACGGTGATCATTTCCTCGCACATCCTGCCCGAGATCGAAGCCATGACCAGCGAGATCGTTCTCATTCACCAGGGGAAAATTTTCGCCAAGGGCGACATCCATCGCATCCGCGGCCTGATCGACAGCCATCCTCACCAGGTCTCCATTCGCTGCCTGCAGCCGCGGCAGCTGGCCCAAAAACTCATCGACAGCGATTTCGTTTCAAGCGTCGATTTCGACAAGGACGGGCGCAGCCTGACCGTCAAAACCAATCAGCGTGACCTTTTTTTCACGCTCCTCATCGGCCTCATCGCCGAAACCGGCCTGGAGATCGAGGAGATCACCTCGCCAGACGACAACCTGCAGGCGGTTTTCGACTACCTGATCGGGAAATGAACATGAAAAATCAAAACGCCACCCGAATCATTTTTGCCAGTTTTTTTAAAAGCGGGTTCAAGGCCAAGCGCATGCGGGTGTTCATCCTGCTCAGCCTGATCCCGGTTGTGCTGATGCTGATCCTGCGCGTCATGGAAACGGCCGGCTCCCTGGCCGCCGACGCTTCTGCCGATTTCTTCGCCAAGGTCATGCTGGTCCTGTATTTCCAGCTGCTGATCCCGGTGCTGGCGCTGTTCTTCGGCTCGACCATCGTCAATGAAGAGCTGGACAACAAGACGCTGGTCTACCTGACAACGGTTCCGGTCAGCCGCCGCGCCGTGCTGCTGGGCAAGTACCTGGCCGCTTTGCTGCAGGCCGCCCTGCTGGTCGGCGGCGGCTTCCTGTTCTGCTTCCTGGCCGCCGCCCTCAACCGCCTGGGCGAGGCGGCCGCCTGGGAAGAGCTGGCGGTTTTCCTGGGTACGGCGCTGCTGGCCCTGTTCTGCTATAGCGCCTTGTTCACCGCCGCCGGCGCCTTCATGAAAAAATCGGTGCTCATCGGCCTGTTCTTTGTTTTCGGCTGGGAGAGCGTGGTGCAGTATTTCCCCGGCGTCACCCAAAAATTCACCATCATCCATTGGATCAAGTCGCTGCTGCCGGTGCCGCCCGGCGAAGGGGGGTTCCTGATCTTCCAGCTGCAGCCCTCGCCGGCCCTGGAGTCGGTACTCATGCTCCTTGGCGCCGGCTTTGTCTTCCTCTTCCTGGCCGTCTTCATCTTCGAGCGCAAGGAATACATCCTCTCGGACAGCAACTGACGTCATTCGGAATAATTCTTAAACCTGTCAAATAATTCCCCCTTGCGGTATAATCCGAATTTGAGAGAAGGTAAATGTTTAACAGCATAATCGAAAACTACTTGAAGGACATTCACCGGGTTTACACCCGCGGCGACGCCCGCGAGGAAAGTTATTATTCCGATCTGAAAAAATTTATTGAAGAATTGAGGACGGCCTGTGGACAAATGCGCATCGCGGTCACCACTTTACCGCGCAAGACTGAAGGCGGCAATCCCGATTTCCGCATCTGGGACGGAAAGAACAAAATCGTCGGTTACATCGAAACAAAAAAACCCGAAACCGACCTGGACGACGTCGAAAACAGTGAGCAGATCAAACGCTACCAGGCCACTTTTCCCAATTTCATTCTGACCAATTTTTTGGAATTCCGCTTATTCCACAATGGCGAAGTGATTGGCCGGACCTTTATCGGCCGCCAGCACACTCTGGCCAAATTGGGGGCAAGGCCGGTTGCCGAAAACAGCGAGGAATTAAAAAGCATTTTTGAACGTTTTTTTTCCTATTCTTTTCCCCGCAACCTGAATGCAAAGCGGCTGGCCCAGGAATTGGCCAAACGCACCCGTTTTTTACGCGACCAGGTTTTGGCTGAGGAATTGAAAGCCAGGGATGAGAACGGCCACAATCAGATCCTCGGTTTTTACGAGGCATTCAAAACCTACCTGATCAGCGGGCTTTCCGAAAACGAATTCAATGACCTCTACGCCCAGACCATCACCTACGGCTTGTTTGCCGCCCGCATCCGCGCCCGGGAAGGAGAATTCACCCGCCGTTCCGCCATCGAATATATCCCGCGCACTGTCGGCATCCTGCACGACGTATTCCAGTTCATCTCCCTCGGACAGCCGCCGGTCCAACTCGAATGGATCATCGACGACATCGCCGAAGTGCTGGCCTCGGTCGACGTCAGTATTATCCTCAACGAGTTTTACCAACAGGGCAAGGGCGAAGACCCTATTCTCCACTTCTATGAAACGTTCCTGAACGAGTACGATCCAAAAACCCGCGAAAGGCGCGGCGTCTATTACACGCCCACGGCGGTAGTCTCATTCATCGTCCGTTCGCTCGACAATGTCCTGAAAGAAGAATTCACCCGGCCCGACGGCCTGGCCGACCGTTCGGTCAAAGTGCTCGATCCCGCCGCCGGCACCCTGACCTTCATTGCCGAAGCTTGCCGCCTGGCTTTCAAAAACTATACTACCCAATATGGAAACGGTACAGCTTCCGACTTTATCCGTTCCCATCTGCTAAAAAACTTCTATGCCTTCGAACTGATGATGGCCCCCTATGCCATCGGCCATCTGAAGATGTCCTATATCCTGGAAGAGATGGGCTACCGCCTCGATGCCGAGCATGAACGCTTCCCGCTTTATTTGACCAACACCCTGGAGATGGAGGAAATCGGGCAAAGCAACCTGCCGGGCATCGCCACCCTGGCCGAGGAGTCGCGCCAGGCCGGCAAGATAAAGAAGGAGACCCCGATCCTGGTCATCCTCGGTAATCCACCCTACTCGGGAATCTCAACGAATACGGGAGACTGGATCGTTGAACTAATCGAGAAATATAAATATGTGGATGGACAACACTTTGGAGAAAAAAAACATTGGTTGCAAGACGATTATGTGAAATTCATCCGTTTCTCGCAATGGAAGATCGACCAGGCCGGTGAAGGCTGTATTGGACTGATAACAAACAATGGCTACTTGGACAATCCAACTTTCAGAGGCATGCGTCAGTCGCTGATGGAAAGTTTTCAGGAAATTTTTATCTTGAACCTTCATGGCAATTCTAATAAAAAAGAAAAATGCCCGGATGGCTCAATAGATAAAAATGTTTTTGACATTCGCCAAGGTGTTTGCATTACCCTTTTTATCAAAAAGAAAAATATTCAATCTGAAACGAAGATTTTTTATGCAGACTTGTGGGGCTTGAGGGAAGACAAGTATAAATGGTTGGAAGAGAATGATTTAAAAACTGTTTCTTGGAAACAATTGCAACCAACGACACCTTACTATTTTTTCATTCCACAGAACATACGTTACGAAAAAGGATATAGCAAATTTATTAAAATCTCCGATATCTTCCCAGTCAATGTGACAGGAATTGTAACTGCACACGATGATTTTGTCATCGATTTTAATAAAAGAGACTTGGTCACAAGAATTAATCTCTTTTTAGACAAAAATCTCTCTGATGAATATGTCCAACAATCTTTAGATTTAAAAGAAAATTACATGTGGCGAGTTTCTACTGCGCGAAAACAATTAATGGAAGTTGAAAATCCAGAAAAATATTTTAACAAAATATTATATCGACCTTTCGATATACGTAATATTTTTTTTCATGAATCAGTTGTTTGGAGAACAAGAAATAAAATCATGCGGAACATGTTGAAGGAAAACATTTCCTTATGTTTTATGAGACAAGTTTCAATCGATAATATTTATTCACATTTTTTTGTTAGTTCAAACATAATTGATAATCGAACATTTTATAGTAGCAAAGGAATTATTCAACAAGCTCCATTATATTTATATCCAGAAAAAGAAAAGAAAACTCTATTTAATGACACAGGTCGCCAACCGAATATTGATCCAAAAATATTCGATATGATTGTACGGGAGGGATTTAAGACAGTCCCTACCCCCGAACAGATTTTTTATTATATTTATGCCGTTCTGTATGCAAACATTTACCGCAAAAAATACGCCGAATTTTTAAAAAGCGATTTCCCGCGCATCCCGTTCACCGGCGATAAAAGCCTGTTCAAAGAAATGGCGAAACTCGGCGAAGAACTGGCGGCCATCCATTTGCTGAAATCGCCGCAATTGGACAAAACCATTTCCAAGTTCGAAATTTCCGGCGACAACGTCGTCAAAAAGGTCCAATATTGCCTCACAGGAACAAAGCAAGGATCGCCCGCCACTTCAACAAGGGGCTTAAGCCCCTTGTTAGACATAAAAACCGGCAATGTCTTCATCAATGACAGCCAATATTTCTCCAATATCCCGCCCGACGTCTGGGAATACCAAATCGGCGGCTATCAGGTGATGGCCAAGTGGCTGAAGGACCGCAAGGGCCGCGCCCTTTCCCTTGACGACATCCATCATTACATCCGCGTGGCCAAAGCCCTGCAGCTGACCAGCGAAATTCAAATTAAAATCGACAAAATCTATCCGCAAATTGAAAAAAATGTTATTGTATTCTATAATTAAGAAGGAGCGAAAAATGGCAGCAAATAAAAAATTAACGGAAATCGCCGAATGTGTCGAAAAAGAAGCGAAAAAATGTGAAATTGATTTGGAATCAAAAACAAAAAAAGAATTTAGTGAAGTAAAAGAAATGTTGGAAAAGAATTCCATAGTTGAAGAAATAGACTTTACTCTTACCATTGGAAATTTGAATGCCTACCTGGGATGAAATTCTCAAGGAGGTTGAAGATCGCAATCCGCTAAAGGTTCTCGAAGACTACATTAAAAAATTAAACGAAAAAACCGGCAACACCACCATCTGTTATATGTCAGCGTTCACCTTGATCAAACCACCTGTTCCTTCCCCATTTCATTCAATTATTGACCAGGACATTCAAGGTTTTATGACTTGCGCAAAATCGGTGAACAAAGAGAAATTGGATTTAATTATTCACACTCCCGGTGGTGATTACGAAGCAACTAAACGGATTATCAATTACCTGCATTCAACATTCAAGTATATTAGAGTTTTTGTCCCCCATTTGGCAATGAGCGGTGGCACATTGATCGCTTGCGCCGCGGATGAGATTTATTTGGGTCCTTATTCCAGTCTTGGACCAACCGATCCACAAGTTCTACTGGGAAAACAATATTTGCCTATTCATGCCATAATTGAAGAATTTGAAAAAGCTTTCATTGAAGTTTCCACTGATCCGAGGAAGGCGCTTTTATGGAATGAGCGGCTAAAGCAAATCCCTTTTGGTATGTTGCGGGCAATAGAAAACATGCGTGATAATTCATTCAAGTATCTTATCGAATTGCTGAAAATCCGCAATTGTCCAAAAAAATCCTCAAATGAACTTGAACAAATTGCCAAATTTTTAAATAGTATCGAAGGCCATTCTTCTCATAGTAAGGGAATATGCTTTGCTGAAGCACAAAAACAGGGCTTGAATGTAAAAAACTTGAAGGATGAAAAAAAGCTTGAAGATGCAGTTCTCTCAATCTATCACTCCGGTATCATCCTTTTTGAAAAAACATCCGCACAAAAATTCATCATAAATCATACTGGCCGAAGATACATAAACAATTATTCCCAAACCCAATTGATCAATTAAAACCATAATCTGATTTGCGGCATAATGATTGAAAAAATTCCCAAAAGAATCAGAAACATCTTGGCGGAAACGCGCCGGGAATTGGAAATAAAACTTTTCGTTCTTGAAATTTAATATTTCAGGCCAACAAGTTGATAATGCTGACACCTTTCTTTTTGAAACTTTGCAGATGTCGGTCGGTGCTGTAAATGGTCCGCACCCCGGCCTGCAGTAATGAAGCCAGAATAATGGCATCAACGGTAGGAATATCATTGCCGTGAGACAATCGGGCCGCATCATCCAGCACTTCGCAATTATCAATCCAAACCACCTGACAGACGGCCAGTATAGCCTCTATCGTCAGCTGAACGGCAGCAACGGTCAAACCACCTTTTAAAGTAAGTCTTTTTAGTTCATATATGGTTAAACTGCAAACGGCAGCATCTGTTTCGCCGTCAACAATGTTTTTCCATTTAGCAACAGCTTGGTCATTTCCTTTCAGCAACTCAACAAAAAAACCGCTATCAAGACCGGTCATGACTGTCCATTCTGCTTTCTTCAAGAAGCTTATATATGTTCTTGTCCACTTTTGACTTGCCTGCTAATGCCAGCAATTTATAGCCGAGTTTTTTTTTCTTTTTTTCCTGCAAATAATAAAGAAGCGCTTCAGTGGTCAGAGAAGAGACAGATTTCTTTTCATTCTCAGCCATATTCTTGACGGTTTTACCCAGCCTTTCGGAAATGCTTACCGATAGTCTCATCGAAATCTCCTGTTATGTGCATAATTATGTACATAAATATAATATTACAAAAAAATAATTTTTTCAATCAACTTGCAAATAAAAATAAAACTCAAGGCAGGCGGTAGACGACCGAGTTGATGTTCATGCCCGCGCCCACCGAGGCAAAAACGATCGCCGTCCCGGATTCGAGTTGGTGATCGTTCATTTTGCCCTTCTGGATCAGGTCCAACATTGTGGGCAGGGTGGCGACCGAACTGTTGCCCAGCCAGGAGATGGTCATGGGCATGACCTCGGCTTTGAATTCGCCGGCAGCGCATATCTTGAAGAGGCGCTTCAGGATCGCCTCGTCCATCTTTTCATTGGCCTGATGGATCAAAACTTTCTTTATTTCCGCAAGGGGCAATCCCGCCTTTTCCAGGCTCTCCTTGACCACCAGCGGCACGGTCTTCAAGGCATACTCATATAGTTTGTGACCGTCCATTTTCAGGTACAGTTCAGCGCCCTGGTGCTGTGGGTCGAAGGATTTTCCCATCCACAGCATGTAGGCATGATCGATCGTATCGCTGCGCACGGCGTGGGAGAGGATGCCCAGCGGCTTGTCGCTTTCGACCGCTTCCAGAATGGTGGCGCCGGCGCCGTCGGCGTAGATCATGCTGTCGCGGTCGTGGGGATCGCTGACCCGTGAGATCGTCTCGGCCCCGATGACCATCAGCCGCCGGCAATCCCCGGAGCGCAGGTAGTAATCCGCCTGGATCACGCCTTGGAGCCAGCCCGGACAGCCAAAGGGCAGGTCATAGGCGATGGTCTTGGGGTTGGCGATGCCCAGCTTGTGCTTGACCCGAGAAGCCAGGGAAGGGACGAAATCCGAGCGAACGTTGTCCAGTCGGACATCGCCGAAATTGTGGGCCACGATAATGTAGTCCAGCGACTCCCTGTCTACGCCAGATGACTTCAAGGCATCTTCGGCAGCCAAATAAGCGATGTCGGAGGACACCTGGTCGTCAGCGGCGTAGCACCTTTCGCGGATGCCGGTGATCTCGGCGAGCTTATCGATCGTTTCCTGGTTGCTCTTCTTGAGCATTTCACCGCGGGCATCAAAAAATGTTTTGTCTAAAAAGTCGCTGTTTAAAACACGCTTGGCAGGGACGTATGACCCGGTCCCGGTAATGACTGAATACAATTTTTTTTCCATTTTCACCATTCGGGATTAAATTTAGGAAAACGAATTTTTCCAGACTGTTATTTTGACCGATTTTGTCTTAAATGTCAACAAGCGGAAGAGATGATGGGCCGAGGCGCGAAATTTCGCGCCTCGGCCCGGAAAACCAACCTGGCTATTTGATCTCCTTTTCAATCCACTTGGAGCGGTCGGGTTCGGGGGGCTGGACAGGTTTCTTGGCCGGATTTTTTTTCAACTGCTCCATGAGCACCTGCACCGCCTTTTCGATGCAGGGGTCCTTGCCAGCGGCCACCAGCTCGGGCCGGTCGATGACCTCGATGTCGGGAGCGACGCCCTCACCCTCCACCGCCCAGTTGCCGTCCGTATCAACGAAGCCGAAGGTCGGGATATTGATCGAGCCGCCGTCGGCCAGGTCAGGGTTGCCGGAAAGACCGATCAGGCCGCCCCAGGTGCGGGTACCGATCAGCAGCCCCAGCTTGCTTTTCTTGAAATAATAAGGAAAGGCATCGCCGCCCGAGGAGGAATAGCCGTTGATCAGCATCACCTTGGGGCCGTCGTGGGCCACGCCCGGGTCGGGGTTTATCTCCAGGCCGCGAGTGGCCCAGTAGTTCAGCGTTTTGCGCGCCAGCAGCTCGGTCATGACCACCGGGATGAAGCCGCCGCCGTTGTAGCGCTCATCGATGATCAAAGCCTCCTTGTTCTTGTAGGCGTACATGCCCTTGTACAACTCGGTATTGCCCTGGGTCGAAGTGTCGGGCACATGGATGTAGCCGATGCGTCCGCCCGAAAGGCGGTCAACCATCTGCCGGCGCGAACGCACCCAGTCCAGGTAAAAAAGGCCCAACTCGCTCTTGACCGGCTTGATCCAGTATTCGCGGGCGCCGGCGGTTTCGGGCCGGGCATTGACCTTAACGGAGATCTTGCGGCCCGTGGTGTTTTCCAGAAAACGGAAGGGATTGTCCTTGAGCGCCACCTCAAAGCCGTTGAGCTCGATGAGGAAATCGCCGACCTGGACGCCCACGCCCTGCTCGGTAAGCGGTGACCGCGTAGCCTCGTTCCAGTTTTCTCCGGCGTATATCTTGCTGATTAGATAGCGGCCGGCCTTGGCGTCGGCCTTCAGTTCCGCCCCCAGCAGGCCGGTATCCAGGCGGGGGACCCGGGAGAAATCACCCCAGTTGACATAGGTATGCCCGGAATTGACCTCACCGACCAGTTCGCCGAAAATGAAATCCAGGTCGGCGCGGTGGCTCAGGGAGGGAACCAGGCGCGCGTATTTTTCTTTCAGCCGCAGCCAGTCGAGCCCATGCAGTTTTTTCTGGTAAAACCAATCGCGGAAAATACGCCAGCCGTCGTTGAAAATCTGCGTCCACTCCCGCTGTGGTTCGATCTTCATGGACAGCTGAGAAAGATCGAGGGAACCGTCACCCGCCTTCTGGTCCGGGCCAAGGCCGACGATGCCAAACTGGTTCTGGGCCTGATAGAGGATCTTCAAGCCGTCGGCGGAGAGGACGCCCGAGTCGATGCCGCCGATCACCAGGGTGTCTTTCTTGTCCTCCAGCTTGAACTGGCGAATCTCTTTTCCCGTGAAATACAGAATACCGCCGTCAACGGCCCGCAGCGCGGCATAGTCGCCGCTTTTCATCGGCAAAGCCGTGATGCGGCTGTTGCAGCCCTCGACATCGATGCGTACCCGCGCCGGCGGCTCCTTGCCGGCAGCAGCTTGTTTTTCCGGCTTGGCCGTCTTGTTCCCAGGCGGGCTCTTGGCCGGTTCCACGTCATTCTTGTCGCTGAACAACGGCGGGGTGTCCCGGGTAAGGGCCAAAGCATAAATACGCGTCGCCTTGTTGTACAGGTAATTGAACTCGAAGTCGGAGAAGGTCAAATTGAAATCCCGGTTGGAAAAGAAGTAAATGTATTTGCCGCAAAATGAAAACACCGGCGCAAAATCATTGAAAGCGGCATCGGTCAGTTGAAAGACCTTCTTCTGTTCCAGAGAATAGACCCAGATGGCGTCCTGACCGCTGTCGCCGTCCTTGCTGTAAACCAGCCAGCGTGAATCGGGCGACCAGCCGTAGTTGAAAAAGTCATGGCCGCGGGCCTTGTCCACCACCGTCAGGATACGGGTGGCCACGTCCAGGATCTGCAGGCGCTGGTTACGATCGGAAAAAAGCAGCAGGCGGCCGTCGGGAGACCATTTGGGCGGGAAGCGCCAGATGCGGCTGTTGGCAGTCAGCTGCTGCGGCTTGCCGCCGCCATTGCCATCCATCAGGTATATTTCATATTCGCCGGTTTGGTCGGAATAAAAAGCGATGGATTTGCCGTCGGGAGACCAGGTGGGAAAGATTTCACGCACCCCCTGGCTTTTGGTCAGGTTGTAGGTCAGCCCCTCCTTTTCAGGGACGGTGAAGATGTCGCCGCGGGCGTCAAAAACCGCCCGCTTGCCGCTGGGAGAGATGTCATAACTGGAAATGAATTCAGTGACGTTCTTGAAATAAGGCAGGAGGCCGGCATTGTCGAATTTCAGGTTGATGACCAATTTTTTTTCGCGCCCCGAAACCAGGTCCAGTTTGTAAATATAACCGCCTTTTTCATAAACCAGCTGGCCGTTCCGGCCCGAGGGCCACAAGACATCGAAATCCTTGTGGGCCGTGACCTGCTCGATCTTGTCATTTCTCAAGTCAAAGGAATACACATTCAGGGTCAGATCGCGGTCAGAGACGAAATAGATCTTGTCTCCAAACCAGACCGGATGCTGATCGGTGCCGGCAAAATCGGTCAAGCGCCGCGATGCATTGTTTTTCAGATCATAGATCCAGACATCCTGAGCCCGGCCGCCCTTGTAGCGTTTCCAGGTACGGAACTCCCTCTCGATGGGCGTGTAGACGATCTTGTCGGCATCGGGAGAAAACGTGGCGCCTCCGCCTTCAGGGATCTGCAACGGGGTCTCCAGGCCGCCGGCCATGGGAATCAAAAAATATTTGCCCATGCGTTTGCCCCAGGGGGTGCGGTTGCAGCGCACCAGGACCTGCCGGCTATCGGGAGTCCAGTCCATGACCACGTAATCATAACCGCCGCGGGGCGGCATGATGCCGGCGTCGTTGTAATAGGTCAGCTGCCGGGGAGTGCCTCCCGCGGCCGCCATGACATAAACCTGGCGCGAGCCCGAGTATTCGGCCGAAAAGGCGATCCATTGGCCGTCGGGGGAAATTTTTGGAAACAGCTCCAGCCCCGGGTGCGAGGTCAGGCGCCGGGCATCGCCGCCGGCGGCCGGGACCGACCAAATGTCGCCGGCATAGACAAAGGCGACCAGGTCACCATTGATATTGGGGAATCTGAGCAAACGGGAATCGCTGATCGCCCACTGCCATGAACAAAGAAACAAAACCACCGATAACAAACTCAGGATCTTTCTCATTCTACCTCCTCAAACCAGGAATGAATTATAAATCGATTCGCTGTCCAAAACAAGGGAAAAAGCAGAACATCTCCGGCTCAAAAATTACTTTGAAAAAAATTTTAAGGAACACCTATTGACATTCGATATATCGTATGGCACTATATCGTCTTGCGATATAACGTGATTCGTTATAGCGATACCTGATATAAGGAGTCAACGATGACAGAAGACAAGGAAACAGCCCGTATCCTGCCGCTCAGCGAGTCCACCTACTGCATCCTGCTGGCCCTGGCCCGGCCCCTGCACGGCTACGGTATCATGCAGCAAGTGGAAAGCGCCAGCGCCGGCTCCATCCAGATCGGCCCCGGCACCCTTTACGGGGCGCTGACCCACCTGGAAAAGGAGAAGCTCATCACCCGCTTCGACGAGGTCGAGCGGCGCAAGCGCTACGTCCTGACCGAAAAGGGCCGCCATGTTCTCGATGCCGAGCTGACCCGACTGCGCATGCTGATCAGGCTGGGCGACACGGTCCTGGGGCGCCGCTCCTCCAAGACAAAAAAGGAAAGCAGCGGCGGAAAAATGAAATGAAGGAGAGATCCATGGAAAAACAAAAAACAACCAAATTCAAATGGTTTTGGGCCTGGAACGACGAAAAAGAGGAAGCATGGCTGGAGGAGATGTCGCAAAACGGCTGGCACCTCGATAACCCGGGGCTGCCCTGCGTCTACCATTTCATCAAGGGCGAGCCGCGCGATTATTCCTACCGTCTCGATTTCCGCACCGGCAGCTTCAAAAGCCTTGAAGAATACAGGCAGATCTGCCGTGATGCCGGCTGGCAGGAACTGGGCCGCATGGGTTCCTGGTACTACTTCCGCAAGGAGTGCCGGGCCGGCGAAAAGCCCGAATTCTTCAGCGACAAGCAATCCAAGATGCAAAAATACCGGCGCTTGCTGCTGTTCCTGGTGATCTTCCTGCCCATTTTGTTCAACGGCCTCTTCATCTTCTCCAGGCGTGAGCATTCGTGGCCCATGTCGGCCCTGGGCATTTTATATGTTTTTTTATTCGCAATCTTCGGCATCGCCATTATCCGGCTGCTGCTGCGCATCAAAAAGCTGAAGCAAAGCTGACGAGTCCCAAGGCTCCAAAAAAGAAGCGGCGACGGTAAAACTGCGCCCGCGCTCTTGATTTCATTTTACGGTTTGGGTAAGATATTTATTAAGGAGAAGCCATGTTCGACAAAAAAACGTACCAACAAAGAAGAAACAAACTGAACAAACAGGTAAGATCGGGGCTGCTGCTTTTCCTGAGCAACGGCGAAAGCCCGATGAACTACCCGGCCAACACCTACCATTACCGCCAGGACAGCACCTTTCTTTACTTCTTCGGCCTGAATTTTCCCGGCCTGGCCGCTATCATCGACATAGACGAAAACCGCCAGACGGTTTTCGGCAACGACCTGGAGATGGAGGACATCATTTGGATGGGGCCCCAGCCGTCGCTGAAAAGCCGCTGCCTGAAAGTCGGCATCACCCACAGCCAACCGCTCTGCCAACTGGGGGAAACGCTGCAGAAGGCCGTGCGCCAGGGCCGCAAGATCCATTTCCTGCCGCCCTATCGCAGCGAAAATGCCATGTGGCTGGAAAGGCTGCTGGGCATCCGGGCTGAAAGTGCAAAGAACTACGCCAGCGCCGAATTTGTCAAGGCCGCAATCGCCCAGCGTTCGCTGAAAAGCCAGGAAGAAATAAAAGAGATCGAAGCGGCCCTGACTATCAGCGCCGCCATGTATCGCGAGGCCATGGCCATGGCCCAGCCGGGAGTATATGAAAGGGAGATCGCCGGCAGGATCGAGGGCATTGCCTTGGCCGGAGGCGGCCAACTGGCTTTCCCGGCCATCGTCACCATCCACGGAGAAACCCTGCACAACCATTACCACGGCAACCGCCTGCAGAAAGGCGATCTATTGATCATTGATTCCGGCTGCGAGACCGAAACCGGGTATGCCAGCGATATCACCCGCACCTTGCCCGTGGGCGGCAAATTCGACTCCAGGCAAAAAGCGGTCTACGAAACGGTCCTGGATATGCAGCTGTCGGCCATCGCCATGATCCGGCCTGGAATCAGTTACCGCAGCGTCCACCTCAAAGCCTGCGAGATCCTGGTCGAGCGCCTCAAGCAGATGAACCTGATGAAAGGCGGCGCCAGAGACGCCGTGGCGGCCGGAGCCCACGCTTTGTTCTTTCCGCACGGTCTCGGCCACATGATGGGTTTGGACGTACACGACATGGAAGACCTGGGCGAAACCTACGTCGGTTACGACGAAACAACCAAGCGCAGCCAGCAGTTCGGCCTGGCCTACCTGCGCCTGGCCAAAAAGCTCGAACCCGGTCATGTGCTGACGGTCGAACCGGGGATCTACTTCATCCCCGCCCTGATCGACCAATGGCGGGCAGAAAAAAAATCGGCCGCTTTCATCAACTACGCCGAGGTCGATAAATATCGCAAGTTCGGCGGCATCCGCATCGAAGACAATGTCCTGGTCATCCCCCGCGGGGGACGAGTGCTGGGGCCGCCCATCCCCAAGGAAATCGCTGCCGTCCAAATGGCGGTGACAGGGAAATAGCCGCCTAAATCGATTCGGGAACCGCGGCCAGGAAAAAACAAGCTGTAGTTGATAATCGCCAAAATCATATTATATTATATTTATATCTTTATTTTACCGTTTACCCTGGAGAGGCACATGGTATTTCACCAGGAGGGGAATGATGAAATTGACCCAAATTAGAAAATATGCCGGGGAAAAGGGAGTGAATTCCGGAAAGATGAAAAAAGTCGAACTGATCCGAGCGATCCAGGCCGCCGAGGGTAATCCTACCTGCTACGGCGGTGAAAGAAAATCATACTGCCCGGAAAAAAAATGCTTGTGGGAGATTGACTGCAAGAAGGAACACTGATCCCTGCCGGACGGACAACCGCTAAAATAAAATTCCCGTTCCGTCTTGACTTTTCGGCCTCGGTCGGATACCATTAATTTTAACTTAAACAATATCATGAGGCACGCATGAAAAAGAAAATCAGCCTGCGGGTGATCCGCCGGATTTCGTTTTATTACGAAGCTCTGTTGAAATTGAACCTGCCCGAAAACACTTATATATCTTCAAGAAAACTGGAAGAGGTCACCGGTGTCTCCTGTAACCAGGTACGCCAGGATTTTTTTTATCTGGGTATTTCCATCGGCAAGCAGAAAAAAGGGTACCTGGTTAAAAAACTGTTTCGCGAACTGAAAAAGATCCTGTCTATCGATCACAGCTCCAAGGTGATCATTATCGGCGCCGGCCGCATCGGCCAGGCCCTTTCCAATTACAAATTGTTCAAGGATCGCAATATCATGGTCACGGCTCTGTTTGACATCAAGAAAGAACTGGTCGGGACGGAGATCGGCAAGCCCGGACAGAAAAAGCCAGTCCTGCATGTTGACGGGCTGGAGGCATACCTGATGGAGAATCCCGACATTAAAATCGCCCTGCTGACCGTGCCGGAAGAAGCGGCCCAGGAAACCTTGGACAAACTGATCGGTCACGGAATCAGGGGCGTGGTCAATTTCGCCCCCAAGATCCTGAAAGTGCCCAAGGAAAGCCGGGAAATACAGCTGATCAATGACTGCATCGGCACATCACTTTACAAGATCGTATATCAGCTCTACAGCAAGAAATAGGCAGCCATGGACCGGCCCTTATTAGGAGCGACAGCGGTTTGCAATCATGAATCCAGATGAACTGATTTTTTTTCTACTTCTCTTTGTCTTATTGATCCTGTTCAGCGCTTTTTTTTCCTCGGCTGAAACTTCCCTGCTCACCGTCAGCCGCATCAAACTAACCCACCGCGCCAAAAAAAAAGACAAGAAAGCCATGCTGCTGGCCCGGCTCATGGAAAAACCCGAGGAATTTCTTTCCACCATCCTGATCGGCAATAACCTGGCGAACGTGGCCGCAGCTTCCTGCGCCACCTACCTGTTCACCCGGTTTTTTAAAGGCAGCGAAGGCACGCTGCTTGTCGCCGCCACTCTGTTGACCACTCTGATCCTGTTGATCTTCGGCGAAATCACCCCAAAATCCTACAGCTACCGTCACGCCGAAAAATTGTCATATCTGTACGTTTACCCGATCAAATTCTTCAACCTGCTGTTCTACCCCGTGGTCAAGGGCCTGGCACTGCTGCTGAATTTCTTTTTTAAGCGCCAGAAAACAAAAGCCTGGCCTAAAAAAGAGCTGAGCCTGGAAGAGATCAAGCACTTCCTTTCCATGGAAACCCAGCTGTTCAAGCATCACCCTGAAACCCTGAAAATGCTCAACGAAATCATCGATATCTCCCAGAAGGATATCAAGGCCATCATGACACCGCGCGTCAGCATCGTGGCCATCAAGGAAAGCGGCGGCATCCGTGATTTGAAAAAGATCATCCTTGAAAGGAATTTTTCCAAAATTCCTGTTTACAAAGGCAAGCCCGACAACATCACCGGCATCATCGATTCCCACCTCCTGCTGACCGCCATGCTCAAAGAGGATTTCGCTCAGTTGGAACTGAAAAAAATTGCCGCCAAACCAATCTTTGTTTCCGAATACTCATCGCTCAATTACATACTGAACGAATTTAAAAAACACAAATTGAACCTGGCCGTGGTACTGGACGAATACGGGTCTGCCATCGGCATCATCACCCTGAGCGACATTTTGCGGGGCATCCTGGGCGACCTGGATATCGGCAGCAAGAACATCCGCAAGCTGAACAAGCATGTCTTCCAGATCAAGGGCAGCACACCAGTGGAAGAGATCAATTCGCGCCTGGAACTGGAACTCCCCGAAAAAAAGGATTACACCACACTTTCCGGCCTGTTTATTTACCAGTACGGAAAAATGCCCCAGGAAAACGCGCGCATCAAGGTGAAAAAGCATCTGCTGGTGGCCAAGAAAATGGGCAAAAGAAAAATCGAGGAGATCATCCTTATCGGCAATGAAGACCATAGCCCAGAATAAAAAGGCATTTCACGACTATGAGATCCTCGATAAATTCGAGGCAGGCATGGCCCTGGTTGGCAGTGAAGTCAAGTCGATCAGGGCCGGGCGTATCAGTCTCAAGGATTCTTTTGTGGAAATCAGGAACGGGGAAGCGTTTTTACTGCGCTGCCACATCAGTTCCTACGTACAGGCCAGTATTTTCAACCATGAACCGGAACGCAAACGCAAACTGCTGCTCAACCGGCGCGAGATCCACCGCCTGGACCAGAAGGTCAAGACCCGCGGCTTCAGCATCATTCCGCTGCAGGTCTACATGACGGACAAAAGCCTGTTCAAAATCGAAATTGCTTTGGTGCGCGGCAAAAGGGAATACGAAAAAAAGCAAAAGCTCAAAGAACGCGACATCCAGAGGGAAATGGATCGCGATGTCCAACACTACAAAAGCAAAAAATGACTGCCAGCGACATCCATCCCGCTTGCATTCTTTAAATCACTCATTTAAAATGAATCCGTGATCCCGGTTCGCTGTAAAGCGACCTTTTAAGGAGGCTGCACATGTCGATCGTTAATTTAAGCCAGATATTGAGTTTTGCCGCTGAGAAAGGAGCGTCTGACATACATTTTCAAGTGGGGGCTCCGCCGCTGCTCCGCCATTTCGGGGAACTTTATCCCCTCAAGCATCCGCCTTTGACCGAAGAAGACACGCTTTTGATCGGACGGACACTGGCCAAATTCGAGGACATTGAAAAGTTTCAAAGAGAGGTCAAGGATTACGACGGCTCTTTCGCCCTGGCTGAAGTGGCCCGCTTCCGGGTGAACGTTTTTCGCCAGAACGGCCGTTATGCAGCCGTGTTGCGGCTGCTACCCTTTAAAGCGCGGACCTTCGAGGAACTGAACTTGCCCAAGGTGCTGGAAAAAATCGCTTCCCAGAAGAGGGGGCTGATCCTGGTCACCGGAGCCACCGGCAACGGCAAATCGACCACCCTGGCGGCCATCATCAACTACATCAACCAGAAACGTCGCGCCCACATTATCACCATCGAAGACCCGATCGAGTACCTTTTTGAAAAAAATCTTTCGGTCATCTCTCAGCGGGAGATCGGCCCGGACAGCGAATCTTTTGCCACGGCCCTGCGGGCGGCCATGCGCCAGGATCCAGACATCATCATGGTGGGTGAGCTGCGCGATCATCTGACCATCGATACCTGTATGAAAGCCGCCGAAACCGGACACCTAGTCATGACCTCCATCCACACCCCCGACATCATGCGCACCCTGAACCGCATCCTGGGGTATTTCCCTCCCGAAGAACAGCTCTCCGTCCGCCAGCGCCTGTCGGAGAACCTGCTGGCCGTTATCTCCCAGCAACTGCTGCCCAAAATGGACAAAACCGGCATGATTCCGGCCTGCGAAATCATGCTGGTGAATAAAACCATCGAGATGTGCCTGAAAAACCCGGAAAAAACCGATACGATCATGAAACACATAGCCAAGAACCGCGATGTAGGCATGCAGACCTTCGACCAGCACCTGATCGAGCTGGTAAAAACCCGCAAGATATCCATGGATGATGCCATGATAGCGGCGGAACAGTCCGAACAACTGGAACGGGACATGACCATTGAGCCGTAATGCGTATGGAGGGGGGGGTTCGCACCAGGACGGGGGCCATCCGCCGGCACGTTGCTTGGCTGACCGCCCCTAAGTCAAGAATCTTTTCTTTCCCGGTGGAAAAAGATGATCAGCAATCCGGGTAGCAGGAACAGCAGGTCGCGGAAGATCAGCACATAAATGTTCTCTTTATCGGCGACTGTAGATGAAAAGCAACCGCAACTCAGGTTGATACCGCGCGCAGCGTTGAAGCCCAGGGCCAGGATAAAAACCAGCAGCAGCAGCGACAGCAGGGTAGCGGCACTGCGCACCCATAGGCCGGAAACCAGGCAAAGGCCGGCGATCAGTTCCAGCCAGGGCAATACCAGGGCCGGCAGGGTAACCAGAAAATCGGGCAATATCCCGTAATTGGCAACGATCTTGGCAAATTCCTGCGGGTGGGCGATCTTGTCCAGACTGGCGTAGATGAATATTCCGCCCAGGACCAGCCGGGCCAAACCCTGCAGCGGCCGCGCTGACAGGATGGGGGCAATTTTATTTCGCCACAGCATTTCCCTTCTCCAGCCAATCTTCCATGCCCCCCTTATAGAGGAACAATACCTTCAGCCCTTTTTGAAACAGCCGCAAGGCCAGTTCGTGCGAATCGGAACATGTCCAGCCGCTGCAGTAAACGATCAACATCCGCGCAGCCAGCAAGCGCTCCTGATGGCGGGGGAAGAACTCGTCAAAACGCGAAATCGGCAGGCTGACCGCGCCGGGGATGTGCCCGAGTTCAAAATTTTCAACCGTCCGTGCATCAAGCAAAACAGCACCGGGGTCAATGCTGAACTGGCGGACGAAATCAGTGTCGGCTTCACTAAAACTGGAAACGGCTGCGACAGATGAGGCAGAGCGCATGACCCGGAACAGCGGCAGGGAGTTTTTGGCGAAAAAATTACTGCCAAGGCCAATCAGCACGCTGGCCAGGACCATAAGCAGCATTTGCCATAAACTTTTTTTATTCATGCGCATTCCCCTGGAAACGGTCGCGGCCATATCCGGTTCAGCATATCATCAGAAACGGGCCAAGTCCAGCGACCGGTACTGCAGGGCTTCCTGCACGTGCCGGGCGGCGATCGTCTCCACTCCATCCAGATCCGCTATGGTTCTGGCCACTTTCAATACCCTAAAATAACCACGGGCGCTCAGGTCGAACTTGTCCACGGCCAGCCGCAGCAACTGGCCGCCGCCATCATCCAGCGGGCAGAATCTCCTGATCTCGGCATTGCGCATCTGGCCGTTGGCGAATATCTTCTTTTTCAAGTTCTTGAAACGATGCAATTGCAGGTTCCGGGCACCGACCACCCTCTTCTTGATGTCAGAAGAACTCTCCGCTGTTGCCGGTGAAGTGATCTCATCCAGCTTGACCTTCTTCACCTCGATCTGCAGGTCGATGCGATCCAGCAATGGCTTGGAAAGCTTGGCGTAGTAGCGGTTTTTTTGGGAATGGCTGGCGGCGTATCCACCCGCTTCCCCCAAACCGACCGAGTCCTGGCTGGGATTCATGGCCGCCACCAGCATGAATCGGGCCGGGAAGGTGGAAGAAGTCAGGGAGCGGGAAACAGTTATCTTGCCGTCTTCCAGCGGCTGGCGCAGCACTTCCAATGCTGATTTTTTAAAATAGGGGATCTCGTCGAGGAAGAGCACGCCGTTATGGGCCAGGGAGATCTCACCGGGTACCGGGTATTTGCCGCCGCCGCTGATGCCTACATCAGAAATGGTATGGTGCGGCGAACGAAAGGGCCGGCGGCAAACCAAACCGCCCTTCTCGCCCAGAAGTCCGGCAGCGCTGTAGGTCAGCGATGTTTCCAGGATCTCATCATCACTCATGTCAGGCAGGATGGATGGCAGCGCCTTGGAGATCATGGATTTTCCCGATCCCGGGGAGCCGATCATCAGAACATTGTGAAAACCTGCGGCGGCGATCTCCATTACCCGCTTGGCCATATACTGGCCCTTAATCTCGGAAAAATCATTTTCGTAAAACCAGATTGGATCCTTGGCTATCTCGGCATGGCAGGGGATGAAATCAGCGGGATTTTCGATCAATTGGATGACCTGGGTGAGGTTTTTCAAAGCGTATACCTCGATGTCTTTGACAAACTGGGCTTCCACGCGGTTTTCAAAAGGGATGACAATACCGCGGAAACCCTTTTCACGGGCGTACAGGGAAATGTTCAGCACGCCCTTGACCGGATTCAACTCACCATTGAGGTTCAGTTCGCCGTAAAACAGCAGGTCGGAAAAAGCCGGGCTTTCCATGCGATAGCGGTTCTTGATGATGCCCACGGCCATGGGCAGGTCCAGGGCCGACCCCTCTTTGCGCACATCGGCCGGAGAGAGGTTGATTACGATTTTCGTGGCCTGGGGATAATCGAAATTGGCCTGGCTGATCGCCAGTTTCAGCCGCTCGCGGCTTTCCTTGACGGCATTGTCCGGCAGGCCGACGATGACGATACCCGGGATGCCGCGCGAGAAACCGACTTCGACCTCGGTGGCCACCACGTCCAGTCCGTTGAGAACCGCTGAATTGATCCTGCTGATCATCCATCCCCCCGGGGAATGATCAGGTTCATGCCCGGCCGGATCAAATTGGATCTCAAACCATTGACCTTCTTGATCCGGTTGACCGAAGTAGCGTGGCGGCGGGCAATGGAATAGAGACTGTCCCCGGGACGGACCCGATAGGTATTGTATTTCGGGATCTGCTTAAGCGGAATTCTTTCCAGGCCGGCCAAGTCCGCTTCATCGGCGTCAGCCGGGACGCGCAACAGGTATTCGTTCAAGTTGCTGGGGGTGAAGTCACGCAGCAATTCAGGGTTTAGCTTTTTTAGATCCGCATAAGAAATTTGCAGCAATGACGCGATATGCGACAACGAGGCCGGCGACGGCACGGTTACGGTTTTGCTGCCGGCGAAAATCGCTTCGCCGCCATTGACCTTGAAACCATATTCCTGGGGAGCGCGGGCGATGATCAGCGAGGCCAAAAAGGCCGGCACATAGTTCTTGGTTTCGCGACGAATATGATGGGACTGGTTGATGGTGAAGAAATCCGATGTCTGCAGTATGCGCATGGCTTTTTTTACCCGGCGCGGGCCGCCGTTGTAGCAGGCCAAAACGATGTACCAATCGTTGTATTCCTGGTAGAGATCCTTCATGAAACGGGCCGCGGCAGCGGCCGCTTTGAACGGGTCCAGCCGTTCATCGACCTGCCAATCCACCCGCAACCCGAAGAGCCGGGCGGTAGCGGCCATGAATTGCCAGGCCCCCTTGGCCCGGGCCCGCGAAGTGGCATCGACACGAAATCCGCTCTCAATGATCGGCAAGTAAACCAGATCCTCCGGGATTTCGTACTGGCGAAAAATTTCCTGGAAGGGAGCAATGAACTCGACCATGCGGTCGAGGGCCCGCTGGATGCCGTCGTGGCGGATGGTCTGGAAGGCCTTGAGAAAGGAAACCACCTGAGAATTGACGATCACCGGAATGCTGTAGGAAACCGTCGCGGTTTCACTGACTTTCTGCTTCAGGTCCAAAACATCCTTTTCAGTGGGCAGGAAAAGCGGCGTGGAGATGACTTGGTCGAGAAACGCCTCATGTTGGCCATTTTCCGGACTGTTTTTGTCCTTCAAATAATTCAACTCGATATCGGCGATTTTCTTCACATAATCGTTCAGGACATTTTTGCTGTCGCCGCCTTGACCGCCGACGCGTGCATCGAGGAGAACATCCAGTGTTTGGTTGAAGCAGGACCTGGCAGCCGCCATGTCGCCTTTTTCCAAACAGGTCTTGCCCTGCTGGAAATACGCCGCGGCTCTGGCCGGCGGACCTCCGGCAGCAAGCGGTTCTTCGGCGGGGACCAGGGTGGGCCGGGATGCGGCGCAGGCAATGAACAAAGAAAAAAAGACAAGCAGCAGGACAAATTTAATTTTTGACATCTAGGATGATATTTACCTTCTTGGTGTCGGAGTTCAGGACAATGTCGAAGGAACGGAGGGTGCGGCCATCACTGTCCTTGACCTCAACGGTCAGGCGGCCGTTGCCGGCGGTGATCTTTTCAATTTTTGTAATGCGGGTAGGATCTTCCAACCGTTTCAGCAGCTCTCCTAAAGATGGATTGAAGGATTTGCCTGGGCGTGACCCCTTGGCTTCGTCGGCGTTTTTTTCAACTGCGGCAGGCGGGACAGTTTCAGCTTTTGTTGGCGGTTCCTGTTCTGCATCGCTGGCGGCCATCTGTTCCATGCTGACCTTTTTCACAGGCAGATCTTCCATCTTAACTATCTGCTGGCCATGATTCACATCGAAGTGCACGGCCACGTTCTTGGCGGGAACCGTAGTGTGTTCCAGCGCTTCCTTGATCCTGACCAGGGTCATGCCCGAGATCTCGCGCAGGGTTTCGATGACCCCGCGGCCGTTGCGGGCCACGGCCTCAAAGTAAGGCCGGTTCAAAGCGTTCAAATTGCCGTTCAGTCTGTCCAGGGATGAAATACTTTTCAAGTCCCGCTTGTTGTATTGAAAGACCAGGGGAATGTCATTGATCAGATGGTTGTAGAATCCCAGGTTCTCTTTCAAGTTTTCAAAACTCTCCAGGTTGGCTGGTTCCATCAGTTCCTGGGAGTCGGCCACAAAAACGATGCCATCGGCTCCTTTCAAGACCAGCTTGCGGGTAGATTCGTAAAAAACCTGTCCGGGAACGGTGTACAGTTGAAACTTGGTTTCATAGCCCTTGACCAGGCCGACGTTGATGGGCAGCAGGTCAAAAAAAAGGGTGCGCTCGATCTCGGTTTCCATGCAGACGAGTTCACCGCGCGTATGCGGGTTGGTCACAGAATAAATATACTGCAGGTTGGTGGTTTTGCCGCCCAGTCCGGCACCGTAATAAACGATTTTGGCGGTTACCTGTTTGGATGTATGGTTGATCAGCATCTCTTTCTGCCCTTTTCATTTTCGCATTTTTCCCGGATAAAGTCAATCATCCTGCCGGGGACGAAAAAGGGCCGCACGCCGCTGGCGCGCTTAAAAATCGAAGCCGATCCAGAAATTGACGCCGCTATATCTCGAATTCTTGAAATCGGTCCGGTGGACCCATTCGAAGTGCAGGGGATAGCCGAAAAGGAAAAATTCGATGCCGTAGCCATAGGAGGAAAGCGAGTCCTTCAGTTGCAAACTCCCGGGCTCGAAAATACGATATTCCTGATCGTTGAACCACATGCCGCCAAAATCAAAAAAGAACACGCCGCGCACCGGGCCGATGATACCGATCGGGGTCAGGGCGGCATGGACCAGGGGGAAGCGGAACTCGGCATTGAAAAAGAATCCTTTGTTGCCGACCAAGCTGCGGAAATCGGCCGCACGCAGGGTATTGTTGCCGCCGCTCCAGTACAGCAGGGCGTTATCGCCGCCGGAATAGAATCCACTCAACCGAAAGGCCAGCAGGGAATAGTTGTCGAGGCGCACATACTTGCGAAAATCGCCTTCCAGGGTATAGGCATCCAGCGATTTGGAAGAAAGCTTGAAATATTTAGCGGCGCTCAGCCGGAAGGTGTGGCCCTGGTTCGGTCCGTAGTAAGAGAAGCGGGTGGTTTCGGATACCAGCGACGCCGAAACCGGCAGGGCGAAGCCATTGAAGAACTGGCCGAAAGGAAGTTCCTGCTGGTAAAAGAGCAGATCAGAATCCTCTTCCTGGTGGTAGGCCGACATGGTCAGTTCGGCACGGGTGGCACGGCTGAAAGGATAAACCAGGGCGAATTCGGCGCCGATGCGGCTGCGCAGCGAAAGGTAATAGTTGCTGACGTAGGGATAATAATAGGCGTCGCTTTCGGAAAAAAGATGGGTGTACAGTTGCAGGCGGCGCCGCTGGTTCAAATAGGCCAAATGGTAGGAGCGGTAGCCGTAAAAGGAGGCCAGATAGAATATGAAGTTGTGGTCACCCAGCATATCGGTCACGTTCAAATAGGAAGAACCGAAGAAACCGCCGTTGGTGTCCACGGCCAAAGTCACCGGTGGCAGACTGGTGATGAGCAGCTTTTCAAAGGGCTTGTATTTTTTTGCGCTCAATGTGAAGGGCGCGGCCACTTCCACAGCAGTGGCCGCCGGGGCGGCGGCGGACTGAACAGCGGTGAATTCGACCGGCCGCTTGGCCAAATAGCTGCTGACTTCCTTTTTGAAAAGCAGGAAACTCCCTTTGTGGAACGAAGAGATGACCAGCTTGCCCTTATCCTTGGGGATCTCCACCGGGAAGAAATTGCCGGTGCGCACATCGCTGTGGCGGTACATGATCTTGTTCTCCAGGTCCAGCGAACAGATATTGAAGGCACCGAGTTCATCAGAACTGTAATATACGGTCTTGCCGTCCAAGGAAAAAGCCGGGGCAATATCATTGTATTTGCCATCGGTCAGCCGCATGGCCAGGTCGGGGCTCTCGCTGGCCGCCAGATACAGCTTGTCGAAGTCGCCATAACCGGCCGAATACACCACCTTTTCGCCGTCGCCGGAGATATCGACCGCCTTGATGTAGGTCCTGCCGTCGGTCAGCTTGCGGATCTGGCCGTTGGCAAAATCCAGGGAGTACAGGAAGGATTGGATCCCCTCGATGCCGGTGAACAACAGGCGGTTCTGGCTGGGATGAAAAACCGGAGAGCTCGGCTTCTGGATGGCGCCGAGGTTGAATTCCTTCAGCACCCGGTTGTCGATGGCATTGAGCACGATCAGGAACGAGTCGAGCTCCTTGCGCACGAAGAAAGCAATGTTTTCGCCGCGGCGGTCCCAGCTGAAGGCGCGGCCGTCGGTCGGGACGAATTTGAATTCGATGCCGTCATAAGTGGATTTGTACCCGGGGGTGACGTTCTTGATCACCTTGCCGTCCTTGAGCGAGACCAGGATTATATCGATCTTGTAGCTGCGGAAATTAACCGTAACCACGGCCAGCAGTTCACCGCCCGGAGAGACCTGGTGGGAAAAGGAATAGGCGAACGGGAAATCGGGGCCGATGATGAAGCTGTAATCCTCGGGGTTTTCGCGGCCGATGAAGGTCTTGAAGCGGTTGCGGGCGTATTTCTTGAATTCATAATTGAAGGTCTTGGGCACGAAATTGAACTGTTCCAGGAAAGTCCGACGCTTGCTGACCAATGCCGGACGCCGCTGGCTGTATAGCAGGTCGCGAACACCCTTCTTACCGAATTTTTCATAAAAAAACTCGTACATCAAGTGGCCGAAATCGTAGGGGGTGCGGTTGTTGCCGTAATCGGTGCGGATGTCACCGTCATCCTGGATCTCGGGGATGCGGTCGCTGAGGACATTGTCGATGACGGTCATCAAGCTGAAACTGTCCCAGTAATCGGTCATGAATTCGGCGAAACCCTCCATGACCCAAAGGGGAGGACGGTTGAAATCGAACATTCCCAGCGTGCGGGTGCGGTACAAGATGGCGTTTTCAAAGGAATGGGACAACTCGTGGGTGATCAGCCGCCCCAGGTCCTCGCTGCTGCGGTTGCCGTAGATCACCACCCGCTTGCCGACCGGCTCGGTGAAGCCCTCGAAACTGCCGGGGGGGATGATGCCCGGATACAGGTTGGTCTGCTCCAGGTCGGTCTGTTTGTTGTAGAAAATGATCGGTGTCTTCTCCTCGATGGTCAGGTTCAAAAGCGAGGAGAGCTTTTCATAGGCTTTTTCCGCTTCGCGGGCCACCCGGCCCAGCAGTTCCGGGTCGTCCATGTAGTGATAAATGCGGAAATTCTTGGTTTCCGCATATTTCCAAGAGAAGGCCTGGCGAACGATCTTGTTTTTTCCGTAATAAAAGGAATACTGCCCGAACAGGACCGCGGCGCATAGCAGACAGAAAACGGCGAATGTTGTTTTTTTCATGTTGTCATCCTATTTGTATAAAATGTATCTTTCCTGGAGTGCTTTGCGGGGTTGGAGCGCCGCGGTCAGCTTGGCCGTCATCTTGGCGAACATGCTGTTGAAATTAAACTGGGCCGTGTTTTCGCTGCCTGGTTCAAATTTTTCCGTATACGTTTCCTGCTTGAGGATCTTTGCCTTGTCGCCGTCGATGAGAAAAACCTTCATCTCCATTTCCCACATCTGTACCGTTTCAAAAGCATTTTTCTTATTGCCCATTTCATCCCTGCTCTCCTTGACTACGCCCATTTTCTTGATGTTCAGTTTCAGTTTGCCGGTGAAAAAAAGCGCCTTGGGGTGGGCCTGGAAGACCTTTTGGAAAAAGACGCTGTTGTCGTACTGGATATCCACTGCCAAGCGGTAGCGCTGCAGGATACTGCGGATCACGGCCCAATGGTCGGGCTCGAGCAGGACGATCTTCTTGTCGATGGCGAAAGGAATCTCTTCGGCGAATGTCCTGCGAATCTCGGTCTCGGCAGCCAAATCGGCCTCGGGGATATCGCAGACAAAGTCGATGAAAAACACATCACGAAAAGCGGTAAAATCGGCGATTTTTTTCTCGCTGAAAGGGATGGGCACGGAGACGAATGATTCAACGCAGGCCACGCTCAGGCCGGCCAGGAGCAGCAGCGGGATGATCTTACTTTTCATTGTCGTCCTTCCTATGGTTTTTTTTGAACTGGCTGAAGTTGTTCTGGATCTGCAGATTGGCGGGAGCCAGTTTCAAGGCCAACTCGTATTCGCGCTGGGCTTCCTCATAACGCCCCAGGCTTTCCAGGGCCACTGCCATGTTGTTGTGCAGGGCGGCCGAGTTATTACCCGCTGCCAACGCTTTCTGCAAGCGGTAAGAAGCCTCCTGCCACAGCCCCTCTTTGGCCAGCTTGCTGGCAAACTCGAAATCGGAGCGGTAGCTGTTGACGGCGCATGCGGTTATTGAAAAAACGCATAGGGTCACCAAGATGATTTTTTTCAATTCAACCTCCCTTAAGACACCCGGTGCAAGACTCGATACAACTCCAAATTTCCAAACAAAATTTGCCTTTGTTTCTTGCATTTTTTTTCATATATATAAAGTACATAATGCATTAAAATTATTTTTTTTTCAATCTTTCCGTTCCCATCCTTTAAATTCGTTACTAAAGTTCTATGGTGTTTTGGCCGCAGCCAATTTTTTTTGCTCATTTTGCCCTCAGATCGAATGGAATGCAACTTCCCTGCCAAAAAAATACCGGGGGAGATGTCCACTTTTTATGACAGTTTTTTTTTAAAACATCATAAAATGGGACATTTGTGGTTTTATTCATCTGATTGTTTCCAACGACCACTGCAAGCTTCTCTCTTTTCTTCTTGACTTTCCCTATTGCCGCGGGTATAATATTTTATTGGATCGCGGGGTGGAGCAGTCAGGTAGCTCATTGGGCTCATAACCCAAAGGTCGTAGGTTCAAATCCTACCCCCGCTACCATCTTTTCTTTCAAACCAATCATATTCATTCTCAAATCCTTTTTCTTCTTCACCCAAAGGTCGTAGGTTCAAGCCGAGGCGGACGCGAAGCGAACGCCGAGACCTGCGGGGCGACGAAGGCGGCCCGCTCATCCTACCCCCGCTACCATCTTTTCTTCCAAATATCCCCATAAATCCAACAATTTATCAGCTTATGGTTTATCCTGCCATTTATTAATGAGTGAAAGAAAAGCCTGTTTTAGACTTTATATATCCCACATATATCCCAAATTGTTTTGGGGAAATAAAACTATTTGACTAAAATACTTCCACATTTCATTGAACAGTAATTCTTGATAATGTTCATCCGTATTGATTTACCAACTGTCGTGTTATACCATCAGACCATAATGCTATGGCAGCGGAGGTGTCTCTTGACGTGTGACAAGGATTCGGCATCGATTCGATTCTCGTTTGTATTCATGATCATTTCCATTTTTCTCGCTTATGGATTCATCCAGGGAGCCGGGGCGGCGCAGGATGAACAAAGGATTCTTG
>DATKZA010000019.1:0-8157 GCA_035528155.1 Patescibacteria group bacterium | reverse complement strand
CTGGCCGATTTCAGCATCTACCTGATCGAAGAGCACAACGACGCGGAAAAGGGGCGCAACGTGCGCAACCTGGTGCGCATCAGCGACTGCAAAGGCATTCCCGGTGTTTTGGAGAACAACGATCCTGTCAATGGTCCCGTGAAAGGGGTGATCGCCGAAAATGTCTGGGACCTGCAGCTGGTCTATTCCGCCTATCCCGACTTCCCCAACGTGACCCCCCGCAACGATTTTTTCACTGCGGGCGCCACCGGCACCCTGGACGACCTGCTGACCGCGCTGCGCGTCAAAACCTTCAAGGAGATCCGCGTCAACGTCGTGGCCCTGACCGACGACTACCCGGGCCAGGGGACGATCACCTACCCGCTGCCGCTGCTGGCCGACCGCCCGGCCACGAACCTTCCGCCCGGCAAGTTCAGCTACAAGATATATTCTTTTTTGATCGAACCGCGAAATTTCAATATCAAGATATAGGAGAAAACAATGGAAAAAGGCAGCATGGTTATCCTGGCCATCATCGCCACCCTGATCCTTTCATTGATCATGGTGGCGGGTTTGACGGTCAGCACCACCGAGGTCAATACAACCCAGAATTTTTTGATGAACAAGATTTCTTATTACAAGGCCGTGGAGGGGGTGGAGATCATTACCGAGGAGATTCGCAACACTGCCGACCCGGCCACAATCTATATCGCCGCCGACGAGTATGAAGTCACCGAGACCGGTGTCACCAGGAAGTTCATCACCGGCACCCTGGAAAACCTGCAGAACCTGGAGAAAGGCAGTGGCCCTACTTACCAGAACGTCAAGCTCTTTATGGGCTTTGACCCGCCGCCGCTGCCCAGCATCTCGCTGGGCACCAGCACCGGCGTATCCCCGGTCATCTGGTATGTGCCCATCGCTTCCGAGGTCACGGTCAACCGCAAGCGCTCGTTCACCGAGATCGAGGCGGGGATCTATTCCATATTATTGACGGGTTATTAAGGGAGGGAACATGTCCATAAAAAAACACTTTTTCATCTTGGTCATTCTGGCCATGATCGCGGGCCCGATCCTGGGCCAGACGCGCCTCACCGACGACCGCGAACTGTTCATCGGGGTCGGCAATGCATCGAAGATCCTGCCCAACATCATGCTCCTGGCCGACAATTCCGGCTCGATGAACACGGCCATCTATCCTATTGATTATAAACCCAAGATCGATTATACAAAGAATATCGATGGGACCGAACGTAACCTGGAAATCGATACGGATTTAACAACAACGGGATATACTAATCCAAATAACAATGATTTTGATCTGAATTCATATACCTGGAATGGATCCAGTTGGGTAGTGAACGGAGAAAGAAATTATGTATATGCTCAATCTCTGAAAACCTTCAATATATGCCGGGGGAGCTCTCAATCAACCGTAAACTATGATGCCAGGGCCAGGTTCGACAGCTTGTATAAAAGTGATCCGTCCCGCTGGAAAGTCTATAAAGGCACGATCACCGGGAACTTCCCGGTGATCGGCCAGCACATCGACTACGACGGCCCGGGAAGCGGCGTCGATGACCAGGCCACGATCATCGACATTAAGTCCATTTCCACCTATTGGGTCATCACCGTCGCCGGCTACAACGGCTCTCCCAGTCACGACGGCTACATTTACATCAACTACCGCCTCGAGACCGTGCTGAACAACAACGAGGCCAGGTTTATTTCCACCGGGGATACCTGCATCGGCTTTGACCAGACTTTCCCCAACATCAAGTTGTACGGTACGAAAGATGCAGATGGCAACCGAACCCGCTACGACCGCAATTACCTTTACTGGCTGGCCTTCGAAGCCCCTCAAACCCAGCTCGACGAGGTGAAATACTGGGCCACGACCGGCTTTTTTCCCGACAACAGCGGCAACCTGGTCGATTTCGGCTATTACCGCATCGATGTCATGCGCAGGGTGCTTGCCGATGTGGTCAGGGAAGTTCACATGGATGTGAATCTCGGCATTGCCGCTTTCAATCCAGCTTCGAGCAATGAGGGCGGATATATCGTAGAGAATATGACCAACTTCAATACCGACTCGGCGATTGAAAGTATGATCAGTACCAAGATCAACTCCTTACTGGCAGATACCAATACGCCGCTGGCCGAAACCATGGCCGACATCTGGCACTATTACATCGGGCAAAACCCCGGTGTCCTTCAGCCGCACACCGAAGCGAATGTCGCCGCAGACTGCCCGATCAAGTACAACTGCCAGAAAAACTACGTCATCGTCATGACCGACGGCCAAGCGACCTATGATGAATTGGGCACCAGGGCCGATTCCGCGCCGCGCTTCCTTACTTCGTACTTCAAGGTTAACCCGGTCGACCGCAATTTGACAAACGGCTGGGGCGACTACGATTCCCATGACCCGGTCAGTGGCGTCCAGCCGACCGACCTGACCAAACCCGACGGCACCCCCTATTGCGCCAACTATTCCTGCTGGGGATTGGACGGAAACAGTGGGTACAGGGGAACCGACTACCTCGACGATCTGGCGTATTACATGGCCAATACAGACCATTTTCCAGACGCGGTTTTCCAGCCCGCCCTGCCGGATGATGGCTCACCTGCCTGGGAAGTGTACAAGGCAAAATACCAGGGCGTCCAGACGATCGAGACCTATGTCATCGGCTTCAACACGGACAACGACATGCTGGCCGAGACGGCGAAAAACGGCAACGGCGAGTATTACACCGCCAGCAGCTACGACGAACTGAAAGAGGCCTTGACCAACGCCATTGTCAGCATCAACTTGCGCAACTTCGCCTTCGCCGCCTTCACCGCTCCCAAGAAGGTCTCCTCCGCGGTGGGCGAGGGCTTTTCCTTCATAGGCTATTTCATGCCTTCGGCCCTGAGTGCCATCTGGGAGGGCCACCTGCAATCCTACAAAATGACCGACCGTTGGTATGTGGACAGCGACAACAGCGGTGCCCTGGAAACAAGCAACAACACCGGCGTCAACGAATATGAGAATCCCTATTACGATTATCAATCGCTATGCGAAGAGGCAAACTCCGGCTTCACCTGCCTGCGCAGCCTGGAGCTGGCCTCCATACCCGAATGGGATACGCGGCAGGAAATCATCAATAACACCTCTGCCCGCAATTTGTTCACCCACGACAGCAACGGCAACCTGATCAACTTTACCGATGCGGCCAATCTTTCCACCCTGCAGGGAAAGTTCGGCCTGCTCCCCGATGTCGCCCCTTCCACCATCAACCAGGACCTGGCCCAATCGATCATCAACACGATCAGCGCCAAAGTTTTCAGCGATGTTTTTCATTCCGACATCGCCTATATCGGCCCGCCCATGATCGGCAAGAAATACGTCAAGAACCTCAATCCCGTCGATTGCGACCCCGCGGACAGTACGAACGATATCGACTGCTATGAAAGACTTCTCAGGGATCAGGGTGCCACGGTGGGCATCCCCGACAGCGGCCGCACCAAGGTCGTCTACGTCGGCACCAACGAGGGCATCCTGCACCAGGTCGACGCCAAGAGCGGCAAGGAGCGCTGGGGCTTCATCCCCGACGAGGTCCTGCCCAGCCTGAAAAAGATCGTCGTCGATAAAGAGTACACGTTCACCGTGGACGGCCGCCTGGCCGCCGATGACATCTATTACCGCGGCACCAGCAATTCCTGGAAGACCATCCTGCTATTCGGCCTGAGGGACGGCGGCAACTCCTTTTACGCCCTGGACGTTACGACCGTGCCCGTCAGTCCCGTTCAGCCGACTTTGCTTTGGAAGTTCGTGGACGACGAATACAGCGGCAAGAGCTGGAGCAAACCCTATGTGGGCAAGATCCGCTACTATAACGGCACGGCCATCATCGACCGCTGGGTGGTGATCGTGGCCGGCGGCATGGCTTTCAACAACGAAGATACGGATGAAACGGCTGGCAAGGCTGTCTTCGTCATCGACGCTTCCACGGGCGAACTCATCTGGATGATCGGCTACAAACCGACCGGTGTTGCCAATCCCGGCATCGCTGATGCTGCCGGGACCGTTGAAATTGATACAGTTAAGGATGATAGTGTGACCACCGGGCTGCGCTACCTGACCGCTAAGGCCGAGTTCAACTATCCCATCCCCTCGGCCATCACCCCGGTCGACCGCGACAGCGACGGCTACCTGGATTCCATCTATTTCGGCAACGTGGCCGGCCATCTTTTCAAGAGCGATATTTCGGCGACTGAACCGGCCAATTGGAAAACCTACCAGCTTTTCAAAGCCGTCACGGATGCGTATGCGGTCCAAAATACAGTTTCTACCGTTGACCCCGCAACGAATACGGTCAATGTTGCCTCGGAGAAGGATTTTCTTGTGAACCAAAACGTTTTCGGGCTGTCCTCCAAGGCCATGGGCATCATTGACGCGGTGGCTTCCAAAAAACTGACCGTCACCACCATTTCCGCTTCCGCCAATTTCGCAAACGGCGAAATCATTGTCGTTCCGATCCTCGATCCTATTTTCCTTTCTCCAGCCCTGGCCTTCGATCTCTGCTATAACCTCTGGGTGTCCTTCGGCACCGGCGACCGCATCCGCTCGCGCACCAATCCTGACTCAGGCAAGTTCATCGCCCTGCGCGACGGCACCACCGTGGTCAGCGGCTCAAACGTCCAGAAAACCAATATCCTCCTCGGCGACCTGGTTACCCTGACCTGGACCGGCGACGTCATCAACGAGACGAACATCATGGTGACCGACAAGTGGGGCTGGCAATTCACTTTCCCCATGTCCGCCAACCACGAGAAGTTGTTCGACCCCGAACCCCTGATTCTTCCCGATCAATATTTGCTGCCCCATTTTTATTTCAATACCTATCAACCGTCTTCAGATGTCACGAATGAGGATTGTGCTGCTCCCAAGAACGGCCTGATGTATTTCTACGACCTGACCTGCAACTACTGCGGCAACGGCACCATGTTCGGCGTTAAGGAGAGCGGCCGCATCGCCGGCGGCGGCATGTTCGGCAATGAGTACATCCTTCCCATAGGCACCGGCGATGTGGCCTCCACCCCGCCCTTGCAGGAGCTCAAGCCTATCAAGCTGCTCTATACCGGCGGTTTGCTGTTCTGGAAGGAGAAGAAAAGGTAAAAGACAGGAAACCATAACTGCAAAGCGGAGGCGCTCCCGTGAGCGCTTCCGCTTTTTTTTATTCTAGATAAATCCCCGTAGGGGAGGGTTTGCAACCCTCCCGCTATCGTTTCATCGTGTCCGGGCATATTCATCTGGACAGTTTGTTACCCGTCCCAACACAAATTGTGACAACCGGATCCCCCCGGCTGCGCCCCCCCACTTAATTAAAGGGGGTTAAGAATCAAACAGTCATTTGTCATATTGCTTTTGCATTTTCCCCCTTAGCGAAGGGGGGATGCAGGGGGGATAAAAACTCGCGTTTACCTCTCTTTGCCCCCTTCTCTTCGCAAGAGAAGGTACGCAACGCTATGCCGAAGCTTTGTGAGGCATCCGGCGATGCCATCCCGCAATGCGGGGGGATGGGGGATGAGTTGGAAACCACAATCAACTCACCCCAACCCCTCTCTTTCAAAAGAGAGGGGCAGTCTCCTCTGTTCTTCACTTCCCAAAATTGCTTTTATATCCTGATTGCAAAAAACTCCGCGACCGATTATAATACAGGCCTGAATCGCAGAGGAGGTGGGCATGACAAGAAAAACAGGCATGGTTCTGTTGGCAATGCTGCTGGCCCTGTCATTCTGTTCGAAAAACAAGGAGGTCGCCCCGGTGGAATCCAACCGGCAAACGGAGCCGTCCCAGGTTGGCCGCAGCGCAAGCGGGGAAACCCCCTTGCAGGTCAAAACCGTCTCCTTGATTCCCGAAAATCCGACCGTCCTCGATGACGTGACCGCTGTCCCGGTCCTGTCGGATACTGAACTGGAAAAGGTCGGTTTCCAGTACCAGTGGTACGTCAATGGCCAGGAAAACCGGGAAATCGACGGCGAAACGCTGGAAAAGTCCTATTATAAAAAAGGCGCCTGGCTCTATTGCCGGATCAAGGCCGTATACGGGAACGAAGAATCCGCGTGGCGGAAAAGCGATATCATCCGCGTACACAATTCTTTGCCGGTTTTCAACCTGGCACCGGTGGGGCCATTCAGTATCCCCGGCGATTTTCAATACCAGGTCGCGGCCAGTGATGCCGACGGCGACGAGTTGACTTATGAAGTGCTGGCACCACTGGATCAGGGGATTGAGATCGATCCCCTGACCGGAATCCTCACCTGGAAGATCGATGCCGAAACGGTCAAGCGCCTGGAGCAAATCATTGAAATTAAACTTGCGGTCAGCGACGGCGAGGGTGAGAAGACCAGCGGCTCCGTCACCCTGAACCTGACCAAACCACAATGAACGATGAAAATGTAGGGGCGGGTTTTAAACCCGCCCGCAATGAGACAACCTCAGATAAAAATGCCGGGACAGGTTTTAAACCTTTCCCTACTTCTGAAAACCTGCGCGTCACCTCCATCATGCGCCGGCCGGCCATCCGCATCCAAGTCAACGGCCGCTCGATCGAGGCCACGCCCGGTGAAACCGTGCTGGCCGCCCTGACCGCCGCCGGTTTCAAGGTCCTGAAAAAGAGCAACGTGGCCGGCGAAGCGCGCGGACCTTTCTGCGGCATGGGCGTCTGCTACGAATGCCTGGTGACCATCAACGGCGTGCCCAAGCAGCGTTCCTGCATGACCGAAGTGGAAGAGAACATGGAGATCCAAACCTATGAACCGCCCCCAAGCTGACGTCCTGATCATCGGCAACGGTTTTGCCGGCATCGTGGCCGCCAACCGCCTGGCCGCTGCCGGCGTGGAGGTGGTGCTGCTCGACGAGAACATCCACATCGGCGGCCAGCTGCTGCGTCAGCTGCCCGAACAACTGGGCCGTGCCGCCAACCACGCCGACCACGTGAAAAAGGCCGGCCAACGGTTCATCGCCGGCGTCAAGTCCAAAAAGATCACGGTAATGAACCGCACCCGGGTGCTGGGCATCTATCCCGGCCGCGAAGTCCTGATCGAGGAAAATGAAAAAAAAGTCCGTACCCTGAAAGCGGAACATATCATCCTGGCCACCGGCGCCAGAGAGAAATTCCTGCCTTTCCCGGGCTGGACCATGCCCGGGGTGATATCGGGCGGCGCCGTGCAGGTGCTGATCAAGAGCAGCGGCGTGCTGCCGGCCAGGGATATACTGATCGGCGGTTCGGGACTCTTTCTGTTTTCCGTGGCCTACGAATGCCTGAAGGCCGGTGCCGGAGTCAGGGCCGTACTGGAAAGGACCGGCGTGTTCGACAAGCTGCCGCTGGCCGCCCAGCTGCCGCAGCAATGGCCCAAATTGACCGAAGGCGCCCGCTTTTTAAGCAAGATTATATTTTCCGGCGTGCCGCTGCGCTTCCGCAGCCGCGTGCTCGAGGTTCGCGGCAGCGGCCGGCTGGAGCAGGTCGTTGCCGCCAAAGTGGATGGTTCGGGGAAAATCATCCCGGGCCGGGAAAAAACCTACGCCGTGCCGCTGTTGGCCGTTTCCCAAGGCTTCGCCGCCAACGTGGAACTGGCGCAAATGGCCGGCTGCGACATTGAATTTCTGGACGAGCGCGGCGGCTGGGTGGCGGCGACCGGAGAGCACCTTGAAACATCGGTCCCGGAGATCTATGCCGCCGGCGAGATCACCGGCATCGCCGGCGCCCTGAAGTCGATCAATGAAGGGGAGATCGCCGCCCTGGCTATCCTGAACAAGATGGGAAAGACAGGGGAGGCCGTTTTCCGCTCGCGCATGAAAAAACTGCTGGCCGCCCGGCGCCGCCACTTGCGCTTCGGCAAATATTTCAACCTCCTGTACCGCATTCCGTTGGAAGACTACCTGGCCATTCCCGACGAGACCCTGGTCTGCCGCTGCGAGGACGTGACCATGGGCGAGCTGCGCCAGGCCGTGGCCAACGGCTACGATACGCCGGCCACCCTGAAAATCGCCCTGCGCACCGCCATGGGCGACTGCCAGGGCCGCACCTGCGGACCGATCGTCTACGATATCCTGGCCGCCTTGACCGGCCGTTCCCAGGCCGAACTGACGCCGCTGGTGGTGCGGCCGCCGGTCAAGCCCGTGACCATTGATTC
>DATKZA010000018.1:0-2752 GCA_035528155.1 Patescibacteria group bacterium | reverse complement strand
CCGCCGCTCGCTGCTGGCTTCTCCCTCCTGGAAACGGTCGCGCTTCTCGCCCGGACTTTTTCTCAATTATCTGAAAGTGTCCTGTCGCAAGCTGGTCCGGCAGAAAGGCTACTCGCTGATCAACATTGCCGGCCTGGCCGTGGGCATGGCCGCTTGCCTGCTGATCCTGTTGTTCGTCAGGGATGAACTGAGCTACGACCGCTATCACCATGAGGCGAACCGCATTTTCCGCGTGGCCGCATACATCCGCTTTGGCGGCATGGAGGGGGACATCGGCTCGGTGCCGGCACCGTTGGCGGAGTCTTGCCGACAGGAATTCCCGGAGGTGGAGCAGACGGCGCGCTTCCGAAAGCAGGGCAATTTCATCGTCCGCCACGGCGAGCGGAGTTACACCGAGTCCCGGCTGATATTCGCCGATGCCTCCATTTTCCAGGTCTTCACCCTGCCGACGCGGAGCGGCAATCCGTTGACGGCGCTCGCCGAGCCGCGCACGATCGTGCTCAGCGAAAGTACGGCGCGCAAGTACTTCGGCGCCGTCGACCCCGTCGGCCAAACGCTGCGCCTGGACAACCGCGAGGACTACCGGATCACCGGCGTCTACCGCGACATTCCGGCCAACTCGCATTTCCACTTCGACCTGATCGCCTCGCTGGCATCCCTTGAGGAGAGCCGCCAGCCGCGCTGGGACGGCAACAATTTCTTCACCTACCTGCTGCTGCGCCCGGGAAGCGACCCGGCCGCCCTGCAGGCCAAGTTCCCGAACTTCATCCGCAAATACCTGGGGCCGTGGGTCAAGCAGGCCATCGGCAGCTCCATCGATGAATTGTTCGCCTCCGGCGCCCGGGTGGAATATTATTTGCAGCCATTGCCCGATATTCATTTGCACTCGCAACTGCGTACGGAAATCGAGGTCAACGGCGATATCCGCATTGTCTATATTTTCTCCGCCATCGCCCTGTTGATCCTGGTCATCGCCGCCATCAATTTCATCAACCTGGCCACGGCGCGATCCGCCGGCAGATCTAAGGAGGCGGGAATCCGCAAAGTGCTGGGTTCGGAACGCCGGCAGCTGGTGCGTCAATTCCTGGCCGATTCGCTGCTGTTGAGCGGTTTGGCCGTCCTTCTGGCATTGTTGCTGACCGCCATCGCCTTGCCCTGGTTCAACAACCTCACCGCCAAGAAAATCGATTGGAGCGGAGCCGGGATCGGATTTGTGGCCGCTTCGGCGGCACTGATGACCCTGCTGGTCGGCGTGCTGGCAGGCCTTTACCCGGCCTGGCGGCTGGCCTCGGCCCGGCCGGCGGACGTGTTGAAAGGCAATCTGGCGGCCGGAGTGCGCGGCGGCCGGCTGCGCGCCGTGCTGGTGGTGTTTCAGTTCGCCGTTTCCATGGTCCTGATCATCGGCACCCTGGTCGTAACCCGGCAGATCCATTTCATTCAGAACAAAAACCTGGGCTTTGACAAGGATCAGGTGCTGGTGCTGCAGAACGCCTATTTACTGGAAAATCAGGCCGTTTCCTTTAAAAACGAGATGCGGAGGCATCCCGCCATTGTCAGCGCAACGGTGTCAGGATTTCTCCCCGTCCCCCCGGCCAGTCGCAATGACACTTCCATTTTTCCCAAGGGGAAAAGCATCACGAGCAGCAACATGGTATTGGCCCAGAACTGGACGGTCGACGCCGACTACATCAAGACCATGGGCATGAAGATCGTGGCCGGCCGGGATTTCGCCAAGGATGCCCCTGCCGACAAGGAGGTCGTGATCATCAACCAGGCCATGGCCCGCCGGTTCGGCTGGCAGGAACCCCTGGGCCGGCAGATCAGTTTTCCGCCGCCGGACAACAATTTGAAAACATTCACCGACCGGACCGTAATCGGCGTGCTCGAGGATTTTCATTTCGAATCCCTGCGCAGTCCCATCGGCCCGCTGGCGATGTTTTTGGGGGGAAACCGCGACCGGATATCATTCCGTTTCCAGGCCCAACGGACAACCGCCGTGCTGGCCGAATTGAAAAGGTTATGGCAGCGCTTCGCTCCCGGGCAGCCATTTGAATATACATTCATAGATGAGCGTTTTGCCGAACTCTATCGCTCCGAGCAGCAATTGGGGACGATCTTCAGCGTCTTTTCCGGCCTGGCTATCTTTGTCGCCTGCCTGGGTCTGCTGGCTTTGGCTTCATTCATGGCCGAGCGCCGCACCAAGGAGATCGGCGTGCGCAAAATCCTGGGCGCGACCGTTGCGGAAATCACCATCCTGCTCTCGCGTGAATTCGTCAAATGGGTGGTCATCGCCGCCCTGATCGCCTGGCCATTGGCTTATTTTACCATGCGCCGCTGGCTCCAGGGATTCGCCTATCGCACCGACATCGGCATTGGCCTGTTCATGCTTTCCAGTCTGTTGGCCCTCCTGATCGCCATATTGGCGGTGAGCTTCCAGGCCATCCGCGCCGCCCGGGCCAACCCGGTGGACAGCTTGCGCTATGAATGAAGAAGGTGAACCATGTTCGATTTGAAAAAAGCCATCAATGATTGGAAGCGCTCCCTGCGCAAGCTGGAGTCGCTCGAAGATGGGACCATCATGGAACTCGAGTCGCATCTGCTCGACGAGTTCGACAAACAGAGACAAAACGGACTGGCCGAAGAAGAGGCATTTTCTGCAGCGATAAAAAAAATCGGCCGGCCCGAGGATGTGGGCACGGAGTATTTCAAGGAGAGCCGCCGCTCGCTGCTGGCTTCTCCCTCCTGGAAACGG
>DATKZA010000017.1:0-3752 GCA_035528155.1 Patescibacteria group bacterium | reverse complement strand
GTGTAGGGTACCGGCTCGCCGTGTGATTCATGAGAAGGCGAGCTTCCCTTTTCCAGGTATTGTCCCGGGTGCTCTTTGAATTTATTCAGGCAATGTTCGCAGCAGAAATAATATTGCCCACCCGCATTGCGGTACTGGTATTTTGAATCGCCGGCTACGGTCATGTTGCAGACAGGATCCCTGTGTTCATCTTTTTTTGAATTCATATTTCCATCCCCCTTCCGGGCTATTTGACCATCACATTACAAATATAAAATTGAATTTATTATATTTCAATAAAAATTCCGTTCAAAGCCTTGAACCACTGCAAACCGAAATGCTTCGGAGTCGGGCCTTGATTTCAAATGTTCACCGGGAAATGGCTGTCCGGCTGCTTGAACCAACCCTTCTTTTTCGCAGCCCCGATCAGCCTTCGAGGTCCTTCTTCATGCGCTCGAAATCCTCCCGGGAAATTTCACCCTTGGCATAGCGCTTCTTGAGAATGTCCAGCGCCGCATCTCCCTGGGGCAGCGCCGGCGGCTTCTGGCCGAGTATCCACTTGACCAGGACGACAATGCCCACGATGACCAGGATCCAGAAGAGGATCATCCCAAAACCCCACCCCCAATGACCTTCCATCCAATGCATTTTGTTCTCCTTCTCTATATTAAATAATATACAAATATCGCAAATGCAATAGGAATCGACAACCAATCAATACGGCCCGGCAGCATCCGCCAGCGAGACCCAAACCCGGAAGTTTCCTACCTGGCCTCCATTTCCACGGTCAGCGTATTCCAGGCAGTGGGTTCGGGGTATTCGTGCGGGTCTTTCAGGCGCCGCAGCAGGAGCAGCGATGCGCTGGTCCCCGGAGAGATGCCGTCCAGCAGCAGGGAGAAGTGGGAGAAGTTTTTCACCTTGACGCCGTTGACCTCCAGGATCACGTCCAGGGGGCGGATGCCGGCCCGGCCCGCCGGCCCGGAGTTGGCCACCATGGTGACCAGGACGCCCTCGCGGGCCGGTCTGCCCATGTCGGCGGCCTGGGCGGGGAGCACGTTCTCCCACATCAGCCCGAACCGGGAAAACCTCAGCGCCAAGCCCCGTTGTTCGAGGAGCGATGCCGCGGCATTGATGAAAGCGCGGGCCGTATCCTCCAGCGCGAAAAAAAAGCTGAAGCGGGACGCGGCCAGGATGTTGACGTTCCAATTGCGCCCCGGGGGGGCCTTGGCAAAGCGCTCGCGCGCATTGGGCAGGTAATGCAAATCCATTCCGCGGATGGCATCAAGGGCGATGTAGCAGTAAGACTGGCCGCGGTACTGGTTCAGGTAGCCGTTGCGCCATTCGGCTTCTATCCTGAGATTGTCGGCTTTTTCGGGCCGCTCCCTGTATTCTTTTCTCTTGCCGGCCTTGCCCCTGGTCGTGCGCATCTTCCTGGCGAAAAATACCGAGGCGCCGAACTTGCTGTCCAGGAACGCCGTTTCCTCAGCGACCGCTTTCTTGAACACGGCAGCGATCTGCTCCGGCGTGAGGTTGGTCCTGGGAATGACCCAATGCCACATACTGCTGCCCGCGTACGGCCAGACTTGCGGTTCCGCCACCTGGGCCAGGCAAAGGTTCGCCGTCATCCAGGCGCACAAGGCGCCGGCGATCGCCAGGCGCCGCCATGCCGAATTGCCGGGTCTCCTCGTCTTCCCCGCATTTCCTTCCGCGAGCCGAAATTGTTTTGTCTTTGCTTGCCTCATGATTTGACTATATTATCATAAGTCATCCTATCGCAATCCGTTGCGCCGCTCGGGGTCAGGTTTCAGCATTGCCGCAGCCGCTTGGGTAATGCGAATGCAAGCACGAGTAGGACAAAAAAGAAAATTGCTGCCGGCAGGGACGCATACGTGCAAAACACCCCGATCACCCAGAATATGCCCATCAGCCCGGCTGAAATCCCATTCCAGGGACGATGATGATAGACGAACAGTACCGGGATCGCCAGTCCGCACAGAATCATGGCCAGGCCCCAACTCCATTCCCCCACTACGAACAAGGACGATATCCCGGCTTGCCGCTCCGCCCGCTCCTTGATTCCGCTCAGCATCTTTCTATCCATAATAAAATGCCCGATATCAAAAAAAACCAAATCCCAGCGGAGGTCATCCCCAAAATTCATGCGTATCCGGCTGATCAGACGGGATTTCCCCTCTGCCAAGGGTTCCAGGATAAAAGCCCAAGTGGTTTTTTTTGCCAAGGGCATATCGCATACGATGTGCTTCGGTTTTTCGATCGCCGCAACAACCATGCTGTTTCGCGGGGCCAGGTTGATCTCATCGCCTGCGGCGAGCGTCTGCCATTGCGGCACGATACGGTCGGCGTTGCGCATGTGTAATCCCATCAGATTTTCGATCCAGGTATAGGAATAGAATCCACCGCGATTCTGCCCGATCTGCACCAGCCACGGCCACACCTTTTCTGCCGGCGCATCAATGGTCAGCGCATGGGTAGAGATGTAATCGGGTTTGCGCAGCAGTTCATCTCCAGGGAAATGGCGGGACGCCGCATTCCCATCCAGTCCCCAGTTCAAGTTCCGCGGCTGAATAACAAACCGATAAAGCGACACGACCGCAACAAAACAAAGGATCGCGATCCCAAGACTGATCCCCAGGCCTTTCATCAACTCCACGGCTTTTTTCATGCCGACCTTCCAAGTTCAGGCAATGTTATGACTACATTTCCCTTTTTGTGCCCTTTTTCGACATAGCGGTGCGCCTCCGCGGTCTGTTCCAGCGGATAGCGTTTGTCCAAGACCGATTTAAACTTCCCCGCCTCAACAAGTCCCTTGAGGAAAATCAGGTCTTTGATCTTTTCACTTGCCGACCGCAAACCCGTGGCCGCAAACTTTGCCCTTTTGCCGCCGATCCTTGCAGTCCATAACGCTTGCAGAAGAATCGCCGGCGAAGGGAACGTGGTAAGATAGACTCCTCCTTGCTTCAGCGAGCTTTTGCAGCGTGAAAACGAACTCTTGCCTACCGCGTCGAAAATGATGTCATAGGTCTGACCGCTTTTGCTAAAATCCTCTTTGCTATAGTCAATGACCTTGTCGGCTCCCAGGGACTTCACCAATTCTACATTCGCAGTGCCGCATACGCCGGTGACTTCCGCCCCAAAGTATTTGCCAAGCTGTACCGCGGCCGTACCCACACTCCCGGAAGCTCCATTGACAAGGATTTTTTGTCCGTTCTGAATATGTCCCTTATCTCTGAGGAAAGGCAATGCCGTCAAAGCCCCGTCGCCGACGCCGGCGGCTTCTTCATGGGTCATGTTGACCGGTTTGATTGCCAACGCCCCGTCTGCAGGAAGGCAGACATACTCGGCATACGCACCCAAACCCATCCCGGTGGATCCAAAAATCCGGTCACCTTTCTTGAATAATTGAACATCTTTTCCTACCATCTCAATTTCTCCAGACAGCAACTCTCCCGGTATGGAATTTTTTGGCCTGATGAGACCGCTGAAAAATCTGGCCATAAAAGGCTCACCTTTGCGAAAGGCGCAGTCAGATGGTGACACGACTGCCGCAACTATTTTTATTAGTACTTCATTTTCCTTGGGAGCAGGTTTTTCCATCTCCTTGAGCTGAAGAACATCCGCTGGTCCGTATTTTGTGCATACAATTGCTTTCATGAGCCTCCTCCATTGATTGTAATGTCTTTTTTAAGTCACAAAGTCAAGCACTGTCACCGCTGCCCTGATCGATTCGCAGCCGGCAGTGCCAGCTCCACCGC
>DATKZA010000016.1:0-13309 GCA_035528155.1 Patescibacteria group bacterium | reverse complement strand
CGCGGCGGCTTCGGATCCGGGTATGACCTGGTCCTGCTTTCGGCCATCGTGCACATGAACGATGCCCAACAGAACCGTCGCTTGATCGCCAGGGCCGCCGCAGCCCTGAACCGGGGCGGACAACTGGTCGTCCAGGATTTTATCATGGGGCCGGACCGGACCCGGCCTGCGCTCGGAGCCCTATTCGCCCTGAACATGCTCGTGGCCACCGCCCATGGCGACAGCTACACCGCTGCGGAGATCGGCGGCTGGATGCGTGCGGCCGGACTGAAAAAGATAAAGAAAAAGGACACCCCTTTTGACGCGGCGCTGCTGATCGGCTGGAAAGAGTAACAGCCACCTGCAAAGCCGTGGGCGCCCCCGGGGTGAATCGCAAGAAGGAGAACCATGTCCAAACTGTATTTCGTTGTCTTCATTGCCATTGTTTTGAGCGTCTACACGGCCATGCACGGGTTTGTCTACTGGCGCCTTGTCTCCGGACTGTCTTTGACAGCCGGACAGCGCCTGGTGTTGAAACTGCTTCTGGTCGCCGCCGCCCTGACCTTTATCGTCGCTGAATTCCTAAGCCGCCTGACACCTGTATATCCTTTATTGTATGTGGGTTCGCTCTGGCTGGGAGTCCTGGCCATTGCCCTGACGGTTTTTCTGCTGGAACTGGCCCTGGCGCTGTTTTTTCCTCACCAGCGCCGGCTGCTTGTCCTGGCGGCCCTGGCCATGGTTTTTATCATATCCGCCATTTCAGTGCTGAACGTGGCGCTTGGACCGGTCCTGCGCCAGGTGAAGATTCCGGTGCGCGGACTGGCAGCCGACCTGGAGGGATTCACCATTGTGCAGTTGTCCGACCTGCACCTGGGCAACCTGACTTCAGTGCGGCAATTGCGCCGTATCGTGGATCGCGTCAATGCTTTGAAGCCCGATCTGATCTGCGTGACCGGCGACGCTCTGGACGGGGACATCTGCCGGGATGAAGGATATTGCAAAATTTTAAATGATCTGCAAGCCCGGCATGGAGTGGTGGCCATTACCGGCAACCATGAATTTTATGCCGGGATAGACAAGTTCCTTGAACTGGCCCGCCGCAGCAACTGGCGGGTATTGCGCAACCAATCCTGGATCATCGAGGGCAGGATTGCCGTCATCGGGCTGGAGGAGGATTCGGCCATGCGCTTAAAGCTGCCAGGGCCCGATCTGGACGCGGCGCTGCGCGATGTGCCGCCCGGCATTACCAAAATTCTCCTCTATCACCGCCCGGCCAAATTCGCCGAGGCCGTGCGCCGGGGGATCGATCTGCAGCTGTCCGGGCATACCCACGCCGGGCAGATCCCGCCCATGGACCTGCTGGTCTGGCTGATCTATAAATACCCCGCCGGGCTGTACCGGCTTGGGCAATCCTACATTAACACCAGCCCGGGAACCGGCACCTGGGGGCCGCCCATGCGCTTCCTGTCGCGCTCGCAGATCGTCAAACTGGTGCTGGGGCGCTGAAGCGCTCCCAGATGGGGGAGTCGGGGACAAATCATCTGGAGGCAACATGAATTATACGCTTTTTGCCATCGCCTGCTACATTATCATGAGGGGGTTGCAGGTGCTTTTCGGCGAATACTCGCAGAAACTGTGGTACAAGATCGTCATCAAGTCGGCATCCGTGGTCATGCTCTATGCGGCTTTGGCCAGCGTGATCGTTTGGTATGAAAAGATCAGCCTGCTCGGCTTCGACCCGAGCAAGTGAAGCCCTGATCAACTGTTTTTAATTCCCAGGCTTTCCATCTTGTAGCGCAGGGTCGATTCGGACAGGCCCAATTCTTTGGCGGCTTTTGTCCCGACAAAACGGTTTTTTTCAAGTGCTTCCAGGATCAGTTTTTTTTCGAATTCCCTGATTTTTTCCGGCAATGGCATGGCTGCCGAGGCGATATCCTGTAGTGCATCGCCTCCGGCAGCAAACACAGGCAGATCTTTTTCGCTGATCTCTTCGTGACGGCTCAGAATCACCGCCCGCTCAATAACGTTCTCTAGCTCGCGGACATTGCCGGGAAAGTTATGCTTCATTAATAAATTCAATGCTTTTTTTTCAATGCCGCGCACGGCTTTTTGCTCCCTGGACGCAAATTTTTTTAGAAAATGTTCAGCGAGGAAGGGAATGTCTTCTTTGCGCTGGCGCAGGGCAGGCATATGGATGGTGATGGTATTGAGGCGAAAAAAGAGATCTTCGCGAAAAGCACAGCGCTGCACTTCCAAAGCCAGGTCTCTGTGGGTGGCGGATAGCAAACGGATGTTTATCGGCACGGGCTTGTTTGAACCCAGACGAAAGATCTCGCGTTCCTGGATGACGCGCAGAAGCTTGATCTGGGTTTCCATGGGCAAATCACCGACCTCATCAAGGAATATCGTGCCGCCATCGGCTTCCTCGAACCTGCCGCTCCTGTTTCTATCGGCGCCGGTGAACGCGCCTTTTTCATGGCCGAACAATTCGGCTTCGATGAGGGTGGCAGGCAGGGCGGCCAGGTTAACCTTGACGAATGGATTGTTCTTTCTGGCCGAAGCGAAATGGATGATGTTGGCCAGGACTTCTTTGCCGGAGCCGCTTTCGCCTCTGATCAGAACCGTCGCTTCTGAATCGGCAACGCGCATAGCCAGATTGATCGTTTCAGCCATTATTTCCGAACGATAAATGAAATTTTCTGAGGAAAACCGGCCTTGCAGTTTTTCCTGCAAGCGAATGTTTTCACGGGCCAGGAGTGTTTTTCCCATGGCCTCCTGGATCAGATGCAGAAGGATATCCAATTCAAAAGGTTTGGTGACGAAGTAGAAAACCCCCAATTTTAGCAGCCTGACCGCCAGGTCCACTTCCCCGAAAGCGGTCATGATGATGACCGGGATCAAGGGATTGATCTCTTTCAGTTTGAGGAAAACCCGCTCTCCATCCATGCCCGGTAATTTGAAATCAAGGAGCACGACTTCTGGGGTGCGCGTCAGGAAGTGAGCAACGCCGTCCTCACCGGTGGCTGAAATGCTCACCGCATACCCATTTTTGCTGAAGAATTTTTCCAGGGTGCGGGCTGCCCCTTCCTCGTCTTCAATGATCAGTAGATGACTTTTGGCAACCATTTCTTGATTTTATCACAAATAAATCCTGAATTCCGCACCGCGGCCTTCAGCACTTTCCACTTCGATCCGGCCGCCCAGTTGCAGCACCATCTTTTTTGTCAAAGCCAGCCCGATGCCGCTGCCTCTTGCCTTGAATGTTACAAAGGGATCAAAAATATATTTCACATGTTCCTTGCTGATCCCCGGCCCATTGTCCTTGATGGAAAAAACGGTTTTATCTTTTTGGGCAGCGACAACAATGTCAATGCGGCTGGCTCCGGCTTCGGCAGCATTGTTGACCACGTTGGCGATGATCTGGGTCAGCAGGCTCCTGTCGGTGGTGATTTTCATTTCCGGTTCATGACGACTGATGATTTCAGGCCGCATAGCCATTCCTGCCAAAACAGGCTGCATGTCCACGAAAAATTGCTGCAGATCGATTTCCTCCCGTCGCACTGAGATGGCCTGGCTTAAGGTGGAAAAGCGCTCAATGATCTGTTGTATGCGCTTGATCTCCCTTTTGAGAGAGTTGCTGTGAAAAACGGCTTCTTGGTTGGCATGGTCGAGCAAGGGTTCCAGCATCTGGTAACTGAGGTACAACGAGTTCAACGGGTTTCTGATTTCATGATTGATGCCCGCCGTGATCAGGGATATTTCCTGGAATTTATTCTTTTCTTCCTTCTGTTTTTGAATTTCTATCTCTTTGCGCAGCATCTGCTGGTTAAAACTGGAGAGAAAGATAATGATGATCAAGACTATGGCCGCTTGTATTGCGGTCAGCAATAAAAAATTATTTTTGGCGGCATTGCGAATTTCACCGATCGCGGAAAAAAAATAACCGATATGGGCAGAGAAATCCTGGCCGGAGTGGTCTTTTATGGCGGCCGCCACTTCGATGATTTCTCCCAGTGGCGAAGTGAAGGTTTTAACGGCTTGGAATTCATTTTCCAGCGGCAGATAGCCTTCATATTTCGAAGCGGCATGCAGCAAGAGGCCTGAGCGCTTGATTGCCACGTAAACCACTTGATCGTTGGCGAATATCTCGTCCATAAAATTGACCAAATGGATTTCTCCTTTTTCCAGGAGACCCACCGCGGCTTTGCCCAGCACTTTTTCGATGGTCTTGCCCTCCGATACGGCCAATTCAAGCGTGCTGGCCTCAACCGCACGGCGGTTGCTCAAATTAAGAATATAAAAAAATCCAATACTGAAAATGCTCAAAGCGAAAAGAATGGCAATGTACTTGACGGTGATTTTCACCTTTTGCCGCGTCCCCCGGGTCCCTTGCGGTTCCCATGCCCTCCCGGCTGGCCTCTCCGGCTCCACAAGGGGAAGCCTTTGCTGTCACGCAGGGTGATGCTTTCGCCCTTTATGGAAATTTCCTGGGCGATCAGGTAAAGCGTGTCATCGGAGGTCTGCAACAGGGAACCATGAATGCGGATCTTCATGCCTACGGCGATATCGGTTGCAAAGAACCACTGCGGGCATACTTCGACCCGGAACAGGCGCTGGTCGTCGCTCAAAATGGAGAGCATCAGGAATTCGGACTTTTTTCCGTACACCTCTTCATAGCCGATGCTTTGCACCTGTCCTTGGATGTCAGTCAGTTTTTTGTGGTCGAAATAATGGAAGGATGGGGTTTGGGCCAGAAGGGATATGGAGGTCAGCAAAAGGAAAAAGCTGAAAAATATTTTTTTTCTGTTCATTTTACATCACATAATCCAAACCAGTTGAAATGGTATAGAAACCATAGCGGAAATACAAATCGTTGGAAAGGTTTTTCCGGTAACTCCCGGTAATGTAGAAACCGAAGTTGCCGAACGACTTTGCTATTTTCAAGCTGACCTGGGAAAGCCTGTCTTCGCGGAACGCTTGCGACAGGATCGGGACGCCATCCATGTCCAGTGCTTCCATGCCGTCGTATTGTTTTAGAAAAAAAGAAAAATCCATGGCGATTTCCATTTTTAAAATTGCTTCGGTCCTGAAAGCGAGGGACAGCCGTGTTCCCTGCCAGAAGAAATCCGCATCCATTTGCTGCAAAGCCCATTCATCGATGACTAAAGCGTCAAAGCTTTGCACGCGGTTGGGATTTTTGCGGATCTGAATCTCGGCGATCAAACCGGTTTTGTATCCCAATCCCTGCGCGACCCTGAAAACAAAAAAGGGCTGGGGAATAGAAAGGGCGATGGTGGCGGGGACGGTTGAGATTTGCGGTTCCGGCTGCGGGTTGGGCGGATCAGGTGGAGTGGGCGGGGTAGGGGGGACCGGGGTTGGCGGATTGGGATTGCCGCGGCGGTGATGAGGATCCGAGGCAACAGTTGCGGCTGGCATTTCTGTAAAAATATGAGGAAAAAAAAGATAGTTCATGCCCAGGGTGAGGCGCAGGGTGGTCTGGGTTTTGAAAAAGGCGCTCATTTCCCAAAAAGCCGCCATGCGCAAGCGGTCATAGGAATTTTCCTCAAGATAATTGCTGTGGCGCAGATTCAAGCTGATGCGGCTGTATAATTGAGTGGAAAAAATGTGTTTCAGCCCGACGGCCAGGCTGGGAATAGCGGTGTTCAGGTAAGACATGTCGCCTTTGAACTGGGTCAGGCTGAAATCCGGGGAAAGGAAAAAGGTGCTGCGTGCGGACAGCACTTTATAAAAATTGAAGCCGCCGTAGATCGTGGATTGGTTCAGGTAGTCGTTGCTCCGGTAGATTTTGCCGTCGGCAGTCAGAAATAAGTTGAACTGGCGGCTAGCGAAATTAAGCTCCAGCCCCGGTGAAAAAGTGGAATCACTGACCGCCGATGAGTCCCAAAAGATGTTGCCGGAGTAGTTGAAGTCAAGATATGGCGCTATGGATATATTATTGTTGGCGGCCATGGACAAATTGGGCAAGAACGCCAGCAATAGGCACAGGGAGAGCGAGGCTCTCGCCGTGATTTTCGTAATGAACGATTTTTTGGGCATTCAATGACCGCGCCGCGTTTTGCGGTTCCGTCGCTGGTTGCCGTTGGGGCCGGTGTTGTTGCAGACATTGGTGCTGTTGCCGCCCCCCCCATCGTTGCTCCATAAATAATTATAACTGTAAGCGAAATGGCTTGAACCGCCGCGATTCTGGATATTGGCATTCTGATGCTTGTAGCCATACTGGTTCTTGTAACCCGATCCGTCCTTGGGGCAAACCCAGTCCGGGTCCAAACAGTTGGGTATGCCGTCGTTGTCCGCATCGCGGGCTAGATCATTGATGCCGTCGCCGTTTTCATCGATGAAGCCGAAACGCTGGACCAATTCCTTCTGGGAAATGGTTTGGGCAGGAACGGGGACTTTCTCATTTTCGGCGGCAAAAGCAATCGCCGCAACTGCGATCACTGCCAGGGATAGAATGGTTAATTTGACTTTTTTCATATCAGCCTCCTTTGCGGTTGTCTGCAAAGGGTATAGCAATTGGCGTGCCAAATAATAAAATGAGCATTATCGCTGTTTTGCGGCTGATACCGACAATTTTTTGCGCAAGATTTCGCTTTTTCTCGCAAATTACTGCGAATGGATTATTTTTTCGGCCCATGATAGTCGCTTTTTCTATGAGGATACTATTATATCAAAATTCACTTGAAAAGTTTATTCGCTGATTTTAAAAAATCAAGACAATTTGATCTACCCGGCAGGCCCGAGCTTGGCCCTGGCCTCGGCGATCAGGCGGTCGACACGCTGTTTCTCGCTTAGGGGAATTTTATGATAAAACTTTTCGCGGTAATTCAAAAAACAATCCAGGGCTTCGCCGGCACGGCCTTCCTCGAGCAGGGTAATGCCCAGGTTGATGAGTGCCAGATCGAAATCGGGTTTGATGGCCAGGGCCTGCCGCCAGTAGGCGATGGCCACGGTGTTGCGGCCGGTCTTTCTATATAAGATTCCCAGGCCGTTGCAGGCGGAAAACAACCGGGGATCGATCTCCAGGGCTTTTTTAAAATTGCGCTCGGCCTGAACAAGCTCCTGCTGCTGACGGCTGCGCAAAAAAAGCGCCAGATGCACGCCGCCGATGTTGTTGTACACGGAGGCGTTGTTGCTGTCCAGCTCCAGGGCGCGGCCGTAACTCTGCAGGGCCTTGGTGAAATCTCCGCCCTGGTAATAGGCAATGCCGAGGAAATTAAATTTTTCCGGATCGAAATCCTCCTTGCGGATGCAAAGCTCAAGGATGGGAATGGCCCGCTGCCAGCTGCCGCTGTCGGCCAGCACGATCCCCAGTTTGGCCAGCAGGAGGATATTGTCCGGATTTTTCTCCAACCCCTGCTCCAAAACCTGGACGGCCGCACTGCTTTTCCCAATTTCCTTGTACATGGATGCCAGATGCGTGTAGGCCAGGATAAAACCCGGGCTGGCCGAGATCACGTCAAGGATCGTTTTTTCGGCGCCGGGGAAATCAGCAGATTGGAATTTGGCGACACCGTCAAGCAGTTTGCTTTGCAGCGGCAGCAGGGTTTTCAGATCGTCCTGTTCCGTGTATTGCTTTTTCCGCTGCCCGGAACGGCTTTCGGAAATGTAGCCCAGAGATTTTAGCCGTTTTTGCGTTTCCGGGTCCAAACGATCTTCGCGGCCGGAGGCCAGCGGATTTTTCAATTTTCGCATCAGCCGGTTCAGGGTGTCTTTCAATGTTCCTATCTTGCTGCTGGCGGCAAGGTTGTGCTCTTCATCCATATCGTTTTCCAGGTCGTATACTTCCTTGATCGGCAGGTCGATGAATTTGGTATTGCCGGAAATCAAGCCGTGCAGGGGCGCCCAATCGCGGTTCAGATAAGCGGTCATGGATTCGAAATAAATTTCCGGGCTTTTGCGGTTGCCGCGGGCCAGAATTTCAAGCAGGGATTCACCCTGCAATTTGGCCGGGATTTTCAAATTCAGTGCGTCGCAGACAGTCGGGAAAATGTCCGTATGACAAACGTTTTTGGCGAACGTTTGCGGTTTGCGTCCGGGAATATGAATGAACAGGGGGACATGAATGGTGTTGTTGTAGGCAAAGTAAGAGTGGGTGTCTTCTCCCTTTTCACCCAACGCCTCCCCATGATCCGCGGTCAGGATGACCACTGTCTTTTCCAGTAGTCGTTTTTTTTGCAAAAAATCGAACAATACGCCCAACTGGGCGTCGACGTAGGCCACTTCGCCGGAATAAGGGTCAGCCGCGTATGTTTCCTTAAAAGGGGATGGCGGCAGATAGGGCTGATGGGGATCGAACAGGTGTATCCAGCCGAACCATTTCTGCGGCTGCTTGCCGATCCAGGCCATGGCCGGGGCGATCACTTTTTCCGCTGGCCTCTCCACGAAGAAAAACTCACGCTCGTTGCGGGTGCCGTAGAAATCGTCATAGCGGTCGAAACCCTGATCCAGGCCGAACCGGGAATCCAGGGGAAAGGCGCCGATAAAAGCGGCCGTGCGATAGCCATGGCGCCGCAGGTATTGTGGGATGGTCAGGAATTTTTTGTCCAGTTTGAAGCCTGTGTTGTCACTGACGCCGTGGAAAAGGGGGGTGGTTCCGGTCAGGATATTAATATGGGCGGGCAGGGTGACCGGGTTGTGCGAGAAAGCCCGGGTGAAAACCAAAGATTTTTCAGCCAAGTTGTCCAGGTTCGGGGTTTTGACATGCCGGGGATCCAGGATGGCGACCCGGTCGTAGCGCAGGGTATCGATGGTGATCAACAGGACATTGAAAGCCGGTTCCTGGCTTGCGGCCGCGCCTGGAAAAAGCAAGGGGACCGCAATGATCAAGATAAATACTTTTGTCAGCTTCCACTTCATGGGCATTTTATTTAAACCTCGCGGAATAATTATATCATCTGCCGGGATGAAAAGACAGCGGATCTGCAGGCGATGGACCCGGAGGACGTTTCAGAACTCCACCTCGGCATACCATCCCTTGGAAACGATCTTCGTACCGGCTGGCAGCGAGAGCCGCCGCAGCGTGTCGATGATCTCACTTCCCCTTTTATCGCTGGCCAGGCGCGGCACCCCGTACAAGGGGCCCTCGTCGTCGATGGTGAAAGGGATGAGCTCGATGCGCTTGAGCTTCTCCTTGTTGATGGTCAGGCGCAGCATGACGCCCTCGAAGATCTGGGGCGGATCGCGGCGGTCCCACACGGAGACATTCGTCGGCCGCGCGATCTCGCCGTCCCGCTGGTGGATCAGGTCGATCGGGATCTGGTCCGGAGTGCGGTATTGGTAAATGAAGTTGCTCAGGCTGAAGAAGATGGGCTTGCCCTTGTAAAATTCGATCGCGCGCAGGACATGCGGTCCGCTGCCGATCACCATGTCGGCGCCGGCGTCGATAGCCCGGCGATACATGATCTGGTCGTTCGCCGGCGTCGTGTCCTGGATGCCGTAGGCGCGGTGGTGGCTGAGGTCGTGGTTGTGCAGGGCGACCATGACGATGTCGTTATGCCGCTTGGCCATCACGATGTCGTCCTCCATCCGACTCACGTCACCGGCGAGTAACCCCTCGACCGTCTCGACCTTACCCTCAGCCCCGGCGACCAGGATCTCCGCCGGGTCGATGGTGGCCAGGCCGGGGGCGCCGGCTTCGCGGCTGCGGTACTTCATGGTCCAGTAACGCATGTAGGAGAGCGTCGCGAACCTTGTTTTTTGACTCTGTACCTTCATTGTCCCCGGCTCGTGCGCCGCTGCCAGTGTCAGGCCGGCGCCGGCATGGGTGATGCCGGCATGATCCAGAGCCCGTAGGCAATCCGCGAGTCCCTGAGGCCCGAAGTCCAAGGCATGATTGTTGGCCAGGCTCACCAGGTTGATGCCGATGGCGGCGACCTCCCAGGCGAATTCCAGAGGCGCCCTGAAGTTATAGAATGGCCGCTGGAGCTCGGGATGGTCGTTGATGGAGAACTCGAGGTTGCCGTAAGCGATGTCGGCTTCCTGCATGATGCGAAAGAGTTGCCGGTGGTCCGACTCGCGCAGGCGGCTGATCTGTTCGTTAAAGATCATGTCGCCGACACAGGTGACGACGATGTCCCCGGGCTCCTCGCGCAGAAGGCGTGTGACCCGCGCTTCCCAGTCCACCCGGGCGGCCGGCTGCTGCGGATGGATGCGCCGGTTGTAGACGGACTGGCTCTGGTCCCAGGCCAGTTTTTTCTCCTGGGACTCCAGGCCTGAGGAAAATGCCGCGGCCAGCAGCAGGCCGATCGCCAGCAAGGTTCGGGAACCGCTCCTTTTTGTCTTAAAATCATGGCCGACCTTCATTGTTCACCTCCTTCACTTAAAATCGATTATTCATTGAACGTCCTGGAGAATTATAATGGAAAGAAAATAATATTTCACTATTGACAATTGAAAATAAATATTCTATTCATATAATTATGAATGTTCCAGGCTGCATCTCTCGGCAAAAACAAAAATATAAAAATAAATAAATTCAAAGGAGGAAAGATGAAAAAATGGCTTTCACTAGTATGTGCATTACTATTCCTGTCAGCAGGGCTGGCGGCGCAGCAAACCATGGCTGACATTTACGGCACCGTGGTCCTGCCCGACGGGTCGGCCATCCCCGGCGTGGCGGTGACCTTGACCGCCGACGTGCTGGGCACGAAAACGGCGGTGACCTCGGCGGAGGGCAATTTCCGCTTCGTGCGCCTGCTGCCCGGCAACTATGAACTGAGGTTGGAACTGGACGGTTTCAAGACCGTCATTCGCAAGGGTCTTCACCTGTATGCCAGCAAGAATGTCACCCTGACCATCCCCATGGAAACAACCACCATCAAAGAAGAGATCGTGGTCACGGGCAAGGCCAACGTGGTCGACACCCGGCGCACTTCCGTGGGCATGAACGTCTCCAAGGAAGCTCTGCAGTCGCTGCCCAGCGCCCGCAACCCCTGGTCGGTGCTCAACATGGTCCCCGGTATCATGGCCAACAATGCCGACGTCGGCGGTTCCGATTCGGCGCAGCAATCGAACCCCACCTCCGGCGGCGCCAGCTCCAGGGACACCATATGGAGCGTCGACGGCATTGACAACAGCTCCATGGTCACCGCCGGCACGTCGACCGGCTACCTCGACGTGAACAACTACGAGGAATTGCAGGTCACCACCAGCGCCATGGACGTCACCGCCATGACCGGCGGCATCCAGATCAATTTCGTCTCCAAGCGCGGCGGCAACAAAATGGGTGGCGATTTCCACCTCTACGTCGAGGACAAGGCCTGGGAAATGAAGCATGACGCGCCCGAGGCGCCGCCCATCGCCAATTACGTGACACCGGGCATCAACCGCCTGTATCAATACGGCGTCAGCCTGGGCGGCCCGATCAAGAAAGACAAGCTCTGGTTCTTCGGCACCTGGAGTATCCAGGACATCCACGCTCGCGCGATGAGCAACGATGAGAGCGCCGCCGTGCTGACAAACGGCTACACCAAGCTCAACGCCCAGTTCGGCAACACCTCGGTGGAGTTACACCTTTCCTACGACAAGAAGTACAATATGGCTTACAAGCCGAACCAGAGCTGGGATCTGGCCCAGGTGACGACCGACGCGCTGCGCGTCCAGAACATGCCCAACTACTATTGGTACGGCACCTTGGAGCAGGTCCTGGGCAACCTGATGCTGAGCGCCAAGGTCGGCCTGATCAGACAAGATTGCGACTTTAACCCGAACGGCTCCGAGCTCGACCCGATCAGCGGCCATGAAGTGGGCAACGACGTCCAGCGCTACTCCTCCAGGAACTACATCCGGCAGACCGGCTCGGCCAACGATTGGTTCAGCCGATACGACCAGATGAACGCCCAACTCGAAGGCAACCTTTTTGTGGAAAAGTTGCTGAACGGCGATCACGAGCTCCGTTTCGGCGTCGAATACAACAACATCGACACGGTTTCCCATACCCTTTCTCCGAACCAGCGCGTCAACTACTATAAGTGGTACGGCGACTATACCTCGTCGTACGGAATATGGCTGGAGGCCGACAACGAGATCAACGCTTCTTTGCAGCGCGTGTCGGGATACATCTCCGATACGGTGACCTTCAAGCGCCTGACCTTGAACCTTGGCTTACGCTATGATTCACAGGCGCCGCGCATCAACAAATACGACCTGCCCGGCTTCACCTGGGTGGACAAGATCGACCCGGAGCACGACGGCGACCAACTTTATCCGGAATGGCTCGGGCCGCTGACCGTCCAAGAATACAATGCGCCGAATTTCAAGAGCTTTTCGCCGCGCATTTCCCTTTCCTATGACATCACCGGCGACGGCAAGAACGTCATCAAGTTATCGGCGGCCCGCTACGGCTCGCGTTTCAGTATTGGTAGTGGGATACTTCCTCTGCTGCCGAACGGAGGCGGTTTCCGCGAGATCGACATTTATTGGTATGATGACGGCGACGGCATTCCCACTTATCACGAGCTCGCATATGGAGGTTATGACTATTATTATTACGCAAACTACTGCACCACTACCGACTACGAAACCGGCCGCGTGAACGCCCGCTTTGCTGACACTTACAATACGCCGCTGCTGGATGAACTGACGCTGAGCTTTGAAAAGGAACTCGCCGAGGACCTGTCCGTCTCTGTCACCGGCTTCTACAAGAAGCAGCACAACGAGATCCGCGAGCTCGGCATCATGGAGGACGGCACGGTCGAAACCGCTGCCAACTGGTACAAAAAAGGCACCGAGACGGTGAACGGCAAGACGGTCGAGTACTGGGATCGCCACGAGGTTCCGGTCGGGACCTATTTCACTAATTACAAGAAGAACTACAATCGCTACCTGGCCCTGCAGCTGTCCATGACCAAGAAATTCTCCAACAAGTGGATGGCCGACGCTTCGTTCATCTACCAGGACTGGAAAAATTTACAATTCGCCGAAGATACCTTCGACATGACCAATTTCGACTACTGGAACGAGGCCCCGTATTCGCCCCGCGGGTTGAAAGGATCTTCGGGCGTCTATGTGAACTCGCGCTGGCAGTTCAAGGTGTCGGGATTGTACCAGCTGCCCTGGAACATTAATGTTACGCTCGCCCTGGCGGCCCAGGAAGGCTACGTGCTGGCCCCCTACATAGAGTCTGCAAACAGGAAAAACGGGCTCGGCTATTTCTCCGTCTACGAGCCAGACAAGAAGTTTGGCGACGACCGCTTGCCCGCTTTCTGGACCCTGAACCTGGGATTGGAGAAGAAATTCCCGATCGGTTCCGACGGCAGCACTTCGGCGACCCTCTTCGTCGACGCTTACAACCTGACCAACAACAATACCA
>DATKZA010000015.1:0-7065 GCA_035528155.1 Patescibacteria group bacterium | reverse complement strand
TAAAAATCGCATTAACCGCCGCCACCCTGGCCTCGGTATCGTCCTGGAATTCGCGCACCATGGCCGCATATTTGGCCCCGGCCGCCTTTACCCCGGCCATGTTGTCCAGGTTGATGCCGCCAATGGCCACCAGGGGGACGGAAACCTCCGCCGCGATGCGCCGCAATCCGGCCAATCCGACCACGGGATATCCGACTTTGACCGGCGTGGCGAAAATGGCACCGACGCCCAGGTAATCAGCGCCCTGACTTTCGGCTTTCCTTGCCTCGGTCAGGGAAGAACAGGAAACGCCGATGATCATCCCGGGGGGCAGCAGGGAACGGGCGGCGGCAATGGCGACATCTTCCTGGCCCAGGTGCACACCATCGGCTTCGCTGAGCAGGGCGATATCGATCTGGTCGTTGACGATGAACAGCGCCCGGCATTCCCGGGTGATCTCGCGGATCTGGCGGGCCGTTTCCAATCTCCGGGCTGCGCTCGCATCCTTGTCGCGGTACTGAATGATGCGGGCGCCGCCGCGGCAGGCTTCCCGGGCCACCAGCAGGTGGTCATTGCTGGTCACGACATAGGCGCCCCCGGGCAAGTCCCGGAAACGCTGCCGCGACAGGATCGGCCGTCCGGCCCGTTCGATGATGCGTTTATGGCTGACAAAGGCGATCTCGGGAAGCTGCGACAGCGGAAAATAGGCGGCGGCCAGGGCATCGTCGCCGGCCCGCAGTTCGCCGCCGGCCGCATCAACCCTGAAGCCGGCCACCAGCACCGCCCGGTACAGGGGGTGCGGGCTCATCTCCATGCCGATCAGCTCCGTCACCCTGCCCTCGATCCCGGCCTCTTCGCGCAATTCGCGCAAGGCGCATTGCTCGGGGGTCTCATCCGTTTCCTGGAAACCGCCGGGCAGGCACCATTTGCCTTTTCCCGGCTCCACGGCGCGCTGCACCAGCAGCAGCTCCTGCCGCTCGTTGAACACTATGACCGCCGTGGCCGGCACCGGGTTCTCGTAGACCGGAGCCCGGCAGTCCGCGCAAAAGTTCCGCTCCCTGTTCTCCATGCTTCGCTTTTCCAGTTTTTTCCCGCAGCGTGGGCAGAATCGTTTTTCCATGGGCCGATCCCCTGCCGGTAGCGATCTTATCCGCTCGCACCGGTCGATTGGCAAAATCCAGTGTAAGCCAAAGGCGTTATGAAAACAACCCCGGCCGAATATTGAGACGGAAGCCGTTCCCGGCAATTGGAGTCAAGATCGGAAGTCAAAGCGCGTACAAAAAAATTGATGTTTCCCTGCTTTCCTGATAGAATCGAACCTCAGGATCAGCCGGCAAGGAAAGCATAGCCATTGAATATAGACAAAGAAAATTCAACATCTGAAGCCAATGTTTTTTACAAAGAAGTGAATCCGCATGGTTCACCCTGCGAGCAGGAACTGCAGATCCGTTACCTGAATCTCTCGCAGGTGGAGCCCGGGCGGATCGTCAACGATCGCTACCGGGTGGAAGGACTGATCGGCAGGGGCGGTTTCGGCATCGTTTTCGCCGGATTCGATTTGACCCTGAAAACCCGGGTGGCGCTGAAATTTTTCAACCCCGCTTTCCTTCCTGACGAAAAAAAATTCCTGCGCGTGCAGCGTGAGATCAATCTTTCCCGCAAGATCAGCGACCCGCGCATCATCAAGATCTTTTCCCTGGAGAACTGGTCGGGGATCTGGTTCATGGTCATGGAATGGATCCAAAGCCCCACCGTGAAAGACCTGCTCAGGGACAAGGGGCGTTTTGCCTGGGAGGAGTTTCAGCCCATATTTTATGAGATCCTCCGCGGGGTGGAGACACTGCATGCCCAGGGCATCATCCACCGCGACCTGAAACCGTCCAACATCACGGTGGACCGGGATGGGAAGATCAAGATCCTCGACTTCGGCCTGGCCAAGGAGATCGGCGACTTGGAAAAAACCTCCTCGGTCGGCGAGATCGTGGGCTCGCCCTTCTGCCTGTCTCCCGAGCAGATCCAGAACCGGGAGCTGGGGGTCGAATCCGACATCTACCAGCTGGGCATCCTGCTCTACCAGGCGCTGACCGGGGCCTACCCTTTCGCCGACACCAGCACCATGGGCCTGGTCCTCATGCACCTGAACCAAAAACCCGGGCGCATCCAGGACCGCGACATCCAGGTCCCCCGGGTAGTGGAGTTCGTGGTGGCCAAGGCACTGGCCAAGAAAAAACAGGATCGCTTCCGCAACGCGGTCGAAATGGGCGAGCGCCTGCGCAAAGGCAGCGTACCTCTGCTGCATTCCCTGGCGCGCCACTTACCCAAGGTTTTGCGCCGCGCGGCGGCCCTGGCCGCGATACTGCTCATTGCCTATGCGGCGTATATCCAGACCCTGGGGTCCCGGGCAGTGCATTCCTTGGAAACCGGCAAAACCGTGGTGCGGGCACAGAATCGTTTTGGCAGAACCGTCTGGCAAAAGGATTTTGCCCCCTTCGGCGTCCATTTGGCCTATATTGTCCACAAAACGAGACCTTGGGACTGGCAAAGCGAGCAGAACCCGGTAAATAATCTCAAGCTTTCCTTCTTGAGCAACCTGCAAGATCAACCGTCTTCGCTTACCATGGTCTTCCTCTCCCATCCCGGCAAAGGGATTTTCGCCGGGGACAGCTCGGTCAATTCTGACCGGATCGACAACCAGTTGGCCATCCTTAACCCCAGGGGAAAGCTGCTCGGCCAGGAACCCTATGGCAAAACGTTCAACCTGACCCCCTACGATTTCGCCCCGGTATTTTCCATGGCCAATTTCAAGAAGCTGGAAAATGGCGAAGATGGGGAAAATCTGGCTATGTTCCAATTCCAGAATTTCCAGGGCATGTATCCGTCAGCCCTGGTTTTTGGCAAGGACGGAGCGTTTTCGGTGTTATGCAGCCCCGGTTCGATCGAGGAAACCCAAGTCCTGAAAAACAACGCCAGTGAAGTATCCCTGCTGGTCCTGGGCGCCAACAACCTGGTCTCGCATCTGGCCTACCTGACCGAATGGAACGTCTCCTCGCTAAAAGAGCGCCACCGGGAAATTTTCCCAAGTTACAATCTCGACTTCGACTCTTCACCGGCGGACTTTCTGGTCTTTGTTCCCCGCCCCAGCCAGATCACTGAAAACCACTGGCTCAGCCAGGGCCGGGTGGTCCTGTTCGACAAACAGGAACGCGAGGCCATCACCGTACATCGCGACGGCAAACTGGAAGTGAAGCGCAAGGGACAGATCCTGATTTACCGGGACCGGCCGGAAATCCTGGCCCGGGTCAACGGCCTGATCAATGATAGCTTTCAACAGAAAACCATCCGCCGCAATCCTGAGAAAGCGCTGGAGTTGATCGGCAAAGCCGTCGATCTGCCAGTACAGAATCCCTACTTGAGATCGGCGCTCCTCTACCTGAAAGGGGACTGCGAAACCGGCATGGGCCGGTACGAGGCCGGGAAAAAGAGCCTGGAAGAAGCATTGCAATATTTCCCGCGCAACAATGACGCGATGCAAAGGCTCCTGGAGATCATTTTTTTCGAACAAGGACCGCTGCCGGCCATCGAAACCATGGAGCGATCCTATTCCCAAAGCCGGAATTTTTTCGGCCTGGCCAACGTGGGCATGCGCCTTTTCCTGGGCAACCTCCACCTGGCCGCGGGGCAGATGGAGAAAGCGAGAGAGTACTTCGAGAAGATCTACCAGGAGAATTATCCTTATGCCAGGAACCCCCTTTCCGGGATCCTGGAGATGTTCAAGGGAAATTATTCGCAAGCCTACCGCACTCTTCACCAGGGCGAGACCCAGCCGCCCGCTTTTTTCATCGTCAGGGAATACAGGCTGTTCCTGGCCCGCAGCATGATCCTGGCCCAGGCGGAGCCAACCCGCGCCCGCTGGATCCTGGAAGACCTGGCCAAATACTCTTTGCGCCAAGGCCACATGACCGAGGTCTCCCTGTGCTTCCTCCTGGCCCGCGAAGGAAAAATGGAAGAGGCCGGAGAGAGGATCGGCCCGGCTTTCGAAAAATTAAAAAAAATGGCGGCGGGCGACTTCGAGACCCGGATCTGGTTCTGGTATGACGCCTACATCTACGCCAGGACCATGGAACTCCTGGGCAACCCCCGCGAGGCCCGCAAAGGCTACCGGGCCTGCCTGGAGGCCAACTCCCATACCGCCCTGGCCGCAGAAGCGCGCCAGGCCCTGGCCCAGAGCAAAGAAAAATAAGCGCGGCACCACTTTGACCGGCAGTGCCGCTCCTTGCGGTTATCTCGTGATTCTCAGGACGTCGCCTTGACCCGGTCTTCCTGGGACAAAGCGGCCAGTTTTTTCACTTCGGCCGCATCCAATTTCAATCCCTTGGCGACTCGCTCGCCATATTCGGGATCGGCCTTGTAAAAAATGGCGCACTGGCGCAGCTGGATGCGCTTTTGGGCATGGCCCAGGTGGCCGACGATATTGCTCACCAGGTGCTCGCGGTCCAACTCGCTCATGACCTTGCGATAAAGATCACCCGCCTGCACAAAATCCACATCGCCCAGTACGTAAGCGTGGCGCATGGCCTGACCGGATATGTCGATGGCCGGGGGTGCCAGAGTGGGATCGGGCTCCGGGCCGCCGAAGCTGTTGGGCCAGTAATTCGGTCTGCCGCCGCCATTGCCGTCCAGGCGCATGGCGCCGTCGCGCTGGTAGCTGTTCATGGCCGCCTTGGGGGCATTGATCGGCAGCAGGTGGTAGTTGGCGCCGAGCCGGTGGCGGTGGGTGTCGTGATAGCTGAACAATCGGCCCTGCAGCATCTTGTCCGGGGAGGAGGCGATGCCGGGGACAAAATTGGCAGGTGAGAAGGCGGCCTGCTCCACTTCGGCGAAATAGTTTTCCGGGTTGCGGTTCAGGACCATGCGGCCGAAAGTGAAGGGCGGGAAATCGGCGTGCGGCCAGACCTTGGTGACGTCGAACGGATCGAAACGATAGGTTTCGGCCTGCTTGGGGGTCATCACCTGCACCTCTACGCGCCAGGAAGGGAATTCGCCGCGGGCGATCGCCTCATGCAGGTCGCGGGTTGTGCAATCCGGGTCAATGCCGCGCATGCGCTCGGCCTCCTCGCCGCTGAAGTTCTTATTGCCCTGTTCGGTCTTGAAGTGCAGCTTGATCCAGAAGTGTTCGCCTTTCTGGTTGTACCACATGTAGGTGTGGCTGGTGTAGCCGTTCATGTTGCGGAAGCTCCTGGGCGTGCCCCGGTCGGAGAACAGGATGGTCACCTGGTGGATGGACTCGGGCGTCAGGGAGAGGAAGTCCCAGAACATGTCGGCATCCTTGAGGTTGGAGGCCGGGTTGCGTTTCTGGGTATGGATGAAGTCGGGGAATTTCAGTGGGTCGCGGATGAAGAAAACCGGCGTATTGTTCCCCACCATATCGTAGTTTCCCTCCTCTGTGTAGAACTTCACGGCGAAGCCGCGCGGGTCGCGCTCGGAATCGGCCGAGCCCCTTTCGCCGCCCACGGTGGAAAAGCGCACGAACACATCGGTCTTCTTGCCCGCTTCGGAAAGGAACTTGGCCCGCGTGTACCGGCTCACATCGCCGCTTACCTCAAAGGTTCCGTGCGCCCCGGCACCCTTGGCGTGTACCACGCGCTCGGGAATCCGTTCGCGGTCAAAATGGGCCAGTTTTTCGGTCAGGTGCGCGTCCTGGATCAGCAGCGGCCCCTTGGTCCCGGCGGTGACCGAATTCAGGTCGTTGTCCACCGGCATGCCGAACCCGGTGGTCAGGGTTTTCTTTTCATTTTTTTTCATATGCTCTCTCCTTGCTTATTTTTTTATTTCTGCATGCATCTTCATTCCCGCTTCCGAAGATGCGGCAGACAATGTTTGCCTTAGGCAATCCACCCTTACTTAATAGTATGTACTATTTTTTTTTATAAACCAACATTTGTCCCAATCATTCTTTTTTTACGACCCAGGAACGATTGGAGCTGGGCGGCGGTACCTGATATAATGGCAGCCGATGGCTGAAAAATCGATCACCGAAATCGCCCGGCTCTGCGCCGACTGCGGCACCTGCCAGTCGGCCTGCCCTGTCTACGCGGCCGAGCTCACCGAGCCCAATTCGCCGCGCGGCAAGGTCAACCTGATCAAGGCGCTGGACGACGGCCGCCTGGAGGCCGGCAGCCGCAACCGCGCCCTGCTCTACCAGTGCCTGGTCTGCGGCGGCTGCGAGAGCGCCTGCCCCAACGGCGTCGAATTCACGTCCATGATGATCAATCACCGCAACCGGGCCTCGGGCGGCAAGCGCATCCCCCGGTTGAAAAAAATGCTCCTTTTTTTCTACCAGGGATTCATCCTGCGCAAGGTCCTCTGGCTGCCCCGGCTCCTGGCACGTACTCCGTTCAAAAAAAAATTCTTCCTGCCGTCGTTCCAGGTCACCAACCTGAAAAAGTTCATCACTCATGACAAGGGAAAGAGCTACGACGTATTGCTCTTCCCCGGCTGCGTGCTGACCTATTTCTACTCGGAAAAAATTGCCGCCATCAAGGCCCTGCTCGAGAAACAGGGTTTTTCGGTGGCCTATCCGCCGAAACTTCAATGCTGCGGTTTCCCCTACCTTTCGCAGGGGTGGAATGATAAATTCGCTTCCCTTGCCGAAAAAAATCAAAAAATATTCGCCGCCTACAAATTCAAATACCTGGTCGTCCCCTGCTCCACGGGCGTGCTGGCTTTTAAAAAATATTACGACCTGCCGGGAATCGAAATTTTTGAATTGAGCGAATTTCTTTTTAAATTCCGCCCCGACGCCGCCATCGACCCGAATTTCGCCAAGCCGTTCCCGGGGCCCTTCACCTACCACGACCCCTGCCACAACCTCAAATCACTGAAACTGCAGAGGGAGGCGCGCCATTTTCTCGAGCAATTCGGCGACCGCTACCGGGATGATGCCTCGGCGCTGTGCTGCGGCTTCGGCGGTATTTTCAAGGTCGGTTTCCCGGCCACTTCGGCAAGGATCCTGGACAAAAAAACTGACAAACTGGATGAGCTCGGCGCCGCCGCCGTGGTCACCTCCTGCCCCGGCTGCTACTTGCA